>NZ_JBHTCO010000005.1:0-344054 GCF_042665295.1 Scopulibacillus cellulosilyticus
GACCCTTTTAGGGTTGCCGGAAAAGTAGTGCGGTTGGCGAACCTTTCAGTGCCCTTTGAAGGGCTGGCCAGTAACAGAGGCTTTCAGCCGCAGAGCAAACCACCCGTTTTCACGGGTGGTTTTGATTCGAAGGGCTGGCAGCTATTACTTTGCTGAAATATGGTGTATGGGCAGTTGGTATGAATGCGGTGTCCGGTTTATTCGGTTACCCTTTAAATTTGGGGAATTATATGCTTATTTTCTCTCATGGCTGCATGGCAATTGAAGGACTTATATATGCGCCGTTTTATCGGATTAAACTATGGCATATTGTCATTGCAGCGATTTGGACTTTACATAATGATTTTATTGACTATGTATTTAATATGGCGCCATGGTACCCCTACCTTTCCTCGCATCATCAGGTTATCGGTTATTTAACATTTTGGTTAAGCTGGATTAGCATTGGCGTTATTTATTATTTGAATAAAAAGGTGAATAAACTGCCTCTAAATTAGGTCTACTCTTGTCCGCCTTCTCATATAATCGTTGTAAGAGGGGGGACAAGTACGAGTATGAAAAATCGAATAATGCTGCTATTATGTCTCGCTTTAATCGTTTTTCCGATTCATTCTTTTGCAAAAGAAAAGTCTTCTGATCAGGTATGGCATCAAATATCTGACTTATCCGATAGTATTTTTCAAAATGTAGATAATCACCAGTATGAACTCGCCTTAAAAGATTTAAATCAATTTAAAAAAGACTGGTCAAAGTATTCAGAGACAGTGTTAGGAGTTAGTGAAGATAATGATGAAGTGATAGAGACAACAATGAATAACCTTATTAATATTTTAGATAAAGAGGTTGCCGATAATGAGAAGCGGCAGAAAGCGGTTGAGTTTCGGTTGTCAATTGATGCTTTAGAATCAAATCAAGATCCTTTATGGAAAGGGCTGAAAGGTCAGCTGTTAACGCCATTTGAAAAGATGGAAGAAGCGGTGAAACAAGGGAACGGCATCACCTTTCAGTACGAATTAAACAAATTCTTGGATGTATATGAAATGATTTACCCAGCCATGCTCATTGATGTTAACCAGCATGAATTGACACTGGTTAATGATGAGGTAAATACCGTTTCTAATAATCGGATAACGATGATGCAAAATAAAAACAAAGGAAACCAATTGAATAAAACTTATCAAGATTTAAATCAATTATTCTCTAATAAAATGAAAAAACCGATTCAACAGCAATTATTTTGGGCAGTTTTTATTATTGGCGGGTTAACTGTCATTACATTAATATACGTCTCTTGGAGAAAATATAAAGGACAGGTTCGGAAAAGCAACAATTTGAATTAACCTTCTGTAACGAGCGAAACATTCAAACTGCCATGAGTTGCGACGAGAAGCGGCGATACTTTATTGAATAATCGTCGGCGAAGGTGCAGGCACCCCACACCCTTACAAAAACTTGGGGCTTACGAACAGTTATACTAATATAAACTTTGACAACATTTTGTCAAACGCGCTTTTTTATTGACTTCGAGAATGTTTTTGACTAAAATTGACCTTAATAAGTTAAGGTGGAGGTTACCAAATAAATGAGTATTGGAGCATATATCGTCTACTTTATCATCATCATGATTATCCCCATATGGGCACAGGCGAAAGTCCGGAACGCTTATTCAAAGTATTCGGAAGTCGCCAATTCTACAGGTATGACGGGCGCTCAAGTTGCAAGACAAATTCTCGATCATAATGGTTTGTACAATATTGAAATTGAAGAGGTACCGGGCACATTAAGCGACCATTATGACCCTAGGGACAAGGTTGTCCGCTTATCCTCAGATATTTACCATGGCAATACAATAGCGGGAACAGCTGTTGCGGCCCATGAGGTCGGACATGCGATTCAAGATGATAAGGATTATGCCCCATTAAGAATGAGGCATGCCTTAGTACCCGTCGCAAATATTGGTTCAAGCTTATCTTGGATATTTATCTTAGCAGGGATGATACTTCATCTTGCTGGAGCCGCGCTAATTGGCGTTATCTTTTTCGGTTTAGCAGTTCTTTTTCAAATTGTCACTTTGCCGGTTGAATTTGATGCCTCAAGCCGTGCGTTGAAACAAATAACAGCATTAGGAATTGTACAATCTGATGAAAAGCGTCAAGCGCGTAAGGTATTAACAGCAGCTGCTTTAACATATGTAGCCGCAGCGCTTGTGGCAGTTCTGGAATTGCTGCGTTTCGTTCTAATGTATATCGGTTTGAATAATGATAATAACGATTAAGCACTCATCACCAGGTGAGTGCTTTATTCATGTAATGGATTTTTATTTTCATCAAGTGTAAATCCCTCTCCAAGAACTTCGTGTACATCATTAACAGCTACAAAAGCATGGGGATCTACAGAGCTAATAACGTTTTTCAGCCGAAATACTTCATTTTGAGCGACAACGCAGTAAAGGACATTGACCTCATTGCCTGTGTATCCGCCCTTTGCGGGAATAATTGTTGTACTGCGATCCAGCGTTTTAATAATTTTATCAGCGACAGCCTCATTATCTTTTGAAATGATCATAGCTGCTTTTGCAGCGTAGGCGCCTTTTTGAATAAAGTCAATCACTCTGGCGCCGACAAATACGGCAACAAGCGTATACATGGCTTGCCGGTAATCAAGATAAATAAGCGAAGAAATAATAACAATGGCATCAATCGCAAACATAATTTGACCAATGCTCCACCCGAAGGAGTTATGTCCCAGCCGCGCGATAATGTCTGAACCGCCTGTCGTTCCGCCGTACTTAAAAATAATACCCAAACCGACGCCGACGAAGACACCTGCAAATAATGCAGCGAGGGTCATATCATTTTTTAAAGTAAAAGAAAAGATATGAACGTGTTGAAATATCCATAAAAAGACGGATAATGCACCTGTTCCAATTAACGTGTAAGCAAAGCTGTTTCTTCCTAATGTACGCCATCCCAAGATAAACAAAGGGACATTCAATACGATGTTACTTATTGCCGGGTCGATATTAAATAAATTATACAGAATCAATGTAATCCCTGTGATTCCGCCTTCCGCCAATTTATTTGTCATGTTAAAATTTACGAGTCCAAATGCATAAATAGCGGCACCAATTAAGATAAAAAAGATATTTTTCGGCTTTAAAGACAATTTCAAAAACAACGCCCCCTTTATTTCCGACGCAATTTTCACAACTCAATAATTATAAATGATAGCCTGTTTGCATTCAATTGTTTAAAGTAAAGTATATAGTGAAACTTCCACCGGTCAGGACTATTTCATTCACTCCGATGATTAGGTTAAGCTGCTGCTTAAAGAAGCTGTTTTGTAAACCGGAATAAATAATTTGTCAAACACCCCCCATTTTCGCTAAGATAACTACAGACGACTAATGGGGTGATGTCATGAGTGAAAAAACTATGAAAGATATGCAAAAAGAAGTACATGCTTATATTAGCCAATTTAAAGAAGGATATTTTTCACCGCTAGCGCTAACTGCCAGATTGACCGAAGAACTGGGCGAGTTAGCCCGAGAAGTTAATCATTATTATGGCGAGAAGCCAAAGAAAAAAACTGAAGAAGTCAAAACAATTAATGAAGAACTGGCTGACTTGTTATTTGTAATCATTTGTCTTGCTAATTCTTTAAACATTAATATTGAGGAAGCCTTTGATGCGGTCATGCATAAATTTAAAACACGTGATAAGGACCGTTGGACAAGGATTGAGAGGGAGGAAAATTAATAATGGAAAATAATAAGATCCGGATTGTGGTAGCCGGTCCAAGAGGGAAAATGGGCAGCGAAACAATACATATGATTTCCGAGACGCCGCATTTTGAGCTTGCAGCAGCGGTTGACAATAAAAATGATGGTATGTCTGTCCGGGATTTAGAAGGATTACCTGACATAGACGCTCCTATTTATACTGATATAGAAGCTTGCTTTTCAAATATCAAAGCTGATGTATTAATAGATTTAACGCACCCTGATGCAGGGAAGGCGCATTTTCAAGCCGCTGTTGATTATGGGGTAAGACCTGTAATCGGAACGTCTGGATTTACAAATGATGATGTTGCCCGATTTGAACAAAAATTGTCTGATAAGAACCTTGGCGGTATTATTGCGCCAAACTTTGCAATAGGTGCAGTCTTAGTTATGAAATTCAGCCAAATGGCTTCAAAGTATTTCCCGGATGTTGAAATCATTGAATTACATCATGACCAAAAGCGGGATGCGCCTTCGGGAACTGCCGTTAAAACGGCTGAAATGATTCAAAAAGTAAGAGAATCTAAAAAGCAAGGACACCCTGATGAAAAGGAAACAATAAAAGGTGCGCGCGGCGCGGAAACAGACGGCATGCATATTCACAGTGTAAGACTTCCCGGACTTGTTGCTCATCAAGAGGTTCTTTTCGGCGGAGAAGGAGAAATGTTGACTTTGCGTCATGATTCATTTAATCGGAAATCTTTTATGACGGGAGTCCGTTTCGCTGTTGAGACTGTCATGTCATTAGACACGCTTGTCTACGGTTTAGAAAATATTTTGGATTAGAGGGATTTAAATGAAAATCGCACTCATCGCCCATGATAAGAAAAAGAAGGATATTGTTCAGTTTACGACCGCATATAAACCGATTTTAGAAAAACATGAACTTTTTGCAACAGGTACAACCGGAAAGAAGATTATGGAAGCAACCGGTTTAAATGTTCACCGTTTTCAATCAGGACCATACGGAGGCGATCAGCAAATAGGTGCTTTAATCGCAAATAATGAAATGGATATGGTTATCTTTTTCCGGGATCCGTTAACAGCTCAGCCTCACGAACCTGATATCAGTGCGCTTATTCGCCTCAGCGATGTGTATGAAATTCCGCTTGCGACGAACATGGCCACAGGGGAATTATTAATGCACGCATTAGACCGGGGAGAATTAAATTGGCGCCAGTTTGTTCACGGGAAAAAGGATGATTAATGTGGAACAGGTAAAACTTGATATATTGGCGTTTGGCGCCCATCCTGATGATGTTGAAATCGGGATGGGTGGTACAATTGCCCGCCATACATCCAAAGGATTTAAGGTGGGCATCTGTGATCTGACAAAGGCGGAGCTTTCTTCTAACGGCAATGTTATTCTTCGTCAACAGGAAGCCTCAAATGCTTCGGATACATTGAGGCTAAGCATAAGAGAAAATTTAGGGTTTCCTGATAGAGGGTTGACATTAGATGATAAAAAAATAGCAAAAATTGTCGATATTATTCGTTTATATGAACCCCGAATTGTGTTTGCACCATTTTTTGAAGACCGCCATCCGGATCACGGACATTGCGGGCGCTTAGTGGAAGAGGCCGTATTTTCTGCAGGAATTAAAAAATACCAAGGGACTCAAGAGTTGCCAAGTCATAAAGTTCAAGATCTTTACTTTTATTATATCAATGGTTTTCATAAAGCGGATTTTGTTATCGATGTCAGCGATGTTCATCATGTGAAAATGGAAGCTCTGAAAGCTTACCGAAGTCAATTTATGCTATCGAAAGACGGAGTGGAGACACCGCTGACAAACGGATATCTTGAGACAGTAGAAAGTCGTGATCGTTTATACGGTAAGGAAACGGGAACACTTTTTGCTGAAGCATTTAAATCAAAAAAACCGATAAAACGCACGTCTTTATTTTAGGAGAATCAACATGAAATTAAAAATTGGCATCACATGTTACCCTACAGTCGGCGGATCAGGTGTTGTTGCTGCAGAATTAGGTAAAATGCTGGCAAAAAAAGGCCATGAAGTGCATTTTATCACATCCAGCATTCCTTTTCGTCTGGAGAAGACGTCACGCAACATTTTTTTTCATGAAGTTGAAGTCAATCAGTACGCGGTTTTTCGTTACCCGCCATATGATTTAACTTTAGCGAGTAAAATGGCGTGCGTAGCAGTTAGGGAAAAGCTTGATCTCTTACACGTTCATTATGCTGTACCACATGCTGTTTGCGCTTTTTTGGCAAAGCAGATGGTCGGCGATCATCTAAAAATAGTAACAACACTTCATGGCACTGATATTACTGTTTTAGGTTATGATCCAGCTTTAAGCAACATGATCCGCTTTGGGATTGAACAATCGGATATGGTGACGGCCGTATCAAAGGATTTAGTCAGGCAAACCCATGACTTACTTAAAACAAATAAAGAAATTGTCCCTGTTTATAATTTTGTTGATGAAGATATTTATTACAAACAAGATACAGGAAATTTAAAAGAAGAATTAAATATTCAACCTGACGAAAAGGTTATTATTCATATTTCAAATTTTAGAGGTGTTAAACGCGTTCCCGATGTCATTAAAGTTTTTTCGAAAATTCAAGAGCAAATGGCAGCTAAGCTTTTACTGATAGGGGAAGGCCCTGAATTTCCGGTTGTCATGGAGCTTGTTCAATCATTAGGGATTGAAAGCAAGGTGATGTTTCTTGGCAAACAGGACAATGTTGCAGATCTGTTGTCTATTAGTGATCTTGTATTGCTTTTATCATCAAAAGAAAGCTTTGGACTTATATTGCTTGAAGCTGCATCCTGCGGAGTGCCGGCGATAGGCACGCGTGCAGGCGGTATCCCCGAAGTCATTGTTGACGGAGAAACCGGTTATTTATCAGATGTTGGGGATATTGATGATATAGCGGCTAAGGCAATCAAGATACTGCAATATCCGGATTTACATAACAGATTGTCGGAGAATGCGGTGAATAGAGCACGGACAATTTTTCATTCTCAGCACATTTTAGAGCAATATGAAGCTATTTACAGGAAAGTACTGGATATTTAATTGGATGTGAACAAGCATGTTTAATCAGGCGCCTTTTAAGATAGCATTTAAGGTTATGGATAAACTTCATCAAAATGGTTTTGAAGCTTATATTGTGGGCGGTGCAGTCAGGGATTATTTACTGCAACGTCCTGTTCATGATGTTGATATTACAACTTCGGCAAGACCTGATCAGGTTCAAGCGCTGTTTCCAAAAACGATACCAGTTGGCATTGAACATGGAACAGTTATCGTCCGCGAAGAGAATACTAACTTTGAAGTAACTACTTTCCGTTCAGAATCAGGTTATTCTGACTATAGGCATCCGGAACAAGTTCATTTTGAAACAAGCATTACCGAAGATTTAAAACGGCGTGATTTTACAATGAATGCGATAGCACTGTCCATTGACGAAGAAATAATTGATCCATACAATGGGCAAATAGATTTAAAAGAAAATCGTCTAATGACCGTTGGGGATCCTAAAATACGATTTAAAGAGGATCCATTACGAATGTTAAGAGGCCTGAGGTTTATCAGTCAGTTAGGATTAGAAATGCCCAAGGAACTTGAAAATACATGTCAATCGCTTGGACACCTTTTAAAAAATATATCGATTGAAAGAATTTATCAGGAATTTACCAAACTGCTAAGCGGAGAAGACTTACAAAAAGCATTTCATATTTTGCTTAGCAGCCATATTTATGAATACCTGCCTTATTTGGAAAATAAATCAATTGAATGTCAACAGTTTAGTCATCTCCCTTTAAAATTGCTTAATTGTGATGAGGAGCGATGGTGCACGCTTATTATTCAATTGAAGGTGAAAGATATTACAGCTTTTTGCAATGCTTGGAAAATGTCAAAAAGGAAAAAAAACTGGCTGATAAGGCATACTGGAATTTATGAACGGCAGAAGAATCTTAAGTGGACGAAAGAAAGCCTGTATTTGTCAGGACTTTCTGCTGCTTTATCTGTTGAAAGACTCAAAAAGGTTTTTCAAAAAAGTTCAGAACAAACCGATGACGATATTAAAGCGTTGTGGAAAAGTTGTCCTATTCATAACCGTAAAGATTTACATGTTAACGGAAATGATTTATCCACTTGGCTTAATAGAAAACCAGGGCCTTGGATTGACAAATTACTAACGGAAATAGAGAAGGAAGTTCTATATGAAAGACTGCTGAATGATCACGAGGAAATTAGAAATTGGGTGATGTCTTTTGTCTAAAACAAAAAATCATATTTTAAAATTACTATTTAAAAATCGCAACGATTATATATCAGGCCAAAAAATAAGTGATGAAATAGGATGTTCACGGACTGCTGTGTGGAAACATATCAAGGAACTTGAAAATGAAGGCTATACAATCGCCTCAGTGCATAAAAGAGGTTATAAATTAATTGATGCGCCGGATCAATTAAGTGAGGCTAAAATTTATGCCGGACTTACGACCAAGACCCTTGGACATCATCTCGTTTATCAAGACGAAATTCCTTCCACTCAGAAAAAAGCTCAACATTTAGCAGAGGATGGGGCCGAAGAGGGCACGGTTGTTCTGGCTGATGAACAAACATCGGGAAGAGGAAGACTTGGACGCAGTTGGCATTCGCCAAAAGGGACAGGCATCTGGATGAGTTTAATTATCAGACCCGATATCCCGATACATAAAGCTCCTCAGTTCACTTTACTGACAGCAGTAGCTGTAGTTAAAGCAGTCAAACATGTCACCGGTCTGGATTGTGAAATTAAATGGCCAAATGACATTCTTTATAAGGGGAAGAAGTTTGTCGGCATTTTAACAGAATTACAGGCTGAAGCTGCAGATGTAAAAGCTATAATTGTTGGTATCGGCATAAATGTAAATGCAGCCATTGATGATTTTCCGGAAGAGTTAAAAGATATTGCTACGTCATTAAGAGCAGAAGCCGGAACAGCTTTTGATCGGGCTGAACTGATTCAAGAAATTTTAAAAGCATTTGAAGACCTGTATAAATCGTATATGGACGAAGGATTCGGGCTTATTAAATTATTGTGGGAATCTTATGCGATAAGTTTAGGCCGGCAAATATATGCACGGACCGCAAACGGTACGGTTGTTCAAGGTTTAGCGCAAGGTATCAATGATGAAGGTGTTTTGCTTTTGAAAGATAAAGACGGTAAGATTCATAAAATTTATTCAGCGGATATAGAAATTTCTTCTCAATAGTTTGTTTTGTTTGTTATAATGAATCTATGGATGGCATCCATAAGGAGCTGTACCGCTATGTGTTTTTTTTACTGTTATGATTTTAATCAAAAGATCTGCCTTGATCCACAATAGCGGACTGGGACAGAGGGATGATTGATGCCGACGGATACAAATCCTTCTTCACATGTCTTGTGTGGGAAGGATTTTTTTATTTTCCGTAGAGGATATTCTAAAATCATCTTCCTCTGAAAAAAAGGAGGAGAAAAATGAAAACAACAAAAGATTTTAAGCAAATGAAAATGGACAATGAGCCGATTGCTATGGTGACGGCTTATGACTACCCGGCTGGTAAACTGGCAGAACAAGCCGGTATGGATATCCTGCTGGTCGGAGATTCATTAGGTATGGTTGCTCTTGGTTATGAATCAACAGTCAATGTAACACTTGAGGATATGATTCTTCACACAAGAGCTGTTCGCCGCGGTGCAAAGGATACTTTTGTTGTAACCGATATGCCTTTTATGACTTACCATGCAACTGTCTCTGAAACGCTTTACCATGCGAAGCGTCTTATACAGGAGGGCGGTGCACATGCGGTTAAAGTTGAAGGCAGCGGCATTGTAATTGAAATGATCGAACATTTAACGGGTGCAGGTGTGCCGGTCGTTGGCCATTTAGGGTTGACGCCTCAATCTGTCGGCGTTTTAGGCGGTTATAAAGTACAAGGTAAAACTGAAGAAGAAGGAAATAAATTAATTGAAGATGCTAAAGCTGTTGAACAGGCAGGCGCTTTCGCTGTTGTTTTAGAGTGTGTCCCATGGCAATTGGCAGAGGCAGTCACTGAACAGTTGTCAATTCCAACAATTGGCATCGGAGCCGGACCTAAAACTAATGGCCAGGTCCTTGTTTATCATGATGTCATTGATTACGGCGTTGACCGTGTTTCCAAATTTGTAAAGCAATACGCCCATATTTCTGATGATATTGTTAATGGACTAAAGGGATATGTGCAGGATGTTAGGCAAAAGACATTTCCGCAATTAGAACATTCCTTCAAAACTAAACAATTTACCAGTCAAACCAAGTAGGTGATGTCTTATGCAAATGATACATTCTGTTAAAGAAATGAATAAAACAATCCGGCAAATGAAAAGCTCAGGAAAAACAATTGGCTTTGTGCCGACTATGGGTTTTTTGCATGAAGGTCATCAATCGTTAATAAGTCAAGCTAAAGAAATGTGTGACATTGTTGTTCTCAGTATTTTTGTGAATCCAACGCAGTTTGGACCCAATGAAGATTATCTGACTTATCCGCGGGATATCAAACGGGATAAAATGATTGCGGAAGAGGAAGGCGTTGACATTATTTTTAACCCTGATGCAGATGAAATGTATCCATTAGGTGAATCCATGCTCGTTAAAGTTAATGATCGTGTCGATGTTTTGTGCGGAAGAAGCAGGCCTGGTCATTTTGACGGCGTAGCAACGATTTTAATCAAACTTTTTAATATTATTATGCCCGATAAAGTGTTTTTTGGACTCAAAGATGCCCAACAGGTTGCGGTTGTTGACAGCATTATTAAAAATTTCCATTATCCGATTCAATTAATACCATGTGAAACGAAAAGGGAAGAAGATGGTCTGGCGAAAAGTTCACGAAACGTTCGTTTGTCTGCTGATGAGCGACAAGAGGCGGCCCTTTTAAATAAAGGATTGCAGGAAGGGTTGCTTCTTATTAACAAGGGAGAGCGGTCAGT
The DNA here is from genome assembly GCF_042665295.1 of Scopulibacillus cellulosilyticus. Lineage (NCBI taxonomy): Bacteria > Bacillati > Bacillota > Bacilli > Caryophanales > Sporolactobacillaceae > Scopulibacillus > Scopulibacillus cellulosilyticus. The sequence continues at coordinate 10,758 of NZ_JBHTCO010000005.1, forward strand.
ATCCCGAATTAAGAAATGTGTTACTTTATTTCTTGAAACTCATCTTCGTCTCGGGAAAATTGACTATGTTGAAGTACTTAGTTATCCCGAATTACAGTCTGCAACGTCAATTACAGAACGTTTTATTATTGCCTGTGCCGTTCAATATAAAGAAGCCCGGTTAATAGACAATATCGTTGCAGATTTAGACCCAGACTTAAAAGGAGAACAAAAACAATATGTTGCGCACATTGATGAAAAGTAAAATCCATCGGGCGAGTGTCACCGATGCTAATTTAAATTATGTTGGCAGTATTACAATCGATGCTGATATACTTGATGCTGTTGATATTGCAGAAAATGAAAAAGTACAGATTGTTAATAACAATAATGGAGCCAGATTTGAAACGTATGTGATTGCTGGAGAACGCGGATCAGGGGATATATGTCTTAACGGCGCTGCTGCACGGCTTGTTCAAAAGGGTGATACAGTCATTATTATTTCTTACGCTTTAATGACGAAAGAAGAAATGGCCTCTCACCAGCCCGCAATTGCGATTATGGATGAAGACAATCATATTAAAGAAATGATCAATGGTGAAAAAGCAATGACGATTCTTTAAATGCGTGTTTAAAATAATTAACATTCCCCAATCAAAACATACAATGTCAGATTGGGGGATTTTTTATCAATTTAACTTATAGTTTCAGTTGCAATTGTTATGTAAAATGATTAGGATTAAGTATTAGAGGATACTTATTAAAAAAACGAAACCTAAAAAGGTTTCGTTAAAAAAGGTGTCGGTTAGGCGAAATTTCCCTTGATGTCAGGGTATTTATAGTTTGACCTTATTTTGCCCTGCTATGTTTAACAGATTTTGTTTCTGCGTACCTGAATTAATTCTGTGCGCCTTTACGGCTTGGCGCCTGCCAAGTTTTCTTTAAAGGAGGATATGAATGGGAGATAAAATTGAACTCCTGTCAACAGTAGTTGTCAAGAAATCAGACGATCTCTATAAAATCGTTGACAGTTTAAACCGAACATTAAAACGTCAAGACTTAATGTTTGGATTGGCATTGGACGAAAAAGATAAAGATAAGATGGTATTTACCATTTATCGTACATAAAAGCTGCTGTTAAAAAAAGGTGATTGAATTGAAAAAATGGGGAATAATAGTTGGAATTGTGGTTTTAATATGTATTTGGCAATCCTGGTTAATTTATCATCGGGCCAGCTCCTACGAAGGGACAGCCGAACAGAAAGCTGTAGCAAAAGCAAAAGCGCACTATCATATATCGAAAGTGAAGGACGTTACCTTTTATAATGGAAATCGATCTTACCATGTGTTACGTTCTGTCCTAAAATCCGGCAAAGAAGTTTATATTTGGGTTCCGGATAAAAAAGGCGGCAAAATGTTGGAAAAGCCTGTTAAAGACGGTCTTACCAAAAAAGAAGCTTTGCAGTCATTTTCTAAATTAAATTATGATGTTTCGAAAATCGTTTCTGCCAAGCTGGGTATTGATAACAGTCAACCAGTTTGGGAAATTATTTTTATAGACCATAATAAAGAATACAACTACGTCTATTTATATTTTAAAAATGGCAAAGAGGAAGGACATATTCTTCATATATAGTGTGGAGGATTAACTTAAATGCAGGAAGTGATCAGGCGTTCTCGCTTCCTCTTCTTAAATTTAACAAGGAGCGATATCATGAAACTTTCAAAAAGAGCAGCAACAATTACACCATCGAGCACTTTAGCTATTACAGCTAAAGCAAACCACCTTAAAGCTGAAGGTCATGATGTTATTGGACTTGGTGCCGGTGAACCTGATTTTAATACTCCAAAACATATTATTGATGCGGCCATGCAAGCGGTTAACAGCGGTCATACAAAGTACACGCCTTCGGCAGGGTTGCCGGCATTAAAACAAGCGATCGTTGAAAAGCTTCAAAGAGATCAAAACCTGCAATACGATCCGTCAAACGTGATTGTCGCGTCAGGGGCAAAACACGCATTATATCTTCTTTTCCAATCATACATAGACCCGGGTGATGAAGTTATCATATTGTCGCCTTACTGGGTCAGTTATCCGGAGCAAGTTAAGCTGGCCGGCGGCATACCTGTCATTGTTGATACTGATGAATCGAATCAATTTAAAGTAACTGTTGATCAATTACAAAAAGCAGTGTCAAACAAGACAAAAGCACTGATTATTAATTCACCGAGCAATCCAACCGGCATGATATATACAAAACAGGAACTTGAGGCTATTGGCGCCTTCTGTGTTGAACATAATCTTTTGATCATCTCAGATGAAATTTATGAAAAATTGGTTTATGGTCAAAATCGGCATGTTTCAATTGCGGAATGCTCTGATGAAATCAGAAAACAAACGGTTATTATTAATGGTGTGTCAAAGTCGCATGCCATGACAGGATGGCGGATTGGCTATGCTGTCGGCGACGCTGAACTTATTAAAGCTATGACTAATGTTGCCAGTCACAGCACATCAAACCCGGCTACAGTTTCACAGTATGCGGCTATTGCTGCCTATAACGGGACTCAAGAGCCTGTAAAACAAATGCAGGAAGCCTTTGAAGAACGTCTAAATAAAGCGTATGAGACGCTTACGCAAATTCCCGGATTAACATGCATTAAACCGCAAGGCGCTTTTTATTTGTTCCCTAATGCCAAAAAAGCGGCAGAAGTGACTGGTTATGCAAATGTCACGGAATGGGTCAGCGCTTTATTATCAGAGGAAAAAGTCGCCCTTGTTCCTGGTGAGGGTTTTGGTGCACCTGAATATGTCCGTCTGTCTTATGCCACATCACTAGATCAGATAGAAGAAGCTTTAAGCCGAATCAATCGATTTATGAAAAATCATATGTCATAAAATCTGTTTCTAAAGTTTAGGAAAGCCAGTTATGAATACAAAGGATCAACGCCGCAAGCAGATTGATTCATTTAAGTCTTTGGAGGTTTATATAAAATGAAAACAACTATTTCTGAAGTTAGCAAACATGTTGGAAAGGAAGTAAAAATTGGTGTTTGGCTTGCAAACAAACGATCGAGCGGCAAAATTCAATTTTTACAACTTCGTGATGGTACGGGATTTATCCAAGGCGTTATCGTAAAAAGTGAAGTATCGGAAGAAGCATGGAATCAAGCGAAAGAATTAACTCAAGAAAGCTCCTTTTATGTAACCGGAACAGTGCGTGAAGACCATCGTTCACCTTCAGGGTATGAGTTAACGGTAACCGACCTTTCAATTATACAAATTGCTCAAGATTATCCAATTACACCAAAGGAACATGGTACAGAGTTTTTAATGGATCATCGTCATTTATGGCTGCGTTCCAATCGTCAACATGCCATTTTACGTATACGTAACGAAATTATTAGAGCAACCTATCAATTTTTTAATGACAATGGATTTATTAAAATTGATCCGCCTATCTTAACTGGCAGCTCAGCGGAAGGAACAACCGACCTCTTCCATACAAAATATTTTGACCGCGATGCCTATTTATCTCAAAGCGGTCAATTGTATATGGAAGCAGCGGCTATGGCTTTTGGCAAAGTGTTTTCTTTTGGTCCGACATTCAGGGCGGAAAAATCAAAAACCCGCCGGCACTTAATTGAGTTTTGGATGATTGAACCGGAAATGGCCTTCACTGATCATGAAGAAAGCCTTGAAATTCAGGAACAATATGTTACATTTATTGTTCAATCCGTTTTGAAAAACTGTCAGTTAGAACTTAAAGCACTGGATCGTGATACATCCAAGTTAGAAAAAATTCAAGCGCCATTTCCGAGAATAACTTATGATGAAGCTATCGAACTGCTTAAAGAAAAAGGCTTTGATGATATTGAATGGGGTGAAGATTTTGGCGCGCCTCACGAAACAGCTATTGCAGAAAGCTTTGATAAACCGGTGTTCATTACACATTATCCGACATCAATTAAGGCGTTTTACATGAAGCCTGATCCGAATCGCGAGGAAGTTGTTCTTTGTGCTGATTTAATTGCGCCTGAGGGATACGGTGAAATCATCGGCGGCAGTCAAAGAATTGATGATTTAGAATTACTTGAAAAACGTTATGAAGAACATAAATTAACTGATCCGGCTTATGAATGGTATCTAGAGTTAAGAAAATACGGAAGCGTTCCTCACTCCGGTTTCGGATTAGGTCTGGAAAGAACGGTAGCATGGATCAGCGGTACGGAACACGTTCGCGAAACGATTCCGTTCCCAAGACTGTTAAACCGAATTTATCCTTAATTCCTGACTTAATACTCGACTTTTCCAAACCCCAGCTTGCTGGGGTTTGTCTTTTCCTAGAAGATTCATCAAGAGGTTCATGATATAATAGGGGAGAGGTGTCGAATGTGGAAAAAAAATTAATGATGGACCTGCTGGTAAATAGTCATGTCATGGTTCCGAATCTATTACTTGAAAATTATTATCTCCTGGGATTGAACGAAGAGGAATGTATGCTGCTGATTCATGTTCATTCTTTTATATGCAAAGGCAATTATTTCCCAACCCCTGATGATTTGGCTGATCGTATGAGCTGTACACCCGCTCAATGTGCAGATCATTTACGGCGCCTGGTCCAAAAAGGGTATATTAATATTGAACAAAGCAATGATGATCAAATTTATTCAGAGGCATACACGCTCGAACCATTGTGGGAAAAGTTAATTGTCCATTATTATCAAAAGTCGGCAAATCAACAAAATGCCGAACAAGAAGAAGCTTTATATACTGTTTTTGAAAATGAATTTGGACGCCCGTTATCCCCGATTGAGTGTGAGACATTAACGATGTGGCTGGATCAAGATCATCATTCTCCTGAATTAATCAAGGCGGCACTAAGGGAATCCGTCATTTCCGGTAAATTAAACTTTCGTTATATAGATAGAATCCTTTTTGAATGGAAGAAAAATGGTGTAAAAACTTTGCAGCAAGCAAAGGCGCATGGTGAAAAAATCAGAAATAAATTTACCCAAAAAAGAGAACATCAAACAGATAAAAATCAAAGTTCTATTACTTTACCGATGTACAATTGGTTAGAGAAATAATGAAAAAGGTGATGAAGTGCTAAGCAATAAACAAATTAAAGTTGTTCTTGATACCTTGGGGGACATGTTTCCGGATGCCCATTGCGAACTTAACCACAGCAATCCGTTTGAGCTGGCTATTGCTGTTATTCTTTCTGCTCAATGTACAGACGCACTAGTAAATAAAGTAACACCGGCCTTATTCGAAAAATATCATACACCGGAGGATTACTTGGCTGTACCATTGGAAGAATTACAGCAAGATATTCGTTCGATTGGCTTATTTCGCAATAAAGCTAAAAACATTCGTAAGCTTTGTCAAATTTTAATTGACGAATATGGAGGGGAATTACCAAGAGATCGTGATGAACTTATAAAGCTGCCGGGTATTGGCCGTAAAACAGCTAATGTCATTGCTTCAGTGGCTTTTGGGGTTCCAACGATTGCGGTTGATACTCATGTGGAGCGGGTATCAAAAAGGCTTGGTATTTGCCGCTGGAAAGACAGCGTACTGGAGGTTGAAAAAACTTTAATGAAGAAAGTTCCCGAAGAAAAATGGTCAGAGACCCATCACAGGCTTATTTTCTTTGGACGATACCATTGTAAAGCTCAGGCACCGAAATGTGATATATGTCCTCTTTTAGAGCTGTGCAGGGAAGGGCAGAAACGGATGAGAAAAAGGATGGCAGACAATGTCAAATGAACCTTTAGTTATAACAGTACCTTCAATGTTTTGTTTCCCGCCTTTTTATGAAAAAGGTGATATGCTCTATATAGATAAATGTAATTTCGGCTTGTGTACTGAAAAACTTGCACAGCCTTTTTTTTACGATATTTTATATGAAAGCAAAGTATCTAATTCTAAATTATGGCCGTGGCAATTTAAAGAAAGCTGCTCAATTTTGCTAAAGCAATGGGATTCTCGTAAAGAAGAAATTTCAGGATTGTTGAGGAGAAGAAATCAACAACGGGCAAGGGAACCAATGTGCCGCTCGATTGCTAATTTCATTGATCTTATGTTTTGGATGCATCATATCCCGGTAAAATTTGAGCATGAAATTACAGATTCTTTTTCTTTATTATCTTATAGACCCATTAATGTTGAAGAACGTCTTAAGTTCATTCTGGAAAGACCGGATCATTATCTCTCATTTGTACAATTAAACGAACTGTACACTGAATGCGGGAAAAAAATGATTGTGAAACAAGCAAGAGAAAAAAAGTGACACACGGACAAATGTCCTATACATAGGATACAGCATGAAGCTTTAAGGAGGATGCCTATGCAAGTTCATGTTGTATCCGCTGGAGAAACGATAAGTACAATATCAAATAAATATCATGTTTCTGCTCAACAAATTCTTAATCTAAATCAAATTACAAATCCCAATCAATTGATAGCCGGCCGGACATTGCTGATTCCAGTTCAACCGACATATACTGTTAAGCCGGGTGATACACTGTGGTCTATAGCAAAAAAATATAATGTAGATTACCAGCAATTATTAAATCAAAACCCTCAATTAGAAGGCCAAATTCTTTATCCTGGAACAGTTATTAAACTCCCTGAGAGAAAAAAGCCTACAATTATTGTTAATGGTTTTCTGGAACCAAGTCCAAGCGCAGAGCATTTTGAGGAGGCAAAATCAGCTCTGACGTATTTGTCCATTTTTCAATACAAAGTAACAGCTGATGGAAATATTGTACCTCCTAAAAATGAGGAGGTACTTCTTAATGCAGTGAAGAATAGCACGGCGGCGCCGCTGATGACGATAACTAATATTGATAGTGATGAATTTAGCGAAGATATAGCAAAAAAAATCCTATCAAGTACATCTGTTCAAAATCACTTATTTGAAAATCTCGTGAATCAGCTTAAGGAAAAAGGATTTCGCGGTGTAAACGTTGACTTTGAATTTTTAGGGACGAATGCAAGACAGCCTTATAATCGATTTTTAAAAAGGTTGACCGATCGTCTTCACAAAGAGAAATTTAAAGTAGCAACTTCACTTGCTCCAAAACTGAGCGGTCAACAAACCGGTGCTTGGTACGAAGCGCATGATTACGAAACAAGCGGAAAAATTGTTGATTTTGTTATTTTAATGACATATGAATGGGGCTGGAGCGGGGGACCGCCTATGGCAGTGAGCCCGATTTCGCAAGTTAGAGCCGTTGTTAATTATGCCAGATCGGTCATTCCTAAAGATAAAATTGTAATGAGTATACCACTGTATGGTTACGATTGGACGCTGCCTTATGTAGAAGGGGGCGAATTTGCAAAAGCGGTAACAACAAACCAGGCTTATCAAATAGCAGCCCAATATCATGCGCAAATCCAATATGATGTTAAATCAGAAGCACCATTTTTTTATTATAATGATGAAAATGGCAAAAGGCATGTGGTATGGTTTGGTGATTTAAGAATGATGGAGGCCATGTTTCAAATGGTCAATGAGTATCAATTGGGAGGCATAAGTTTTTGGAATTTGGCATTCCGATATCCTCAAGTTTGGCCGTTAATTACTGAATACTTCAATGTAAAAAAGGTAAAACAATAAACCACTCGCCAATTTGGCGAGTGGTTTATTTTAATTTCCTTGTGATGGTTGGTTATCTTTGTTTTGGTTATCACCGGAGTTAGAGTTAGTGTTACCTTTATTTTCGTTTGAATTTGCCGGCTTACCATTATTATTGCCATTATTGTTTTTGTCAGGATTATTATTTCCTTGGTTACCTTGGTCCCCGGAATGACCGGTGTTATTTTGATCGTTTTGATTATCTTGGTTGCCAGAGTTATCTTGATTACCTTGGCCGCCGGTATTGCCGGTATTTCCTTGGTTATTCTGATCACCTTGATTTTGGTTGCCATTATCATTATTTTGACCCTGGCTGCCTTGGTCGTTTTGTCCGCCTTGATTATTCTTTCCGTTATCTTTTTGATCATTTCCTTGATCCTGATTATTTTGGCTGCCCTGATTTTGGCTGTTATCATTATTTTGACCGCTGTTTTGATCATTATTTTGATTATCTTTATTCTGTTGATCTTTCTTATCTTGTTGATCTTGCTTTTTGTTTTTATCTTGTTGATCTTGCTTATTCTGATTATCTTGTTTAGCTTTATCATCATTTTGACTGCTGTTTTGACTATCACTGCTATTGTTATCGGTGCTGCTTTGATCAGACGATGATGATTGGGTTTGATCTTGTTTTTTCTTTTCTTTTTGATTGTCATGTTTTGGTGCTACTACATTGTCTGATTGATGGCCTCTGACATATAATTCTCCATCGGACTCGACAACTGAATTAGGCTTCTTGAAATCAGGTGTATTAGGCGATGCCAAATCTTCCATGACATATTTAAAGATATCTTGTGAATAATGCTGTTCACTGACAGGTAAAAACGAACCGCTGTCAGATTCATTTGATGGCGTATAACCCGTCCATACTGCCATTGTCAAATCTGTCGTGTAGCCGACAAACCATGAGTCAAGATCACCATGGAGCTGGTCGTAAGATGATATACCATGTTGACGGGCATAATCGTCAGGAATATTTGTTGAACCCGTTTTACCGGCAACCGGCACGCCAGGTAAATTAGCATCTCTTCCTGTCCCTTGCGGATCGTGAATGACCGATTTTAACATGTCTGTAATCATATAAGCTGTATAGTCGTGCATGGCAACATGTTCCTTATGGTCAAGATCAATCGTATGGCCATCAGGGAATTCAATTGATTTAACCGCATATGGCTCATTATAAACCCCATTGTTGCCAAAAGCTGCATAAGCTCCCGCCATTTGCAGAGGCGATGCTGTAAATGAACCAATTGCATAGGATTCATAGATATTTTTAAAGTTAAAGCCTAAATTATTAGTGAAATCTTTGATTTTACTTTGGCCTAAGTCACCCATAAGCTGATGCAAGGTTTTAACAGCCGGAATGTTTCGTGACTGTGCAAGTGCATCTCTTATAGTCATTGGGCCTTTGTATTGTCCATCCCAGTTTTCGAGAGTGTGTCCGTTAGAATACTTGTAAGGCTCGTCGACTACGCGATGTGCTGTTGACCAATTTTCATATTCAACAGCAGGACCGTAGTCCATAATCGGTTTAGCTGTTGAACCTACGGCATTATCTGTGCTAGTTGCCCAGTTAATACCATCTTGATAATGGCGGCCGCCGCCGATGGCTTCAATCGCACCGGTTTTTGTGTCAATAAGCGCGGTACCGGCTTGGAAATTTTTCTTAACGCCAGGGAAGTTGCCATCGTTATTGAGTACATCTTGAACCCTTTGTTGTGCTTTAGGATCAAGATTTGTATATATTTTTAATCCGCCTTGGTAGAATTCGTCTTTTGAAATAACCTTTTTCTTGTTAACCAGTTCGTTATAAACGTAGTTAATATAGGCGGTATATTTTCTTTTTGGCGTTTTTAACCCTTTATGATCTTTAGTCATCTCTTTGATGGACACTTGTTTTGCTTTGTCAGCCTGTGCTTGTGTAATATAATGGTTCTTTGCCATAGTATCAAGCACTAGATCTTCACGCTGTTTTGCTGCCTTTGGATTTGCTAACGGATCATAATAGCTTGGTGCTTTTGGCAGTGAAGCAAGCATTGCTGCTTCAGGTAAAGTGAGATCTTTAACATTTTTTCCAAAGTATACTTTGGCGGCAGTTCCAACACCGTAAGCTTGTTCACCTAAATAAATTTTATTCAAGTACATTTCAAGAATTTGCTTTTTAGAATATTTTTGATCAAGCTTGATTGCCAAATAGGCTTCTTGGACTTTACGGGTTAATGTTTTCTTCGGTGTTAATAAGGAGTTTTTGATGACCTGCTGGTCGAGTGTACTTCCTCCCTCAGAACCGAAACCGTGAGTAATGTTAGCGACAACGGCACCGCCGATCCGGTATGGGTCTATACCAAAATGTTTATAAAAGCGGTTATCTTCCGTTGAAATAAAAGCATCTTGAACAACTTCAGGAATTTTATTGATTGGTGCGTAAGTTCGATTTTGCTGAGAATAAACAGTATCAATCTTATGTCCGTTTTTGTCATATATCGTAGTGGACATAGGATCCTTTAACAATTTTGGATCTAAAGAAGGTGCTTGTTTAATAACGGCAAACACCGTAATGACGCCGGCAAGAACTAAGAAAAGGATAACTAGGAAGATGATGAGTACAATACGTTTAAAAAGACCTTTTTTATTCCCTTTCTTTCCCTTTGGTTGCTTATCATTATCTTTTTGTTTTGCTTGACGTCTTTCAGCTCTAGACTTATATTCTGTCATGATACAATCCTACCTTTCCAGACGACAAATCTATTCAAAATATAACATTCGTATGAAAAAATAACCTTATGGCTAAATTAAAAATAAACACGATTAATTATTGCTAAATAATCAATTCGCGGCATAAATCCTTGTGAAATAAGATAACCTCTATTTTCAATGACAGCTTTCGGAATTGACTTTTCACCGCCGGATTTTTGTTTGGCCCAGTATTCGACAAGATGTTCTGCATCTAATAAAAATATTTCGCGGCTGACCGTGAATTTAACAATGATAAAGCATATACCGCCATGAGACTTTACTTTTTTCATATGTTCCACTTGATGGTCATGAAAGTTTTTCAGCGGTAGAACGGTTTTGCTTCTCGTTTCTTTTGCCTCGAAGTCAATATAGCGGCCCCGGTATAATCCGTTATAGTCGGTTGTTGAAGCTTTTCTAAAATAAGCCTCAGTAATTTTGGCTGCGCTTCTTTTTGGATAATCGACATTAACTATTTGTACGGGGGTTGGCTTTTTATGAATAACAGCTAAATCATGGTCCAAATAATACTGATTTGTAATGTTTAAATCTTCTTCAAGCGTCATGCCGCGATTGGCGAAATTTACTTTTGATTTATCAGTTTTGGCTGGTGAATGATTCAAATAAGGTTTACCGTTTGGATAGAAAATAGTCAAGATGCAAACTCCTTTTTTCTATTTTCTTGATATTACTTTCTTACTATATATATGAAGAAAGTGTAAGATCAACTAAATTATTAAAAAACAATAACTTAGTTTCTCTTTATTATAACGTATTAATGCTAGGGATATGGTAAATTTTTATGACATTGTTCTATCCATTGATAAGGAGAAAGCTATGCCTATACAGTCTAACATCTTTAGTGATATCTGTCACCGTCGACAAAAAACATGCTTTAGTAAGCAAGATCGACAATTCATTCATTACATTCGCAGTAAAACTGACAAATGTAATCTTGATAATATATCAAGGACGAAGGCATATATCCAATTTTATCTTGAAAACCCAGAAATTATTTGGGCGCTGCTTGCCAGCATGGTTTCAAGAAATGCCGGGTGGAATATGACCGACCTTGCTCTACCCCCTCTTAAAAATTTATTAAAAGAGCGTGATCGCTTTATCCTTTTTCATACTTATGAAAGGCCAAATTGGCTGATATTTTCGGATGCCTTTCCACAACTTCTTACCTATCATTTATCAAAGCAAAAAAATAGACCTTATTTTTATTTACTAAAAGCATTCAATATATCTATTTTTATGGAGAAGGAGTGGGAATTGTTTTGGATTACACAGGATAAGCGCCGTCTTTGTACAAGCCAAATTGTTAATGAACAGCAAGTCATTGAAAAGCCGGTTATTCAACAAAGCTTTTTTCATAACAGGGTTTTTAACCGGTTATTTTTTAAATTTCAAGAATGGCTGCATCAAACAGCAGTCATTTTTCCGACTGTTGAAGGTGCTTTATACGGCTTTTCTGTTTACCGATTTACACATGTAGAAAAGAGAATTGAATTTGGTAAACAGCTGTCATGGCTGCTGTTTGAGTCTCCAGTTTCAAAGGAAATCCAAAAATTTGCTTTAACCGTAGAACCAACCGGATCACGGATAGATTATGATCAATTTCGACAGGAGACAACTACCTATTATACATACTTAAGAAGTTTTTACAATCCTGTTAAACATCATTTAAGCGAAATAAACGATTGGTTTAACGGTGAAATAAACAATAAATGGTTTGATAACCCAAAATTCTTACCTTATGACATCAGCCATTGGTATGTAAAAAAACAAAAGCAAATTGAGAAATTAGCAGCTCTTATGTCATTGTTTTGTCGAATTTTAAAAAAAGAATGAGAAAGCCACCTTTCTTTGATGAAGAAGCACTTCTTTTGTCAAGCCGGCAGGACGTTCACCAGAAAGAAAGAACTATTTAAGTTAAGAAACCAACGGGAGTTGATGGTCATGAAAACGAAGAAGCATATTGAAGAAACTTCTTATGGCTTATCAAGAAAAGAATTAGATGTTCGGATGGATTTTCTGGAAGTCAAAATGGATCAGTTGGAGAAAAAAATTTCTAATAAAGCAGATGAGATTGTATCCATGCAAATATTACATCATCGTCAGGAATTAGAAAATATCTATTATATGATTCATCAGATTGATCAACAAATCAGATTAATTGATCGGGAGCTGACGAGATTTACTAAATTGAATGGTATTTTTCCCTTGCCTAATATGAAAAACCGCCATTTACCGGTATTGAAAGAACTGGTCGGTTCTTAAGCAGCAATGGTTGTTAAAGAAATGTCATAATCCTTTTCTTTTGGTACGATAGAAGAGGGGGGTGACAGCAGTGGACAAGGAAAAAATACAAACCCTAAGACAATTAACAAGACTGCTGAAGGAATATAATCAAATGGCGTATGAACAATTTGTCAACCGGACCCGCAAAGAAGGTTATGAAGTTGATTTTTATGGTGCAGTCAAGCCATTTGCAGATAAGGTTCTTGCCGCAGCTGATCAATGGAAGCCATTGGCTCTGGAATGGATTAATAAACAGCATCCAAAGTATGTTTATCATATACAAATTAATGATACGTATGATAATTTGACGATAACCTCTGTTACAGCATTTCAAAAAGATACGCGCCGCCGCCGTTTTTTGGAAACGATAAAAGCGGTGGATTATGTGCTGGATGCAATGTTAAATCAACTATAAATAACCCTTCTGTCGTAATAGACAGAAGGGTTGTTTTTTAATAAATCATTAAAAATTTTATAAATATAAATATAAAATATGGGATACCTAAAAATAAGATGATTTTGAACATGACATTAGTTAGTTTCTCAAGGAGGTCTTCTGGTTGAAATTTGTTAAAACTTTTTATAAATGTTTTCGCGGCATCTGTGAATGAACGTTTAGGTTTAGCCTTTTCCAATACTTTTCCAGCAATCATTATTTGTCCTCCCAATGTGTTTATTTAATACATCATATGGTTGTCCAAATCAGATTATGCTAATTTTAATAGAAAAAAACTCGCCATTGCGAGTTTTAATAATGTGGTTAATATCTTTGGGAGCTAAGTCGTTAAACCGTGTAAAACCGCCGGATAAAGCAAAAGTTCGGCCATTAATAAGCGGGTATAATCCTTGCCATCCGCCGTTTAACTGATAATATGGCGTGCCTGGAATTTTTTTTAAAAAGGTTAGATACGTACCGTTTTCAATAGCGCCAGGATATAGATTATTAAGCGGATTCTCAGGTTTAGGTAAAGGATAAATGCCTGTTGTTAATAGATGAACATCGTGTTGTTCAGACCCTTTGTATACTGTTTTAACGGATAAAGGCTGTACATAGTTAATAAATTTACCAATGTCTGTATGACGCCCTGTATTGAATTGATAACTGACACCTTGAATCTCAGCTAAAATAATTAAATCGGATGAAGCAATCAAATCCTGACTGGTTTTTAATTGCGCGCTTTTTATAAGATCATGATGGACATTAAAGGCTTTTGATACATGAGCCTCCCCAATGAATAAAATAAGAATTAATGCTGGAAAAACCATTAAACGTTTTATAACTGTCATGCAGGGATCATCTCCAACAATTTATATTTCTTATATATGTTGTCTCAATTTCTATATTTTTAATCAAAATTATCTTATCCGCCAGAATGACAGTTAATTTAAGTTGGTGCAGGAAGAGGCACTAGAATAGGCTGAAGTGTTTCACTTGGTTGGGGAGCTTCTCCTGGATGTGTTATTTGACCCGGCAAGGCAAGTTGAGGTGCTGGTTGTGTGAATCTTCCTGAATTATAGGCATTAGATACAGGCTTAATCATTCCGGCACTGCCAATTTGTAATACAGATGAATTTGATAGACCATTAATTCTTAATTGATGAATATGAATGTCTTGGTTAATAAAAAAATTCATATGGAACGCTCCAATAAAAAATTAATTATTAGCCGCATTACTTCCGTCTGCAAGATCTGAATCGAAAGTATTTGTGCTGTTTATCAGATTATTTGTTTGTAAAAAGTCGCCAGTACTTAACGCACCTGATCCGGCATATGTTTTCGATGTGCTTTTAGGCGCAATATTTAATGAGTCGCCGACGTGAAAAACGGCGCCGCTGCCTATACTGTTGATTTTAATTGGTCCCGCAATTGATGGCATATCGAAACATCCTTTACACCTATTGATAAATTTATTCTATGCCGGTGAATGGTTAAATGTTAGATTAATGAGGTCTCAGTCAGGCGGATTAAAAAATTGCCGGATGTTTTTAACCCGTGCTTCAGTGTAAACATAATCTGTAGAACCAACATCTATAACAGAAGCCGTAGATACACCGGTTATTTTAATATGATTGACCTTGATAAAAGGATCTTCATTAATGACATTTGTATGAACAGGTTCGTAAATATTGGCTTCAAGCAATGGTACATCAAAAATATAATGATGCTGATTAAGAATGGGGTCATTTTTAGGGTAAATTGGATATTCTCTTTGGATGGCAAAAACTTTTCCGACTGGTGTGACCCGCTTAGAATCACCAACCTCAAGGATTGAACTTAAGGAAATGGTGTTAATTTTTAGCGTGTCTACGACTGAAGTTCTAACCGGCACTACCGCACGACCCCCTGAGCAGCATATGGTGCGAGCGCTTCACCGACGATCAGTGATTCTGCCGGAGTATCGAAAATGGACGATGATCCAATTGTTTTTGCATCGCCAATCAGTACGACAGAAGCCGTTGCCACACCGATGATCCTTATATTGTTCACGCATAATTCCTTATTAACGACATTAAAATTCATTGTGAATCACGCCTTTTTTTAGGAAGATAATCAATAAACATACTAAATGCCTTTCTAATGTCATCATGCAGCTTTTCATTAATGACATCAACTAAATCTTCCCGATTATCAAGATATTGCTCCTGGTATTTAGATAAATAATATTGAGCCCGGTTATTAAGCTGTTTTTGAACATCATTAATAATAAACTGCCGATATGTGTCATCTAAAGGATAACCTTTTTCTTGCTCGATCCCGCGTAAATCTTCAAATGCTTGCTCTCTGAAATACTGATTCAGAAAATGATTAACATCATTCATAACCGCTGAGGAAGGATCAATGGGTTGTTCCGGCGCATGAATGGTTTGGTCATTTATTGTAAAATCGTCCAGATCCTCCATATCTTTATTTGGGTTTAAGCCAATATTCAAAGTACCCTCAAGCGTGTCAATTTTTAATTGGTCAAAAGAATAATTGACAGTTAAAGGTTGTTGTTTTTTTAAGCCGTCCATATCTGTTTTCATCGTTTTAATCACTTTTTCTAATTCCCGAATGCGTTTTTCCTGCGTATTCATCTTACCGTGCAAATGTTGTATAATTTGTTGCCATTGATAAGGCTGTTGGTAATTCACCATCGCTCACCTCTCTATTTAAAGATATGCAGTAAATAGGGGGGACGATGACCTGTGAAAAAGAAATTTTAGAAAAGGGCTATACATTTAAGGCATTTCCCTGGTCAATAAGATCGGGATCTTCAACCTGAGTTGAATTTGGTGCATTATGAATAACTAATCTGTCTCCAGTGTTAAAAGAACCAGCCCCGGCAAAACTTTTGGAAAAAGCAAACGGCGAAAGATTATAAACATCACCGACATTCAAAACAGAGGAGCTTGACATGACACTAATTTTGATTATACCGACAAGAGCAGGCATATGAATAACATCCTTTTGCTGATTTCCTTACATTAGTCTATGAAATGGGCGAATAATTGTTAAAGAAAACTTGCCGGCTTGTAAACCCTTTAGACACGGACCGGGGAGTTCAGTACCTTTAAATTAAACTGTTTTAATGAAAAAAACCAGCCGACAGCTGGTTAAAATATTAATGATTTATCCCGGTGCAAGCGTCCGTAAAACTCCCGCCTCAAAACTTGAGTTTAAACAATGAAGTTTAGGCGGGAGATAACGGACGCTAACCCCCCGATAAGTTCAACTAACCATCAGTGGGGGGATGAACAAAACCCCCACTGATGGAAGTTTCACTTTATAGACTTTCTTTATTTTGTGCGTATTCTGCACGTTTAATAAAAGATTGTTCATCCTCTATTAACCCGCAAACACCGCACTGGACCTTTTGTTCAGGTCCATTATAGGGCAAATGAATAGGGTCCAAATGATCCATGTTATATTCCTCGGTTATTTCTCCGGTATTCGGATCCATTTTAACTGCCTTAGGTTTTTGCTCGATAATATTGAAGCGCGTTTTATTTGTTTTACAATTTGGACAAAGGTAAGGATGAGACATTAAAAAAAACACCTCCTTATTTCATTTTTTGCAAAAAATTAAAAGATTATTAAAGAAAACTTGCCGATTGGCAAGCCTGTCACTTTATATGTTGAATATGATCGAATGAAGAGAAATTTTAAAAAGCAATATGAAAAATTAAGAAAAAAATATGTTTTTAAAATAAATCTTTATATTGAAAAATGTTCATGTTTGTAGTAACGTGTTAATAAATAGAAAAATATTCGATTTGTTCCACTAGGGGTGCTTTTCGCTGAGAGGGGCTTATGCCTAAACCCTTAGACCTGATCTGGATAATACCAGCGAAGGAAAGTGGTAAAAGTAACTGTCTTTCTATTGACAGGTGACCTTGTTAACTTATGCCGCTTTCCAATACCGGAAAGCGGCATTTTTTTATATGACGGTTATTGGAAAAAGGGTATCTGAAAAGGCAGTTTGCTATTTTCACGAAAGGACTGCCTCGCAGTTATTTAATGGATCAAAGGGACAAATCCGGAGGAGGAAAATTCGTGAAAAACAATCGTAAGTTAAAGCTCACAGACATTTTGGTGACAATTGTAATCGCATTAGTATTCGGTTTGATTTACAAACTGTGGGGCCCGGTATCTTATTTATTAAAACCATTGGGACTGCAAATTGATCAGCTTGTATATGGTATGTGGTTTATGGCCGGGCCGTTTGCGCTATTGTTAATCAGAAAGCCGGGTGTCGCCGTATTGGCAGAGACGGCAGCCGCCTTAGGAGAAGTTTTATTTGCCGGTCAGGGAGGAATTGTTGATTTTTATTACGGTTTTTTGCAAGGTCTTTTTGCTGAGATCGTATTCTTTGCTTTCCGTTATAAGAAATTTAATCTTTCTGTGGCCGTTTTTTCTGGAATGGCATCTGCTCTTGCGTCTTTTATATTGGACTTAGGTTTTGGTTATTTATTCGAGCTTGCCGGCTGGAATCTTGTTTTAAATATTATTTTCCGTTTTATTGGCGCAGGATTGATTGCAGGAGCATTTTCTTACGTGCTTGTTAAAGCTTTAGAATCAGCCGGGGTAGCCAATATCGTCAGACCGGTTTCAAAGGATGATTATGATGTCCTTAATTAATACCCAATATGGTGTCACAAATTTGCGCTTAGCTTTTCCTAAGGAAAAAGAAATGCAGTTTAAGGATTTGTCTTTTCATTATAAAAAAGGTGAAAAAATTCTGATGCTTGGTCCGTCCGGCTGCGGGAAATCAACACTCATGCAGGTGCTGTGCGGTCTTGTTCCGGAGCATATTGAGTACCCTATGAAGGCAGATGATATCAAACTTCCTGAAAAATGGGGCTATGTTTTTCAAGATCCTGATTCGCAATTTTGCATGTCGTATGTTGATGAAGAAATTGCCTTTGTATTAGAAAATCTTCAAGTCCCTCGTATAGAAATGCCGGACATGATTAAAAAGTATCTTAATAAGGTTGGACTTCATTTAGAAGAAACGCATACGCCGATCAATCAATTATCAGGAGGCATGAAGCAGCGGCTGGCGACAGCTTCCGCGCTTGCCTTAGATCCTGATACCCTGTTTCTCGATGAGCCGACAGCGATGCTTGACCCGGAAGGTACAGAAGAGTTATGGCAAATGATTCAGGAAGTTGCCGCTGATAAAACAGTCATTATTGTTGAGCATAAAATCGACCATGTTATTCATTTCGTCGACCGGGTCGTTTTATTCAATGATGAAGGAAAGATTATTGCCGATGGGGAAGCCGGTACTATTTTTAAAGACTATCAAAGTAAACTTGATGACTATGGCATTTGGTATCCGGGTGTTTGGAACCAAAATTATGGAAATGAGCCTTTGATGATAGAGTCTCAAGACACCACGCCGTTGCTTCAAGTTGAAGATTTTACGGTTTACCGTAAGAAGACGCCTAAAGTTCATGTACAGGAACTGTTGGTATCATCCGGGGAATGGATTACAATCATTGGCAAAAACGGAGCAGGAAAAAGTACTCTTCTTGAGGGTATCATGGATTTACTGCCCAACAGCGGCAACTGCCGTGATCTTTCTAACGGGGGTTCTTCGGGAATGACATTCGTCTTTCAAAATCCTGAGTTTCAGTTTGTGACGGATAAAGTGATTGATGAGCTCGAATATGGACTCAAAATGAAAAAAGTTGATCATTCAACCATTAATGAGCGGGTCAATCAAGCCCTTATACAATTTTCACTTGCAAATCAAATCAATCAGCATCCATATCAACTGTCGATTGGGCAAAAAAGACGTTTAAGCGTCGCTTGCGCATTACTTGAAAGCCCAAAGATGATTTTATTAGATGAACCGACATTCGGCCAAGATGCAAAAAATACTTTTGCCCTTCTTGAATATTTTGAGAAGTTAAGACGAAATGGCACAGCTGTTATAATGGTTACTCATGAAATGGAAATCGTAAAACGCTTTGCTACCCGAATATTAGAGATTGAAGACGGCAAATTGAAGAAAGATTTGCTGACAGCCCGCGGACAATTCATGTTAAACAGGACAGAAAGCATTTATTTAGATGCAGTTAAAGCTTAGTTAGAAAGGAGATGGATAAAGAATTGTTAACTTATCAAACATGGCTTTCTAAAGTCAATCCCTCACTTAAGTTTCTAATTATTGCTATTTTATTTATTGCTGTTCTCATGGTTCACAACCTTAACACTATGATTTGGATGACAAGCTTATTTTTTATTTTATATCTCGTTTTTAATGGATTTAATATGAAATTGTCTTTCTGGATGTTATTGCTTTCTTTTTTACTCGCTATACTTAGTTCGACAACAATGATTTTCTTTGGTCAAGGCTCACATATATTATTTCAATGGCATTTAATTGTAATATCTGAAGAAAGCTTGGCTAGGGGGCTTCATATCGGGCTTCGAACTTTTCTATATGCTATGTTAAGTCTCGTTTTTGCCTCAACAACAAAACCGGTACTGTTTTTCTATTCTTTAATGCAGCAGCTTAAATTGCCGCCGAAATTTGCGTACGGTTTTTTAGCGGCTTTCCGAATTCTTCCTATTATGTATGAAGAGTTTCATATTATTAGAGCGGCAATGAAAGTTCGCGGCATTGAAAAGAATAAAGGGCTGAAAGGACAATATAATAAGGTCAAACGCTATGCGATTACGCTTTTAGCTCAATCAATCAGACGTGCGCAAAGGATGGCTGTTGCCATGGAAGCGAAGCGGTTTTCTCTTGCGGCAAACCGGACATACTACTATAAGGTACCGGTAAGCAGTTATGATTTTATTTTCTTTTTAACAATGTTAGTTATAATGGCTGCAGCTTTTATTTTATCTTCATCACTTCCGCTAACCCCATTTACAAACGTGATAGAATAAAGGAATCTTAAATCCTCTTCCCGATTGAAAGTAAAAAAAGGATGCTGTTCATTTTGAACAGCATCTTTCCATTTAAGATATATTTTTTAGCTTATTCCCTGATTTATAAAAGCGTTTAATATTATAAAGCAATTTACAGCGGGTTATGGTTTCTATTTATCAATGTTGTTACTCTTAAGGACAGCGATCACCAGCATACCAAAGTTAATCATCAACATTAACGACTCATAGATACTCATCATACACCGCCTCCTTAATATTAGCTTGAACAAAACCAAACTTGTCCTATACGGAATTTTTCAAAATTTAATCAAAAAAATATTTTGTTTAAAAATACCGTTTAATAGAAGCGGCTTATTTTTGTGTACTGAAAAGTCGGGTATATAGGATAAAGCTAAACAAAAAATGAGTAATTACTCACTTTACGTATAATCCTTTTGTGTTGTAATATAGATGTGAGTAATCACTCATTTTAAAAGGGGGAATTAAATAGTGAACAGTTCGGTGCTTTCAGTTCAGCAAGTCTCTAAACAATTTGGCAAAAAGCAAGTATTGACGAATATCTCTTTTACTATTAAAAAGCCGGAGATTTTCGGGTTGCTTGGACCTTCAGGCGCCGGTAAATCGACGCTTGTTAAAATGATTGCAGGAATTGAAAAATCTTCAGAAGGAGACATTTACCTGTTCGATAAACGGATGCCAAAGCTGTCTTTAATGGAGAAAATCGGTTATATGGCTCAAGCTGATGCCTTATATGAAGATTTAACGGCAAAGGAAAATCTGTTATTTTTTGCTGCCATATACGGGATAGGCAGGAAGAAAAGCAAAGAACGAATTAAAACTGTGATGGAAACAGTCGGGTTATCTAACGATTTAAATAAAATTGTCCGCCAATATTCCGGCGGCATGAAACGTCGTCTTTCATTGGCAATAGCGCTCCTCGCTGAACCAAAATTGCTTATTTTGGATGAACCGACGGTAGGTATTGATCCAGTTTTACGTTATCAAATTTGGAATCAATTTCAAACATTAAAAGAAGCGGGAACAATTATACTTGTAACAACTCATGTCATGGATGAAGCTGAACGCTGCGATAGACTTGGTATGATTCGAACTGGGCGGCTTATCGCAACGGGTACGCCTGAACAATTAAAGTCTGAAACGAACCAGGATACAATTGAAAAAGCGTTTCTCTTTTATGGAGGGGCTGCTCATGCGCATTAAAGCTCTAGCGATCAGGATCTTGCGTCAATTTATAAGGGATAAACGAACACTTGCACTGATGTTTATTGCGCCGCTGTTTATTATGACCTTGTTGTCACTTGTTTTTAATGGTAAGACTTATCATCCATCTATCGCTTTGGTAAATGCCCCTAAAAATTTCATTCACAACTTTCAAAAAACTAATGCTAGTGTACACATAATGAGTTTACATCATGCGAAGGACGCTTTAAGTAAACAAAAGATTGATGCAGCCATTTCGTTTAAAAATCATAACCCTGAATTAACCTTGGAAGGGAGCGATCCAACTGCAAACAAAGCCGTTCTTCAATTGCTCAGTCAGGTGACAAATAGGCAAGACAAAGGTGAAAACTTACAGGCGCGTGTGCATTATTTACACGGCGGCAAAAATTTAACATCATTTGATAACTTTGGACCAGTTTTACTTGGCTTTTTCATCTTTTTCTTCGTGTTTTTAATTGCCGGTGTTTCCTTCCTTCGGGAACGTACCAAAGGAACCCTTGAAAGACTTTTAGCTAGTCCGCTCAGGCGTTGGGAAGTCGTTGCCGGTTATGTTTCCGGATTTGGCGTTTTTACTATCATACAGTCTGCTCTCATCGTCTGGTACGCCGTCTATATTCTTAGATTATGGATGGCCGGATCTATTTGGTATGTGCTTTTAATTACATTATTATTAGCTTTTACAGCATTGGCATTAGGAACGCTTCTTTCGGCTTTTGCCCATAATGAGCTGCAATTAATTCAATTTATACCGCTTGTCATCGTACCGCAAGTATTTTTCTCCGGACTATTTCAGATTGAAACAATCTCTGACTGGGTCAGTTGGATTGGGCCGTTAACACCGTTATATTACGGTGCAGATGCGTTGCGTGACGTTATGCTCCGGGGCGGCAGTTGGTCCGACATCTCTTTTGACATCGGAATTTTGTGTGTGTTCGCATTAGTTTTTATGCTGCTTAATGTATTAGTACTGCGCCGCTACCGTAAGTTATAATGAAAAATGGAATGACGTAACACGGATAAGTGAGGGAACCAAACATGAACGAGTTGAATGATTGGGAAAAACTGATTGATGAAGAGAATGAAGATGGTAAATTGACGGAAAAACAAAAGCGTATTGTTAAAGCAGCTATTGAAACCTTTGCCGAAAAAGGCTATTCTGCAACGTCAACAAATGAAATTGCACGAAAAGCCGGTGTAGCAGAGGGTACGATCTTTCGTCATTATAAAACGAAAAAAGATTTACTGATTGCTATCGTAGCTCCGGTCATGAGCCGTTTGGTTGCACCTTTTATCATTAGGGATCTAAATAAAGTACTGGACAAAAAACATGAGACGTTTGAAGCATTTTTGCGAGCTATGATCGAAAATCGAAAAGTTTTTATCAAACAGAATTTACCGCTCCTTAAAATATTAATTCAAGAAATCCCATTTCATCCGGAGTTAAAAGTGCTTTTTAAAAAACATGTTGCACCGGAACCGCTTGCGAAAATTAAGCAATTAATCAAGCATTTTCAAGAAAAAGGTGAGATTATTGATCTGCCCCCTTATACGGTCATGCGGCTCGCTGCTTCAGCTGTTGCTGGTTATGTCATTGCCCAAAACCTTTTGGAACCGGAAATAGACTGGGATGATGATACTGAGATGGAGCAAACGATTCAATTTGTTCTCCGTGGTCTAAAAAGATAGAATATATAAGGGTTGAATAGGATATTTCTCAAAATTTTGTTCTCAGTTTGCATCCGGATGCGGTTCAGTTAATGGAAACCGGCATTTTCTTATAATAAAAGTAAATAACATTCAGGTTAAAAATTCATATGAAACTTCTATAATTAGTTTCAAAGATATCCCCGTAACGATATTGATGTTACAGGGTAAAATTTATGATTAAAAAAATTGCTATGAAATTTTTACAGTTTCTATTTCCGGGAGTTCCTGAAGCGCTTTAATAATTTGATTATCTTTGACGCTTCGCTTGGACTTAAGTTGAAATTCAACAGTATAGTGCGTCTCATTATCGGTTTGTCTTGCTTTTACACGGTAGGTTATAACAGAAAAGTGTTCAGTTGTTAAAGTATCAATAACTTTTGATAAAAGATCGGTCGATTTTATGTAGAGTGTTAATTTTTGAGATTTAGGAAAGGTATATTTAAATATACTCCTTAGCACAGCTAGACCGAGCAGAATCAAGATTGTTCCGCAAATGCCGACAACGTACATGCCGGCGCCGATAGTGAGCCCGACACCGGCTGTCGACCAAAGTCCTGCGGCGGTCGTTAATCCGCTGACGGATTGGCGCTGCACAAGGATGGTTCCGGCTCCTAAAAAACCGATACCGCTGACGACTTGGGCAGCAATGCGGCTTGGATCCAACTCAATGGCATCATTATGAAGGACATCATTAAAGGCATATTTGGAGACGACCATTGTCAGGGCGCTTCCTAAAGCCACTAAAAAATGTGTCCTAAGGCCCGCTTCTTTAAAATGTTTTTCTCTTTCAAATCCGATAAGTGCCCCTAAAATACCTGCTGCGAAAAGCCTTGCAATTAAATCAATTGCCAATTTTGCATCTCTCCCATCATGATTAAAATTTATAAGATTAACATTTTCCCTGTTTTACACATTGCGATGGGATATTGCAGAGTCTATTAAAATATTTAAAAATTATTTGCGATCATCAATCAATTTCATCCTAATTTTACTGTTTGGATTTTCGGAATCAGGGGATATTTCAACCTCAAAGCGATCTCCCCGAAACATCATTTCGACAATGGCCATTGGTTTATTAAAGCAATAAAAAATATCTTTCTGCAGTGTTAACGGGGATCCGGGCGCAATGTCCAGTAGAAGAGAAATTTCTTTTGGTGCTTTTATTGACTGAAAAAACTGCTTTGAATTTGTTGGATTTAATCCATATTCTTGTATTAAAACGTTGCAAATCTTTAATTTATCTAATTTCTGTATAAATGGGCCAGGGACGAGTTTTACAGGGATTCGAAAATTCGTTACAGTTAAGCATTCTTGATCAATACCTTTAAGAATGATCAACTCATATATTTCCTCGTTTGGTTTTAGGTAAAGATCTTTTTCAATGTTTGAAGATGCAATCAATCTTTTACTTTGAATCAATTTTTCCCATTGATATTTTATATTTGAATGCACTTCAAAATAAGAAATAAATTGATCCTTGTTTGGACCTATTATTGAATTGACAAATGTTCCTCTCCCCCTTCCCCGTGTTAAATAGCCTTCTTGGACTAACTCCGCCATCGCTTGGCGAACGGTTGGGCGGCTGACCTTATATTCCTCGGCCAGTTTCACTTCTGAAGGGAATTGATCCCCGGGATGATACTCGCCTTTCTGAATACGGCAGAGTAAATCTTCTTTTAGCTGATAGTACAGCGGAATCTTTGAATGAAATAACAAACCCATCTCATATCACCAAACTTATAGATTAGTCTATTTGCTTAAAAACCAATGTATTTCAAGTTCTTGTATTTATTATACAATTAAATTCAATCAAAAACAAATAAAAAAAGGATATTGACATTGGTTTTTATTTGGGTTATGATTTTTTCGAAAAATCAAATATAAAAATGAGTGTCAATTAAGATTCACGGGAGGGGAAATACATGAAGGTTTTTTGTCTTGGGGGAGCAGGAAAGATTTGTAGAGAGGCAATTTTGGACCTTGTTGAACATTCGGAGTTTGAACGGATAACTGTCGGGGATTTTAACGAAGATGAAGGAAAAAAGGTTGTTGAATGGTTGAATGACCCCAGGGTTGATTTTCAAAAGGTTGATGTTAGAAACCATCAAGCGACGGTCGAACAAATGAAAGGTTACGATATCGTTATGGATGGGACTACAATTACTTTGAATGGTTTATCAACAGCTTGTATCGCTGAAGCAGGCTGCCATGGTATTAATTTAAATGGTTTCGGAGAAGAGAATGCGTCGGATAAGGTATTTAAAGAAAATAACAAAACATGTCTCCCGGGATTCGGAATGACCCCCGGTGTAACACAAATGATGGCGATGCATGCCGCTAATCAGTTAGACACCGTTGAAATTGTAAGAGTCAGTCACGGTTCATATCGTCCGATTGCCTTTTCTAAATCAATTACAGAAACAACTACATATGAATACGACCCCGATTTAGAAAGCCGTGTTGTATACGAAAATGGCGAGTTTATCCAAGTGCCGCCATTTGCCCGTCCAAGAGAAATTGAATTACCTGAACCTTATGGTAAAGGTGTGCAATATATCATCCCCCATTCAGAAACGAAAACATTAGCAAAGGCTCTAGCTGATAAGGGAATTAAACTTATTGAGGTAAGAGGCACTTGGCCTGAGAAAAATATGCAATTAGTTAAAGCCTTATATGAATATGGAATGATTCGTAACGAGAAGATTAAAATAGGCGGGACAGAAACAGGGATTCTTGATTGCATCAGCGAGTATCTTTATAACTCGAAAGAAGGGCAAGAGACTGAACTCTACGGATACGCATTACACATAGAGGCCATTGGAACAAAAAATGGCAAAAAAGTACAACATATTTTAACACATACTCACCCTGCCTCTGACGGATCTGTAAAAGGCTGGGAAAAGCTAAGGGCATATACACGCAATGTCGGTATACCGTTGTCGATTGGTACACAGCTCATAGCCCGAGGCGAAGTCAAAAAAACAGGTGTCATTATACCGGAAGAGGCATTCAACCCGTCTGTTGTCTTTAAAGAGTTGGAAAAGCGAAATATTTATATTCATGAAAAGATTAATGTACTTAACGATGAAAATGCCTCAGTAAATGTGTAATTTTTTTAATCACATCATCCGGTGAATTTATAAGATTAACGTATAGCAAAAATTGAAACTGCCAATGAAAATAGCTTAAACATGGCAAGTTATGAAAGTATGAAAAGAGGAGGTAAGCCAATGAACGAACAATCTCCTAAATATGTAAAAGCCATATTTATGGATTGGGCTGGGACCATGATAGATTATGGATGCTTTTCCCCAGTAGATGTTTTCATTGAAGTTTTTAGAAAAAAAGGCATCGAGGTCACTTTAGAAGAAGCGCGTAAACCGATGGGGCTCATGAAATGGGATCATATCCAAGTGATGTGCCAGATGGACCGGATCGCAAATCTTTGGAAAGAGAAGTATGGTAAATTTCCGGATGATAAAGATGTTGATGATCTTTACGCTGATTTTGAGCCAATGCTTATGTCAATATTGCCAAAATATAGTACACCGGTTCCCGGAGCGGTAGAATTAGTTGAACGATTAAAGAAAATGGGTCTCAAAATTGGTTCAACAACAGGATTTACTTTAGAAATGATGGATATTGTCGCACCTGAGGCTAAAAAGCACGGCTATGTTCCTGACTCAATTGTTACCTCAAGCGAAATGCCGGCAGGGCGGCCGTATCCTTGGATGATCTATCAAAACGCTATCAATTTAGGGATATGTCCATTAAGCCATACGATCAAAGTAGGAGATTCAATCAGTGATATAAAAGAAGGACGCAACGCAGGCGCCTGGACTGTCGGAGTTATAAAAGGCAGTAATGAACTAGGGATGACCGAGCAGGAGGTAAACCAATGTGATCCTGACATTCTGGCTGACAAAATGGAAGCTGTTGAGAAAAGGTTTAAGGAAGCCGGGGCAGATTATGTCATTGAAAGTATTGGTAAATTAGATGAAATTATTCCGAAAGTTGACCTGCGGATCTCGCAATTAGAAGGTGCCGTTTAAGGGACTAATAGGTGATTTTTAGATTAAGAGTATGACGGACTCATTTTATATGATACCCAGTTGGTTTTCAGTGAAGGGAGGGTGAAAACCTTTGATGGAACAAAGTTTTTCTTTAGGAATGATTGAAACTCTCGGTTTTCCCGGCCTTGTGGCAGCGGCAGATGCGGCAGCCAAAGCAGCCGATGTAATATTAACGTATCAGAAAGCGGATTCTGGCATCGTCACAATCTACATCTTAGGAGATGTGGCTTCGGTACAGGCAGCGGTTGCCGTCGGGGAAGAGGAGGCAAAGAGAATAGGGCAGTTGCGTTACTCCCACGTTATTGCTCGTCCCGATGAAAGCGTAACACAAATGATTAACCAGGTTATGGACGGAAATACGGCAAATAAGACAAGTCAAAAAAAGCAAGCGGATAAACAGGAAAACGAAGGAGAAAAGCAAACAGAGTTGGTAAAAAAATCAGTTTCCGAGTTAAGAAAATTGGCTCATTCAAATGCTGACTTCCCGCTTACTTCCCAAGAAATAAATACAGCCAGAAAAGAAGATTTGATTAAGCATTTGTCTGAGTGTGAACAGGAGAAAGGCGGCGATAAATTGTGATTCAGGATATTGATCTTTCATCTGTGCAGGAAGTACGACAGTGTCTGGAGGAAGCAAGATCAGCGCAAAAACAAATTGAAAAAATGGACCAGGAACAAGTGGATAGGATCGTTCGCGGTATGGCCGAAGCAGCCAAAAAAGATGCTCGGCATTTGGCAGCAATGGCGGTTGAAGAAACCGGGTTTGGCAAAGCTGATGATAAAGTAACTAAAAATCTTTTCGCGGCCAATGATATTTACGAATCGATTAAAGATATGAAAACGATTGGTTTGATACAGAGAGACGATCAAGATCAACTTTGGGAAATCGCACAGCCTGTTGGTGTGATTGCCGGGATTGTTCCGTCTACAAATCCTACGTCTACAACAATTTTTAAATCATTGATTGCAGTTAAAGCGGGTAATGCGATTGTCTTCAATCCGCATCCGTCCGCCGCAAAATGTACTTATGAAACAGCCAAATTATTACAAACTGCTGCAGAACAAGCCGGGGCACCTAAGGGGTTAATTGGCTGTGTGTCGGAGCCGACTCTCGATTCCGCCCATGAATTAATGACACATAAAATCACTAATCTTATACTTGCCACCGGCGGTTCCGGGATGGTTAAAGCTGCTTACAGCTCCGGAAAACCGGCATATGGCGTCGGACCTGGCAATGTACCTGTATACATTCATAAAAGCGCCGACTCTCAAGCCGCGGTTAGACGAATTATCCAAAGCAAGACGTTTGACAACGGGACCATTTGTTCATCTGAACAAGCGATTATTGTAGAGAAAGAGATTAAAAGAAAGGTAGTTTCAGAATTAAAGCGGCAAGGTGCTTATTTTTTAGACGATCACGAAAAGCAAAGAGTGGCTGCAGTTATATTGGATAACGGTGCATTAAATTCTAAAATAGTCGGCAAATCACCTCAAACTATTGCAGAAATCGCGGGAATTATTGTGCCGTCCGATGCCAGGGTGCTTATTGCTGAAGAGGAGAAAGTCGGTACGGATTTTCCGTTCTCGGTAGAAAAGCTGTCTCCGATTCTTGCTTTATATACCGTCCGTGATTGGCAGGAAGGAAGTGAGCGTTGTACAGAACTGCTTGATTTAGGAGGGCTGGGTCATACGCTCGGCATTCACTGCGAAGACAAGCAAGTTATAGAAAACTTTTGTTTAGATAAAAAAGTTTCGCGTATTGTTGTTAACTCAGGAACAACATTCGGCGGTATTGGTGCCACAACAAGTATTCAACCATCCTTGACATTGGGGTGCGGATCTTCCGGAAATAACATCACATCTGACAATATCGGACCGCAGCACTTAATGAATAAGAAGCGGTTAGCTTTTGGTATCAAAGAGATGAATACTGGTGAATCGACGGAATCATTAAATCAGCAATCAAACAGGGTGGAAAACCGAACGATTAGCAGGGAAGAAGTCTTTGATATTGTAAAAAGTGTCTTACAAGAATTAAAAATTTAAACAATCTTTGAGGAGGTATAAATAATGTCTGGAGAAATGGGAGCTTTAGGTATGGTAGAAACAAAAGGATTGGTAGGGGCAGTTGAGGCAGCAGATGCCATGGCGAAAGCGGCAAATGTGAAACTTATTGGTAAGGTTCATGTCGGCGGCGGATTAGTGACAGTTATGGTACGCGGCGATGTCGGGGCGGTAAAAGCATCGACAGACGCTGGGGCTGCGGCCGCTGAAAATGTAGGCGAATTAATTTCTGTACACGTTATTCCCCGTCCTCATTCTGACATTGAACTTATTCTTCCGAAGCTGGAAGGTTAATCGTGTAGCTTATGGCCTTAATTACTGAATTTCAACTAAGGGCCATGGTTAAAAAAGGGATACCGAATCCATATCCCGTTTATGAGGGCGATAAACTAACACCGGCTGCGGCAGATTTTTTAAAAGAGAGACGGATTAAATTAAAAGCCTTTAATAGTAACCAAGATTTAGAGAGGCAACATCAAATGACAGGGGATTTATCCATCCCTGTCGGTGTATCAAACCGGCATGTTCACTTATCCCTTGAAGATCTGGAAAAGTTGTTTGGTGCCGATTATAGGATGATGCCTCTACGGCAGTTATCCCAGCCAGGGCAGTACGCGGCCAAAGAACAAGTGACTTTGCTCGGCCCCAAAGGACTTATCAAAAATGTAAGAATCCTTGGTCCGTCACGAGGGGCCACGCAAGTTGAAATTTCAAAAACAGACGGGTTTCAATTAGGGATTCATCCGCCGGTAAAATTATCCGGTTCAATTGAAAATACGCCCGGGTTGACACTGATTGGCCCGAAAGGCTGTATAGTTCTGGAAAAAGGGGTTATTATCGCTAAATGTCATGTACACATGTCCCCAAATGAAGCTAAGAAATTCGATGTGAATGATGGGGATAGCTTGATGCTGCAAACATTGGGGGAACGTTCAATCATTTTTTCTGAAGTAATTGTTAGGATTAGTCAAGATTATAGGCTGGATTTTCACATTGATCTTGATGAGGCGAATGCCTCAAGCTTAAAAACAGGTGACAATGTAACAATGATTGGGAAAAATGGAAAACTCCTTTCCCGGAATGGGAGGTGAGGCGTTTGGATATTAGAGAAATGGTAGAATCGGTTGCACGGGAAGTTATTCAATCGTTAAAAGCGGAAAAGGAAAAACAAAACCGGCCAAAAGTTCTTTTTATCTTTTGCGACAGTACGGCCCATGAATCGTTTACCGACCAATTTATTAAGTTAAAAAACAATCATATTTGCCATGATGTCTTGTTTTTAGATGGGGAAACGTCATCTTGGCTTGGTGTTCAGCGTATAGAGTGCGGAGGTGCCGGTAAAGTCATCGCGACTGATGAAAATGCGCCAGCTCCAATTGAATTACCGAAAGAATATGACGGGATTGTTATTCCCGAAATTGATTTGGACAATGCCGCCCGTGTTGTTTCAGGATTAAAGGGAACGATAAAGTCGGAAATTATCTTCTCTGCACTTGTTTTACAAAAATTTGTGCTGATAGGGGAAGACAGCCCGGGAATCAAACGGTCTGACCGGCGCTGCTTGAAGAAATTATCTCTTCCAGCCTATTATCAAAACAAATTTAAACGATATGTAAAAGAAATGAAGGAATTAAGCATTACGTTTAAACCGCAAGATTTATTAGCGGACAGCATTATTGATCGTTTAAAGGAAAAGAGCAAGGTAAGATTAGCAAATGCTTCAATGAAATCAAAAAATACCCCTTCTTCGGTGTTCCAGGGAAAATTGCTCACAGCTGATTGGGTTTTGTCACATTCAGATTTCCCTGATCAAGAACTCCTCGTTCGGAAGGGAACGATTATTTCACCGTTAGCTAAGGATTTATTAAAAGAAAAAAAATTAACCGTTCAATACATGAATAATGGGTGACGGCTATGTTAATGGGAAAAGTTGTCGGCAGTGTTTGGGCAACGCAAAAAGAGGCAGGAATGGAAAACTTAAAACTTCTCATTGTTAAGCCGCTGGATTTTGAAGAAACGGAAGCCGGGAAAATGTTGATTGCTGCTGACCGGATTGGTGCAGGGGTCGGCGAACGCGTCATTGTGACACAAGGTACTCCCGCACACATTTTATCTGGTGAAAAAAGAGCACCGATTGATGCCGCTGTCGTTGGTATAGTAGATTCATCCCGGTGCAACCGTCCGTAAGACTACCGCCTCAAAACTTGAGTTTAAGCGCTGAAGTTTAGGCAGTAGTTAACGGAGTGCTCCTGCGCGATGAATTTTCGAAGAGGTTAAACAAAGCTCGTCGCAAATTACAGAGAGGCAATTCATGTAGTTGCTTCGCTAACACCCCGATTTGTTGTGCTCCTGCGCCGTAGATTATTCACTTGATGCATCACCAACTTCTCGTCGCAAAGCACAGGAAGCTTATTCAGGTAGTAGCTTCACTAACCATCAGTAGGGATGAAGAAAACCCCCACTGATAGAAGTTTCACTTTACTGGAAGTAAATAAAGTAGAGTAATCCGTTCTCTAAACTCATTCATTTATACGGAGGTGTAAGCTTTGGATTTAAATGAAGCAGCGAAAAATCCTTACCTATTATTAACGCCGGGTCCCCTCTCAACGTCTGCCAGTGTAAAAAAAGTCATGATGAAGGATTGGTGTACATGGGATAATGACTATAATCAGCTCGTTCAGGAAATTAGGCAAAAGCTTGTCCGCCTGGCAACAAGAGATGCTGACCAGTATACATCCGTTTTAATGCAGGGAAGCGGGACATTCTGTGTTGAAGCGGTCATCGGAACCGTTATTCCTAAGGACGGGAAATTACTTGTTTTAACAAATGGCGCCTACGGTGAGCGAATCTTAAAAATTGCTCAAACGTTAAAGATAGACAGTGTCCAGCTTGACGGCGGCGAAGTGTCTCTCCCTGATTTAAACCAATTGGATAAGCTTCTTAAATCAGATCAAAAGATTACACATGTCGCCGTCGTTCATTGTGAGACGACGACAGGCATGTTAAATCCAATTAAGGATATTGGTGAAATCGTAAAAAGACATAATAAAACTTATATTGTTGATGCAATGAGCAGTTTCGGAGGAATTGAAATAGATGCAGGTGAACTGGGCATTGATTATATGATCAGCAGTGCTAATAAATGTATTCAAGGGGTTCCTGGGTTTGGATTTGTCATTGCTAAAATTGATAAAATTAAGCACTGCAACGGCCAAGCACGGTCGTTATCCTTAGATCTTTATGATCAATGGCGGACAATGGAAGAAAATAACGGGAAATGGCGGTACACCTCTCCGACTCATACAGTACGGGCTTTTTATCAAGCCATGCTTGAGCTTGACCAGGAAGGCGGGGTAAAAGAACGCTATAAACGTTATCATACAAATCAACGAACCCTTGTAAAAGGGATGAGAAAATTAGGTTTTCAAACTTTACTGGCAGATAAGTTTCAGTCGCCGATTATAACGGCCTTTTATTATCCGGAAAATGAAAAATTTGATTTTCAAACTTTTTATGATCAACTCAAAAATAAAAGATTTGTGATCTATCCAGGGAAAGTTACCGAAGCAAAAACTTTTAGAATTGGAAATATTGGCGAGGTTACACCTGATGATATATCCAAGCTGTTAGCGGCTATTAAGGAAAGTATGTACTGGGTAAACTATCAAACTCAATAAACGTTTTATTAGCGAGGGAACGAGGAATT
Organism: Scopulibacillus cellulosilyticus; assembly: GCF_042665295.1. NCBI lineage: Bacteria > Bacillati > Bacillota > Bacilli > Caryophanales > Sporolactobacillaceae > Scopulibacillus > Scopulibacillus cellulosilyticus. The sequence goes on from NZ_JBHTCO010000005.1 coordinate 43,599, forward strand.
TGGTTTAAATTTAATAAGGCTGCAAGTTCTAGGGGTAATGCACAAGTCTCTTCACGCCAGCTATGAAATGTTTTTGCGAAAGAAGAATTGCCGCATCTGCCCTTAGAACTCACTTCTTTATTTTTAAATAAATTAAGCAAAAATGTAAGCGGTTTCTATGCAGGGTTGATTATCCTGTCAACAGGCCATGAGAAAATAAGGAGGGCAAGTATGAGTAAACCAACAGCTTTAAAAAAAGGTCTGAAAATGAGACATATGACCATGATTTCCATAGGCGGAACAATAGGAGCGGGTTTATTTGTAGGCAGCGGCGCGGTTATAGCTGCTGCGGGGCCATCGTCTATTTTGTCTTATTTACTTGCGGGCATATTAGTCGTGTTTATTATGCGTATGCTGGGCGAAATGGCGGTTGCCCGTCCAGCCCTTGGGTCATTTGCACAGTACGCCAGAGAGGCTTTGGGGGATTGGGCGGGGTTTACGGTTGGATGGCTGTATTGGTATTTTTGGGTTATTGTTGTTTCAGTGGAAGCAACCGCAGGTGCAGGCATATTAAGGTCCTGGTTTTTACCTCATATCCCGTTGTGGATTTTAAGCTTAATTCTAATGGTTCTGTTGACGCTGACTAATCTTATATCGGTCCGTTCTTACGGGGAATTTGAATATTGGTTTGCTTCAATTAAGGTCATTGCAATATCTTTATTTTTAATTGTAGGTTTTTTATACATTTTCGGTTTTTGGAAGGGCGCTCACCTGAGTTTTCATAACTTAGCAGCACATGACGGTTTTTTACCGCATGGATCAAGCGCAATGTTTGGTGCAATCATTACGGCTGTGTCTGCGTTTATCGGTGCAGAAATTGCAACGATTGCAGCTGCTGAGTCAAATGAACCGGAGAGGTCAGTGGCGAAAGCAACAAGTTCCGTTATCTGGCGGGTTTTAATATTTTATGTAGGGTCTGTATTTGTTGTTGTGACAATTGTACCTTGGAACAACACACAAATTCTTAAAAGCCCTTATGTCAGCGTTATGCAGGCGCTTCATATTCCCGGGATAAGTTCGATTATGGATTTGATAGTTCTTGTTGCTGTTCTTTCGTGTTTAAACTCGGGTTTATACACAAGTTCAAGGATGTTGTTTGCTTTAGCTAATAAGGGCGAGGCACCAAAATGGTTCCTTAAAGTTAATCAAAGAGGCGTACCGGTAAAGGCTGTTCTATTTTGTACGGTTGTCGGTTTTTTGTCGATCATTGTAAGTTATACTTCGCCAGACAAAGTATTCCAGTTTCTGCTTAATTCATCAGGGGCTGTCGGATTGTTTATTTATCTATTAATTGCTATGTCGCAACTAAGGATGCGCAGAAAATTAGAACAAACTGAACCTGAAATTCTAACACTGAAAATGTGGACCTATCCGTACTTAACAATTATTTGTATTTTGGCGATGGCTGCTGTCTTAGTATCAATGGCATTTATGGCGGATTACCGTTCGCAACTAATTCTTAGCCTGGTCAGCCTCATCGTTCTATTTATCATTTACTTAATCCGAGCCAAAGTTATTAGAAATAAACAGGTGAACTTGCATAAAATTGATCAAGGTGTTGATTAATCTTATGCGGCTCTTCGGCTTTTAATTGAGCGCATAATAGACGTTTAAGAGGTGAGTCATGGGTTTAGAAGTAGTTATACTGAGACTTGGGCTGGCAGCTGTTTTGGGTTTGATTATTGGGCTTGAGCGAGAATTAAAACAAAAGCCTTTAGGCTTAAAAACATGTATTATCATCTCCGTTTCCAGCGGTCTTTTAACCATTGTATCCATTGAAGCATCTTTGCAATTTAGTGAAGAAACAAAAAATATGAGGACGGATCCAATGCGTTTGGCTGCACAAATTGTTAGCGGGATTGGCTTCCTTGGGGCTGGCGCCATTTTAAGAAGGGGAGTATTAGGGGTTTCCGGATTAACGACAGCTGCTATTATTTGGGGAGCTTCAGGTCTTGGAATTGCTGCCGGTGCGGGTTTTTATGCTGAGGCCGCTACGGGCGCTATAATTATATTATTTACCCTGAAAATCTTACCTTTCCTTATATCCCGTTTTGGACCTAAGAAACTCCTTCATCAAGAATTGAAAGTATCAATATTGATTGCTGAAAGTGATAAATTAACAGGTATTATAAGCGAGTTGAAAGACAATCAAATAAAGGTGAAAAATTTACGGATCAAAGACTTACCTGAAGAAAAATTTCAATTAGACTTGCGCCTTATGACATTTGATAAATTTTATACGACTGATGTTTATTTTCTTTTACGGAATATTGACGGTGTAAAGAGTGTGGAGATTGAAACCTTTTAATCTTCGATCAGTAAAAACATAAAGGTCAATACTTAATTCAGCTAACTTCTATTTAACATTTTTTGAATATTTAAACATCTATGGAGTTGTGTCTCAAATCAATGCAGATGATCATTACAAAATCTTTACATGGTCTTTATGACCAATTAATCATTATTATTTAGTCTTATATGTGTACGAAAGTAATATACAGAACCTGTTTTTTAAAAACTTTTATGACCTATTTAAAGGAGGTAAACAATGGAGAATCTGCGGCAGTCTAAAGGTTACCGGACAAGAGTATTAATTGGAAGCTTAGTGGGCGGTACATTGGAATATTATGATTATGAACTGTATGGGATATTGGCCTCGTTAGTTTTCGGTCAATTATTCTTTCCATCATTTAATCCGGTTATTGGGCGGTTACTCGCATTTGCATCGTTTGGTCTGACATTTTTCCTCCGTCCGGTAGGAGGTATTGTGTTTAGCCATCTTGGAGATAAAATCGGCAGAAAGAATACGCTTGTCATGACAATAACGATTATGGGTATTTCAAGTTTATGTATCGGTTTACTGCCAACCTATCAAACGATTGGCGTTTGGGCACCCATTCTTCTTGTATTTTTAAGATTAGTGCAGGGCTTTGCGCTTGGCGGAGAATGGGGCGGGTCAATGCTATTGTCAATTGAAAACTCTGAGAAAAAGAAACGCGGATTTTATGGCAGCGTACCGATGATGGGTGCAGCTATCGGTTTGTTATTAGGGCTTATTATTGTCTCAATCATGCAAGCGTTGATGGCTCATCAATTCTTGGTATGGGGTTGGCGAATCCCGTTTATTATCAGTTTTGTGCTTACTATTTTTGGACTTTGGGTCAGAAACGGACTTGAAGAAACTATGGAATTTCAAGAAACTAAGAAGAAAGGTCATACAGTTAAGATTCCGATAGCTAATGTTGTCCGTTACCAATGGAAATCAGTCTTAATGGCGATCGGCATCAAAATTATAGAAGCAGCCCCATACTACATTTTTGCAACGTTCGCCGTTTCATACGCTTCCAATTATCTTCATATGAAGGAAGGTCCAGTGTTAAATTCCGTTACAGTCGGTACCTTATTCTCTGTTATTGCAATCCCTATTTTCGGAATATTATGTAATAAAGTCGGGCCAAAAGTGCTGTTTGTAATAGGAAGTATTCTAACTATTCTATTTGCCTACCCTTATTTTTACATTATGGGTACCAGAACAGTTTTAGGAGTTGCTGTTGCGACCATTATAGGCATGGTTCTTTGGGCTATGATTACTTCCGTATTGGGAACTTTACTCACCGATTTATTTCACACCAATGTGCGTTATACCGGAATATCAGTTGGCTACCAAATTGGAACAGCTCTTGCTGGGGGAACGGCTCCGATGATTGCTACAGCATTAATTGAAGCTTTTCACGGTTCATGGGTTCCTGTAGCATGGTATATTATTATCGTTGCAGCTATTTCGCTGTTGTCCATATTAATCATCCATTTAACTCAATCAAAAGGCACAAAACAAGCGTATGAGCCGGATGAGACAACAACTAAAACGCCGCTTGAACATTAAATAAGGACGGAATAAGGATATTTTCCCCAATACCAATCATATTGGGGTTTTCCTTTTTACCATTATAATTTAATTGATGTCAAAATGTCAATACATTATGATAATATTAAATTATTAGATTTAAAGGCTGTTAATTTAGAATATACGCTTTATCTGCCATCTCTTGACAATTATTCTGAAAAGGTGTATCCAATTGATATAGCAGGGCTTGAGCGCAGGCAGCGGCGAAAAGGGGGAAAAAACATGTCCTTGGTTGGCGAAGAACGAAAAAGATATATTTTAAAGGTTCTGGATGAAAAAGGAAAGGTTAAAGTAAATGATTTGGCAAAAGAATTGAATGTATCAACAGAAACGATCCGGCAATATTTAGAACAAATGGATAAAAAAAATCTATTAAAAAAAGTTTACGGGGGTGCTATAAAAGTTTCTACGGACCGGATTGAACCCTCCCAATATATACGGGAAAACGTTAATTCCGAAGAAAAAAGAAAAATTGGAAAAGCAGCCGCCGATCTCGTTCAGGATAATGAGGTCATTATCGTTGATGAAGGCAGTACGACTTTGCAGATGATTAAATATTTATCAAAGAAGAAGGATATTACGCTCGTAACAAATTCAGTTGCCGCTTTAACTTTACTTATTGATTTTGAAATGAAAGGATTGTTCCATGGTAAAATTAACTTCATCGGCGGTGAAGTAGATTCGAAAAATTTGCGTGTTTCCGGCTTAATTGCAGAGCAATTTATTCAAAATTTCTATGCTGATAAGCTTTTTCTTTCCACTGAAGGCGTAACGAAGGATCATGGTTTTACAAGCTATAATTCCAATAAAGCGCTGCTGTCAAGAAAGTTTATGGACTGTGCCAAAGAAACGATCGTCCTCGTCGACCACTCGAAATTCGGCGCAAGAAGATATTATAAGATTGCAGATATTAAAGAAGTCGATAAAATCATTTCCGATCAGCTGCCGCCTCATGATTGGGAAGGGATTTTGGCTGAAAAAAATGTAGAATGGATAGTTGGCAAAGAAGCTTAGTCAGGAAATAAGACCCCATAGCAGATATTTGCTATGGGTTAAATGATGATTCTATTTTAAGAAGTGTCAATGGCAATTCTTTTCAACAAAATCTCCTCTGTCAATCTTTAGTGCCTTATAACTGCTCGCCAAAGGTATTATATCATTTGCCGGTTAAAAATCTTTAATAACAACTCAACATTACTTCAATTGCTATTCTTGTTTTTAAACTTTTTTCGAAGTAACATAAATATAAAGAGATGGCAAAAATGTTAGTAAAGCCGAGGAGACCAATATGTATTTAACGATAAAAGAAACAGCCGAATATTTAGCTCTGCCCGAATCATATGTTGCTGCGTTAATTCGAGAAAAGCGGATTAGGGCTGTATCAGATGGGGAGCAGTATCTCATTAATAAGGAACAGTTTAATCAGCACTTTGAGCAGCTGGAAAAGGCTAAGCAGCTCTTAGAAATATGGCGTAATGAGCCGATCCCGGAGGATTATGATGTCAAAGATGAAGATTGATCATAACACCCTGAAAAATAATATGAAAATAAAGTCTCTGCAACAAAAATTGAAATCAGCCAAATCAACAAAGGAAATGGAAGAGCTTCTGAAAAAGATTGATGATTTGAGGGAAAAGAACAAGCATTAATGAAACACCTTGTTTTGTTGATTGTTAAGATAATAACGAAGAGGCGGGTTATAGACCCGCCTGAAAGGGCACCCTTTATTTTCGTCACAAAGACTAATTGTTTCCCTTAGTCATTCTTCTTCCGATTAATTTTATCCATGACCTCCGCTAAATCATCAGGCTTATGAAACTCAATCGGAGAAAAACCTTTTTCAAAGGAAATAGACTCGGCTTCAATTAGCAGTACATAGCGGCCGTTTGATTTTGCCAAATGAATGCTCTCGCCGAAATCTGAAAGCAATCCCTTAAGAAAGATATGGTCTAACTTTAGCTTTAGCTCCAAATCAGGCGTATGTTCTACAATTTGACCCGCAGCTTCTACGACTTGCTCCGTACTGAATCGCTCTTGCAGCTCCCGTTTCGGACTGGTTGCCCACGTCTCCATCGCAGTTTCAAGCTGTTCACGCTCTTCACTGTCTTCTTCATATGTTTCGACAATATGTTCGCGCACCATATCCATTACTTGTGTTTTCACAATTTCAGGCATCGATTTTTCAAACTGGACAAATTTAAGGAAATCCTCAAAATAGCGGGCGTGGGAAGCTTGATGTATTTTTAGCTCGCCTTCCTCAACCATGCCTTCTTCAGGCATGTATGGATACTGAATTGATTTCATGTTTTTCGTGGTAATGGCCATTTCTAAATTACGGATAAGGGACGTCTCGTCTGCGATCGAGGCAACTTTCGGTTCAAAATCACATTTCATAATAAAAACAAACGGGTCATCAAAATATTTCCGCAGTTTTGCTGAAGCAACTAGAAAGACACCGCCGCGTACTGCGCTTGTATCGATATAAGCTGAAACGAATTGTTCGCTTATTTCCTTAAAGTCATCTTTATTATCTACAAACCGCGCACGATGAAATAGGTTATAGTTTGGGTTCGTATCCAAGGCGTGTCCGGGCTCTACGATAAACTGACCAATCTTTGTCGGCACTTGCTCAGACTTAGGATGACGTTCGACCTTTCGTTTGACGATCTTTGTGAGTTCACCGTCTAAAAAGTCTTTTAGAGGACTGTTTTCATAGCTTTCCGTATCTAACGTTTGAAAATGCTTGCTGTACTTGTTTACTTGTTCACCTTGACCGTCTACATGGACGACGTAAAAAGATAGAAATTTTATAACAAAATCCATTATGCTCACCTTGTTTCATATCATTAACTCTATCAGTATAGAAAGTGAAACAGTATTCGTCAATTTAAAATAACAGGAAGGTTATCAAATTGGTTAATAGAATAACAAATGACAAGACGAATTCATAAGGTTGAAGGAAGAGGTGGGCACCCCTTGAATAAAATTATCGATTCACACATTCACTTGGATCAATATAACGATAAGGACATTGATAGCATGATAAAACAAAACAGTCGTAATAGCGTCAAAGCGTTGATTGCCGTTTCAATGAACAAGGCTTCATCAGAAAGGAACCTGGAATTAGCAAAAAAATATCCTTCAGTTTACCCAGCTTTTGGATATCATCCAGAGCAAGAGCTGCCAACTGAAAACGAGATTCAGGAATTACTAGATTGGATGGACGGACATTGTTCAGAAATGGCTGCTGTCGGCGAAGTCGGCTTGCCATATTATTTACGTCAAGAAAAGAAAATGAATTTAGCTGCTTATGAAGAATTGTTGGAAATTTTTATTCAAAAGTCATCCGAGTGGCAATTGCCAATTGTTTTACACGCTGTATATGAAGACGCCGGACTTGCATGCGATTTATTGGAAAAATACTCGATTAAAAAGGCGCATTTTCATTGGTTTAAAGGTGATCTTAAGACGATTGAAAGGTTAATGGACAACGGATACTATATTTCATTTACACCCGAAGTATGTTATAGACCGAAAATAAGACAAATAGCTAAAATTTACCCTCTTGAACTTATGATGTTAGAAACAGATGGGCCCTGGCCGTTTGCAGGACCGTTTCAAGGTCAAAAAACTTCACCTGTAATGATTCATAAAAGTGCGGAAGAAATAGCGGCTTTGAAAAATTGCTGTTTAACAGATGTTTATACGACGATATGGAATAATACATGTCAATTTTATAATCTGTCTGCAGAATAGTAATTCATGTTTTTAAAAATTACTAGCTTAGCTATCTTATTATTAAATAGCCAGTTGCACTTTAGGTCTGGCCTTGGAAGTTATATCATATCAAAGAAACTTATTAAAAAGAGCGGATGCGTTTGGGAGCAGTGAAGGTCATTATAAGGAATACGTAAAATAAAAAATCTCTTCATATAAAAGATCAACCAGAATTCTTTCTAATTGACTTTTTATAGATATCTCAATATTAGTGAATTTATTGGATTAATTAAAAACGCCCGATTTCAGGAGGGAAGTAAACTTACTAAACGCCAGTGTTTTGACGATATCTTTATGGCTAATAAACTTCGTTGTAATCTTGTTGTACTTCCCCGGGAGTGCAAATTGTTGAATATCTTCATGTTTGCTAAGCTGATCAGCCGCTGACTTTGTTAAAAGTGATATACCAAGTCCGGCTTTTACACAGCCTATAACACCATCCAAGGTGTTCAATTCCATCAACTTTGCTGCTCTGATCCCTTTTGTTCCCAGCCATTTTTCAAATGTATCTCTGTAAAAACATCCGGACTTGAATACAATGATCGTTTGATTTTTCAGTTGATCAAAGTCGATGCCGGAAAGGATATTTTTCTTGGCAACCAGAACGAGTTCTTCTTTAAATACATCGATTTCTTCCAGTTCAGGATGATTAATTTTACCCCCAACAAAAGCGCCTTCTATCTCACGGTTCAAAGTTGCTTTTATGAGTTCTTCTGTAGTTCCGGTTTGCAGAGAGAGTTCCACCTGAGGATATTGATCATGATAAGTTGATAAAATACCGGGTAATCGTGTTGCTGCGGTGGTCTCCATTGCCCCAAGAGACAAGGTTCCGCTTGGTATATGGGAGTCTTTAATCATTTTTTCCGCCTCTTCCATCAGAAGAAGGACTTGTTCTGCATAAGATAAAAGAACCTTGCCTGTTGAGGTCAGATTAACCCCGTGTTTATGACGATAAAAAAGCTTTGTTTCGAAATGCCCTTCCAGTCGTTTAATTTTAGCGGTCACATTGGATTGGACAAAATTTAGGCTCTCAGCCGCCTTTGTAATATTAGCTTCCTTTGCAACCTCCCTAAAAACAAGGAGATCTTCAAGCTTCATGTTTAACCTTCCTCCCAGCCTTTTAGATATCATAATTATTGATGATAAATAACACAAAACATCATTTTACGTGTTTCTTTATCTCAATTATAATTAAAATATAGAATTTAGGAAACGATTTTTGATTATAAAGGCTTTTAGGAGGGACCATCAAATGTGGTATGAGAATAAAATTACAGAAGATTTAGGTATCAAATACCCAATAATACAGGCCGGGATGGCAGGGGGGGTTACAACCCCTGAACTGGTTGCTGCGGTTTCCAACACTGGCGCCCTCGGAACGCTTGGTGCCGGTTATATGAGTCTGGAACAAATGCGAGAGACCATTCGCAAGATTAAACAGCTTACGGATAACCCTTTTGGCGTTAACTTATTTATTCCAGAAATGCCTGATGTATTAGATGAAAAAATTGAAAAAGCGAACGAATGGCTCCGGCCATTTCGGGAAAGTTTGAATATATCAGAAACTCCTCAGGTAAAAAAGCCAAATACTTCTCTTTTTGAGAAGCAAATAGAGGTCATTATCGAAGAACGGGTTCCTGTATGCAGTTTTACATTTGGTATTCCGCCAAAAGAAACGGTACAACAGTTAAAAAAGGAAAACGTGACAGTAATAGGAACGGCAACGACTGTAAAAGAAGCGATAACAAACGAGGAACACGGTATGGATATGGTCGTTGCACAAGGTAGTGAGGCTGGGGGACATCGCGGGACTTTTATGGGAGCCTTTGAGGAAGCCATGATCGGAACAATGGCGCTCGTTCCGCAAATCGCGGATCATGTCAATATCCCGGTCATTGCTGCCGGAGGGATTATGGACGGCAGAGGCGTTTTAGCAGCCATGGTATTAGGGGCTGAGGCTGTTCAAATGGGAACGGCCTTTGTTACCAGTCAGGAAAGCGGAGCAAATGTACAGCACAAAGAAGCAATATTAAATAGTATAGAGGAGCAAACGGTTGTGACTTCGGCATTCAGCGGGAAACCGGCAAGGGGAATCAAAAATGAGTTCATCACAAAAATGGCTGAACATGAAAAGGAACTGCCGGCATATCCTGTTCAAAACACATTAACAAAAACGATACGAAGTGAAGCAGCCAAGCAAAACCGGCCTGAATGGATGTCGCTTTGGTGCGGACAAAATCCGCGTTCAAGCAAACAGCAATCCGCCCGTAAAATAATTTTAGACATTATTTCTCAAGTTAATGACATCGTGAAAGATAAAGAAACAAGGTGGTTACGTTGAGGCCTGTTTCATTCTTTTAGCCGGTACCGCTTCTTTAATGGTTGTGATGGGGATTGGGAGGTTTGCTTATACTCCCATTCTTCCATTTATGCAAAATGATGTTCATTTTTCTCACTCAACGGCAGGGTACTTAGCTTCCTTTAATTACATCGGTTACCTTCTGGGGGCTTTAATACCAAGCTTTTTCCGCTGGAAGCAGTGCGTTTTTTGTTTTTTTAGGGTATGCTAAACTCGATATATCAAGAATAAGGAGGTGGCGTCTTGTGACAACAAATCAAAAACCCAATCGTTTAATTGATGAGAAATCCCCATACTTGCTGCAACATGCATACAACCCTGTAGATTGGTATCCGTGGAGTGAAGAGGCCTTTGCCAAAGCAAAAGCTGAAAACAAACCCGTATTCGTCAGTATCGGCTATTCAACTTGTCATTGGTGCCATGTCATGGCGCACGAATCATTTGAAGATGATGAAGTCGCGGCTATTCTTAATGAATCATACATATCAATTAAAGTGGATCGGGAAGAAAGGCCGGATATCGATGCTATTTACATGACGATTTGTCAAGCATTAACCGGACAAGGCGGCTGGCCGCTTAGTGTCTTTTTAACACCTGATCAAAAACCGTTTTACGCGGGGACTTATTTTCCGAAAGAAAGTATGTACGGACGTCCGGGGTTTAAGGATGTTTTATTATCTCTTAACCAGCAATATCATGATAACCCCGAGAAAATTACAGAAATCGGTTCACAAATTGTCAACACTTTATCGGAACAAACAAAAAGTGAAGCACCTATTTCTGAAGGGATTCTAGAAAAATGTTTTGAGCAGTTTTCGCAGACATTTGACCCGCGGTTTGGCGGATTTGGTCAAGCGCCGAAATTTCCGTCACCACATCAATTAATGTATTTATTAAGATATCATCGTTTAAAAGAGGACGATGAAGCAACAGAAATGGTGATTAGAACGCTTGATGCAATGGCTAACGGGGGAATTTATGATCATGTTGGCTATGGTTTTTCCAGATATTCCGTTGATGAAAAATGGCTGGTCCCCCATTTTGAGAAAATGCTTTATGATCAAGCGTTACTGATGATGGCTTTTACGGAAGCTTATCAAGTTGCCGGCAGTAACAGATTTCAAAAAGTCGTAAAAGAGATTTTCGAATATGTGATGCGTGAGCTTAATGATGATCAAGGCGGTTTTTATTGTGCGGAAGATGCTGATTCGGAAGGTGTTGAAGGGAAATATTATCTGTGGGACAAGTGGGAAATTATCGATGTTCTTGGTGAAGAAAACGGAGAACTTTTTTGCGATGCCTATGGTATTACAGAAGAAGGGAATTTCGAGGGACGCAATATTCCTAACTTAATTAAAACGTCATTCATCGAATTAGCCGAACGTAAAAATATGGATGTCGATGAGTTGACATCAAAATTAAATGAAGCGAAAAAAAACCTGCTTGAACATAGAAATAAGCGTGTTCATCCGCATAAAGATGATAAAATATTAACTTCTTGGAATGCGCTGATGATCACGGCTTTAGCAAAGGCCGCCCGAGTGTTTAACGATGAGAGATACTTAAAATCAGCTGAAAATGCCTTTTCTTTTATTGAAGAAAACATGGTTAAAGGCGGCCGTTTAATGGCCAGATACCGTGACGGTGAAGTGAAATTTGCAGGATACTTGGATGATTATGCCTTTTTCATTTGGGCTTGTGATGCACTTTATGAAGCAACCTATAATGTTGCCTACCTTGAAAAAATGAAAAAATGGACAGATAAAATGATATCTGGTTATTGGGACGAAAAAAACAGTGGCTTCTATCTTTATAGCAAGGATTCCGCTGAACTGATTTTACGACCGAAAGAAATTTACGATGGGGCGATTCCTTCAGGAAACAGTGTCGCGGCTTTAATGTTAATCAAGCTGTCGCGAAGACTCGGTGAAACAAATTACGAAACTTATGCTAATCAGCTGTTGACAGCTTTTTCAAACCAAGTCAACTCCTATCCGATGGGTTATACACAATTTTTAACAGCTCACTTGTTTATTCAATCTGAGCCGAAAGAACTTGTGATATTTAAAGGTAAAGATGAAAAAGGGTATAAGGAACTTTTAAAAAATCTTAATAGAATGTTCTTGCCTGAAGTTGTCATCGTTGCAGGCGAAGAGGAGCAACTGAAGGAGAGCATAGCGTTTCTAAAGGATTATGAGACAATTGATGAACAAACGACCTTTTTCCTATGCCGGCAATTTCAGTGCGAACGTCCAACAACAGATTTTCAAATGATATTTGAGAAATTAAAGTAACAGCCTTTTATAAGGCTGTTTATTTTTGTGCTGTTGGTGCATTTATCCATTTTAGGTTTTCATACCCAAAATATGGTCTATAGACGGTATTTTGGTATAAGTATTAACTAGATATGAAGATGGCCCATTGTATAGCAGCGAGGAGGATTTTATAAGTCGGCTTGCAAGCAGGAAGCTGCCAACGTCTAAAGGCTTAGCACAAGCCAAGTTATCTATAGGAAGCAACTTCTATCCAGAACATCCATTCGATATGGTAAAATAAAAGTAATACAATTAAACGAAGGGGATAAGAATGAAAGTCAGGCAAACCATGTCAGACCTTATTTCAGATTTAAAAACAAACGAAAATATTGTTCATTGGCATACAATTCCCGAACGTAAGGCTGTTACAGCGCCATTTCCTAACGGGATGGACGAGAGGTTAATTGATGCCTTGAGAAAACGTGGAATTGAAGCGTTGTATTGCCATCAAACCGAGGCTTTTAAGACCGCGCAAAGCGGGAAAGATTTTGTAGCTGTTACACCGACCGCTTCAGGAAAGACGTTTTGTTACAACTTGCCTGTTCTGCAAGGATTATTAGAAGACAATAACAGAAGAGCTTTGTACATGTTTCCAACAAAGGCGCTTGCGCAAGATCAAAAAAGTGAAATGAACGAGATGATTGATGAGATGGGGGTTTCTCTAAAGAGCTATACATACGATGGGGATACACCAAGCCAAATCAGGCAAAAAATTCGTCAAGCCAGCCAAATCGTCATTACAAACCCTGATATGCTTCATTCGGCCATTTTACCTCATCATACGAAGTGGGTATCGTTATTTGAAAAGCTTCATTATATTGTTATCGATGAACTTCATACGTATCGCGGTGTTTTTGGCAGCCATGTGGCTAATGTTATCCGCCGGTTGAAACGGATTTGCCATTATTATGGCAGCAACCCTATTTTTATTTGCACATCAGCTACAATCGCCAATCCAAAAGAACATGCTGAGACGTTGACAGGTAAGAAGATGCATTTAATTGATAAAAACGGTGCCCCATCTGTCAGAAAACATTTTGCTTTTTACAACCCGCCGATTGTCAACAAACCATTAAATGTAAGAAGAAGCGCCACACTGGAAGTTAAAGAACTGGCTAAGGAATTCCTAGAAAATGACATTCAAACGATCGTATTTGCCAGAAGCCGTGTCCGGGTCGAGTTATTATTAAGTTATTTGCAATCTTTAAATACCGGACGGGCTGAAAGGTCAAAAATTCGTGCCTACCGCGGCGGGTACCTGCCTTCTGAGCGCCGCAGCATTGAAAAAGGGCTGCGCAATGGCGAGATTATGGGTGTTGTCAGTACGAACGCGCTGGAGTTAGGCGTTGATATCGGACAGCTTCAGGTATGCATTATGACAGGCTATCCCGGTTCAGTAGCAAGCACTTGGCAGCAAGCAGGACGGGCGGGGAGACGGCAGGATGAAGCGGTTATCTTGTTAGTTGCTTCATCGAGTCCATTAGATCAATACATTATACAGCATCCGGATTATTTCTTTGAACGGAATCCTGAGGAAGCCCGTATTAACCCTGATAACTTAATAATTCTTGTCGACCATATTAAATGTGCAGCGTATGAATTGCCATTCAGGGAAGATGAGACATTTGACGGCATTGAAATAGAAGATATTTGTACTTTTTTGAGTGATGAAGATGTGTTGCATTTTCAATCGGGAAAATGGTTTTGGATGAACGATGCTTTCCCGGCAACGAATATTAGTCTTCGTTCAGCTTCACAAGAAAATGTTGTGATTATAGACCAGACTGAGCAGGCGAATGTCAAAGTGATCGGTGAAATGGACCGCTTCAGCGCGATGACGATGCTCCATGAGGAAGCGATCTACTTGCACCAGGGCGAACAATATCAAGTCGAGAAGCTTGATTGGGAAGAGAAAAAGGCCTACGTCCGGCAAATTGATGTCAATTATTATACGGATGCCAATTTAGCTGTTCAAATGGATGTTTTGGATATTGATAAAAAAAGACAGAATGACGGAGAACAATTTGAGACGGCTTTCGGTGAGGTTACCGTTAGGGCAATGGCGACATTATTTAAGAAAATTCGCTTTGAAACGCATGAGAATATCGGCTGGGGACCGATTCAATTGCCTGAAGAGGAAATGCATACCAGCGCCGCGTGGATCAGTTTTTCGGATAACATCATGAATGAATATGAGAAGGAAACCTTTGAACAAGCGTTGCTTGGCATCAGTCATATTTTAAAGCATGCAGCGCCGCTTTTTGTGATATGTGATCCTGTTGATTTACAAGTTGTACCGAAAATAAAGGCCCCGCATAATGAAAAGCCGACGATTTTTATTTATGATAAGTATCCCGGCGGCATTGGCTTAAGTGAAAAATTATATGATATCATGCCGAAAATATTGGATGAAATCAAAATGATGATTGAACGCTGTCCGTGTGAAGCAGGCTGCCCATCCTGTATTGGGATGACCCATGGCGGTGAAAGTATAAATAAAAAGATGGTTGTCTCTCTTTTAAAAGCAATGAAGGATGAAAGCCCGTGTCATTAAAAAAGCAATTAGCAAGATATAAAAATCATCTCAGCCGGGAGGGGTCTGGAGAGAAGAGTAAGCGCACTCCCCGCCAAATAAGTGCTAACGATCGTTACCAGCAGGAATTAGAATTAGCCGCAGAACATCTTAACGCAGATATCAAGATGTTTGATGATCAATTTATATTAATTAGAACAGAAAAGTTTGACTTAAATGAAAAACATGGTCTTTATTCGTTTAATGAGTTAGAGGATATCCTTTCTGATTGGCAAAAATCGAACATTGATCACCCCTTATCCTCCGGCGGAAGAAAAATGGATGATTTGCTGTTTTTTGATACGGAAACAACAGGACTCGGGGCAGGAGCCGGCCATATGATTTTTCTTATTGGCACGGCAAGAGTAACTGGCAAAAAACTGATTCTAAAGCAGTATTTTTTACCGGGACCAGGACATGAAGCGGCTTTTTATCATTATTTTTTATCCAACTGCCCAGATCTTAAAAACCTTGTGACATATAATGGTAAATCTTTTGATTGGCCGAGAGTAAAAACAAGGCATCAGTTTGTAAAAGAACGCGTACCTGCGCTTCCGTCTTTTGGCCACTTTGATTTACTGCATGCGTCAAGGCGGCTTTGGAAGGATCATTTGTCTTCAACCCGGCTTGAAACAGTTGAAAAGGAAATATTGAAAATCAAAAGATCCAACGATGTACCCGGTCATATGGCACCATTTCTATACTTTCAATTTTTAAAACAGCCAAAGGCTTCTTTAATAGAAGGTGTTATGAAACATAATGCAGAAGATATAAAAACATTGGTGACGCTCTATATTCATTTATCAAAAAGGATTTTACACTTTAATGATTCCGGTGTCCGCGATTATGAATTGTATCAAGTTGGCAGGTGGTATCGTTATATTGGTAACAATTTGCAAGCAATTTCTGTGTTTGAAAGACTTTTAAATGAAAAGACATTATATGCTAAAAAGGCAATGAAAGATTTGGCAAGCCTTTATAAAAAGGCCGGGCGCTATAAAGAATCCTTCGCATTATATGAAACGCTTGCAGAAAACGATATGGACCCTCATCTATGCATTGAAGCGGCTAAATTATTGGAGCATCAATATAAAGATATAAAAAAAGCGATTTATTATACAGAATTAGCTCTAAATCGATTAGAATATAAAAATACAATACTAAAAACAAAACAGGACGAAGATAAGCAAGACATCATTAAAAGGTTTGATCGATTAAAGGCTAAGGAAAGGAAAATTGATTAAATTGCCCGGGTAAGCGCAAAATAGGCCTTTTTCTGTCTTGATTTTACATTTTGTAATAAAAAATCGCTTAATATTGCAGGTGGTATTTAATGAGCGGTGTGGTAGCTGTAACAGGATATAAACCGAATGAACTTGGGATTTTCACTCAACAGCATCCGGGAATTGAGGTAATCAAGTTTGCTTTACGGTCAAATATTATACATCTTATCGAAGAAGGTATTGAATGGTTTATCATTAGCGGCCAGCCCGGTGTAGAACTTTGGGCTGCTGAGACTGTGTTAAACCTTAAAGAAGAATATCCACAGGTGAAATTGGCTGTTTTGATGCCTTTTCTTGAACAAGAGGGGCGCTGGCCGGAGCATGCTAAAAGTATGTACTATGATATCTTAGCAAATGCAGATTTTGTTGAAGCGATTACACAACGTCCGTATGAGCACCCTGCGCAGCTTCGCCAGAAAAATGATTTTATAATTGGGAAAAGTGACGGTTTGCTTATCGTATACGATGAAGAGACACCGGGGTCGCCGCAATATTATTTAGGTCCTGCCAGACGAAAGCAGGAGCACTCTCATTACCCTATTATTATGATCAACCGCTATGATCTTGAGCTTGCATCAGCTGAGCTCAGGGAGCAAGATCCTGATTATTGGACGCAAATGTAATTGACATTTCACCATATTTTTGAAAGAATAATAAGCACATACAACCAATGTGTTAAACGTTGAGGTGATGTTCATTGGATAACAATAATAAGGTAAGCCAACTAACAGCTAAAGAAATTGCAGAAAAAGATTTTAAAAGTGCAATGCGAGGTTATAACATCGTTGAAGTTGATGAATTTCTTGATGCCATTATTAAAGATTACGAGGCTTTTAACAGAGAAATTATGCGTTTACGACAAGAAATTCAAAGACTTAAACATGACGCGGGCAGTCAAAAAACTGAACCTAGACGCCCGATAGCGGCAGCGCAAGGCCAAACAAATTATGATATCTTAAAACGGTTATCAAACCTGGAAAAGCATGTGTTTGGCAGCCGTTTAAGTGAATAAGTCAGCGCTGATTTAAAAAGCTTAATCATAGAGGGAATAAATTTTTTAGTTTTTTTGAATGCCCTCTTGACTTATTCAGACTTAAGGTCTATAATTGTAATTCGTGACGCGTTATTGCGTTCGGGTAATCGCTGTATCCGTATTGCGGATATAGAGGAAAGTCCATGCTCGCACGATCTGAGATGATCGTAGTGTTCGTGCCTAGCGAAACGATAAGCTAGGGTAGTTCGGCTTTGGCTGAATTAACGGCAAGGAAAACCGCCTAAGTCCATCAGGATATGGCCCAGTACCTTTGAAAAGTGCCACAGTGACGAAGTTCTGCTGGAAACAGCAGAAGTGGAACGAGGTAAACCCCGCGAGCGAGAAACTCAAATTTTGGTAGAGGAACTCTCCTGAAGGAATTCAACGGATGGAGGGACAAGCTGATGCTTGTAGATAGATGATTACCGCCGGCGTACAAGGATACTTTTATCCGCTAGCAGTACAATGGAACAGAACATGGCTTACAGAACGGAATAATGCGCTGTTGAAGTGATTGAAGCCCATTTATAGGGCTTTTTTTATTTTTTATAGAATTTTTAACAAGCGTTTGATTTAATGATATTAGGTAATACATAATAATAAAAACATGCTGATGCTTTTGCTGAGTGTGGAGAATTTTGTTTTAATTTGATAACGAATTATTAATATAGAAAAAATGTTGGAGGAAGACAATATGGCGTTATCGCTGATTGCAACGACGGCAATGGGATTGGAAGCTATTGCTGCAAAAGAATTAAGAGATCTTGGATATGAAGATGTTCAAGTCGAGAACGGAAAAATTATTTTTACCGGCGGGCCGATCGACATTTGCCGATCGAATTTATGGTTGAGAACAGCTGATCGCATCAAATTGAAAATTGGCGAATTTAAGGCAACTTCTTTTGAAGAGCTGTTTGAGCAGACAAAAGCCTTGCCGTGGGCAGATTATTTGCCTGTTAATGCCGAATTTCCAGTAACAGGCAAATCGGTTAAATCTCAGCTCTACAGTGTACCGGATTGTCAGGCAATAGTTAAAAAGGCGATTGTGGAAAATCTAAAGCAGCATTACCATCAAGAATGGTTTGATGAAAATGGTCCGCTTTACAAGATTGAAGTTTCCTTGTTAAAGGATCAAGCCACTTTAACCATTGATACGAGCGGCGCGGGTTTACATAAACGGGGTTACCGCTATTATCATGGACAAGCGCCTTTAAAAGAGACATTAGCCGCTGCTCTTATAACCTTAACGAATTGGACACCGGATCGGCCGTTTATTGACCCTTTTTGCGGTTCCGGTACACTGCCGATAGAAGCGGCGCTTATTGGACAAAATATTGCCCCGGGTTTTAATAGGGATTTTATTTCTGAAGACTGGACGCTCATTTCTCAGGCTGATTGGGATAAGGCCCGCGAGGAAGTTGAGGATCTTGCGAAATATGATCAGCCGCTTAACATACTAGGTACAGATATTGACCATCAAATGGTTGAATTGTCGGCCGGAAACGCGCTTGAGGCGGGATTTGGCGATCTTATTAAATTTAAGCAAATGCAAGTGTCTGATTTTACAAGTAAGGAAGAGTATGGATGTATGGTCGGCAACCCTCCTTACGGTGAAAGAATGGGTGAATATAAAGAAGCTGAAGAGATTGCCCGGCAGTTGGGCCATCTTTATCGTGAAAATCCGACATGGTCGTTTTATTTTATTACATCTTTTGATGACTTTGAAAAGTCTTTTGGTAAAAAGGCTTCAAAAAAA
Organism: Scopulibacillus cellulosilyticus; assembly: GCF_042665295.1. Taxonomy (NCBI): domain Bacteria; kingdom Bacillati; phylum Bacillota; class Bacilli; order Caryophanales; family Sporolactobacillaceae; genus Scopulibacillus; species Scopulibacillus cellulosilyticus. The sequence goes on from NZ_JBHTCO010000005.1 coordinate 62,637, forward strand.
CGAAAACTGTACAACGGGAGAATTCGGACGGATTATTATCAATACTTTGGCAAACGACCGCCTAGAATAACTAAAGAGGATGTTTAAAAAAGTTCGAGATGTTTTTGCTCGATCCTTTACCATAGGATATTCAAAGACGCATCGCTAATTTCTTGTCGAAACTCGTAGCAGTTTGAGGAGCATCGCTTGTTACTTTCTTTTTGAAGGATATTGCTATTATTGTATCGAAATGATAAGCAATTCCAAATAGAAAGTAGTGATTATTTTGGCATCAATCAAGGACATTGAAAAAGGTTATTTTGAGTACGTCAAAAAGATCATGGACTTTGAAGAAGCGATTTCGTTAATGGCTTGGGATTTGCGGACAGGTGCTCCAAAAAAGGGCGCGGAGCAGCGTTCTGAAGTGATTGGCACCTTATCCGGTGAAGTTTTTCAAATGTCTACCTCTGAGGAAATGAAATATTACATTGACGCATTAACTGATCCCGGCGTGCAAAATGAGCTGAGTGAAAAAACAAGGAAGTCAGTAGCGTATTCTAAAAGGGAATATGACAAAAATGTCAAAATACCGGAACGGGAATATAAGGAGTACGTGATTCTTCAAGCTAAAACGGAAAGCTTGTGGGAAGAAGCGAAAGAAAAAGCCGACTTCAATATGCTTAAGCCTTATTTAGAAAAAATCGTTGATTTTAAGAGGCGCTTTATAGAATATTGGGGCTGCGAGAGTCAGCCTTATGATAAGCTGCTTGATTTATATGAGCCAGGTGTTACGGTAAGTATGATTGATAAAGTGTTTGGCGAATTGCGTGAACAAATTGTCCCTTTAGTTCAAGAAATTGCAGGTTCAAGGGATCGGCCGGAAACATCATTTTTATTTAAGCGATTCTCAAAAGAAAAGCAGCGAGCGTTCAGCTTACATATTTTACGGGAAATGGGCTATGATTTTGATGCCGGCCGACTCGATGAGACGGGTCATCCTTTTGCAATTTCTTTGAATCCCGGTGATGTCCGTGTAACGAACCACTATGATGAGAATGATTTTCGAACAGCTGTTTTCGGGACGATTCATGAAGGCGGCCATGCGCTTTATGAACAACATATTTCAAAAGAATTGATAGGAACGCCGTTGTGCAGCGGAACATCTATGGGTATCCACGAATCCCAGTCGTTGTTTTTTGAAAACTTTGTTGGACGTCATCATGCCTTTTGGGAAAAACACTATGACAGTCTAAAACAATATGCGGACGGACAATTTGATCATGTTTCTTTAGAAGACTTTTATAGAGCAATTAATATTTCCGGTCCGTCATTAATTCGGCTGGAAGCTGATGAACTTACTTATCCTCTTCATATCATCGTTCGCTATGAAATTGAGAAAGCTTTATTTAATGATGGCTTAGAGGTTAGTGAATTACCTGAAGTCTGGAATGGAAAATATGAAGAATACCTCGGCTTGAGACCTGCAAATGACCGGGAAGGTGTGCTGCAGGATATTCACTGGTCAGGCGGTGATTTCGGTTATTTCCCATCTTACGCATTAGGATATTTATATGCGGCTCAGTTTAAGCATTCAATGCTTAAAGATATACCCCGCTTTAATGAACTTTTAAAAGAAGGAAATATTAAGCCGATTCGTGAATGGCTGACAACAAACATTCATCAGTTTGGAAGAATGCAGAAACCGATAGAAATTCTTAAAGACGCGACAGGAGAGGAATTAAACGCTAAATATCTTGTCGATTATTTAAGTAAGAAATACCGAAGCGTTTATGAACTGGCCTAAATAAAAATAGTAATTAATGAGGTGTTTATATGACCATTCAAAATCCAAAACCGGATGAGCTTAACAGTATATTAGCAAAAGCTAAAAGGATTGCGGTTGTCGGCTTGTCTGATAACCCGGAGCGGACATCGTATCAAGTCGCGAAACACATGTTGGACGCCAGGTATGAAATCATACCTGTAAATCCAAAAGCTGATCAAGTGTTTGGCATAAAAAGCGTCGGGTCATTAAAAGACATTGAAGGTCATGTTGATATTGTCAATGTCTTCAGAAGAAGCGAGTTTTTATTAGATGTTGCCAAAGAAGCGGCGGAAATTAAACCTGATGTTTTTTGGGCCCAGTTAGGTTTAGCGAATGAAGATGCTTATGACTATTTGCAAAAGCATGGAATCACTGTTGTTATGGATCGGTGCATTAAAGTTCAACATGAACAAATGATAAATAGTTAATCAATGCTGATGCCCCATCAATCGTTATGATGGGGCATTTTAGAGGATGTTAAAAATAATCCTGCAAAGATTGAAGGTGAATTTCTTCGTTGTTAAGTCCTTGTCCTCCTTTTTGAGCGCTGCTCTTAAACGTTGAAATAATTTTGACACTTGTTTCTTTAAAGAGAAATTGTTTTAATACATAAGAAAGGCAAGCCGAAACAGCAATGTATACTTTCTTTTTCTTTAAATTCATAGTATAAAAAGATTAGTCTTATTTACTATAGAAACATTTGTTCTGGTATAATGAAATAATTGATGTTGACTGTTTGTTGAAGGGAGTTTTTTTATTTGGCAAGACAAACTGCTTATAACGATGAGACGATTCAAGTGCTTGAGGGCCTGGAAGCCGTTAGAAAAAGGCCCGGGATGTATATTGGCAGTACGGATGCCAAAGGCTTGCACCATTTGGTATACGAAATTGTCGATAATTCGGTTGATGAAGCATTGGCCGGATTCGGCGACGAAATTATTGTGACTTTATATAAAGACAAAAGTGTCAGCATTGCAGATCACGGCCGCGGAATGCCTACAGGCATGCACCGGACAGGGAAACCGACTCCGGAAGTTATTTTTACTGTGTTGCATGCAGGCGGTAAATTTGGCCAAGGCGGCGGCTATAAAACGAGCGGCGGACTTCATGGCGTCGGTGCATCGGTTGTTAACGCGCTTTCAGAATGGCTTGAAGTCACAATAAAAAGAGACGGTCATACTTTCAAACAAAGGTTTGAAAACGGCGGTCATCCCGTGACAACGCTCGAAAAGACAGGAAAGGCAAAAGGGACAGGAACGACTATTCACTTTAAGCCTGATCCAAACGTTTTTAGCACAACAACATTTAATTTTGATATATTAAGTGAACGTTTACGAGAGGCGGCTTTTTTATTAAAAGGTTTAAAGATAGTCCTGATCGATAAACGTTCCGGGGAAGAAGAGACATACCAATACGATTCCGGTATTAAAGCCTTTATCGATTATTTGAACGAAGAAAAAGATACGCTTCATTCAGTCGTATCCTTTGAGGGTACAGCCAATGACATTGAAGTTGACGTCGCTTTTCAATTTAATGATGGATACTCTGAGAACATTCTTTCTTTTGTTAATAATGTTAGAACCAAGGACGGCGGCACTCATGAATCGGGTTTTAAAACCGCTGTTACCCGGGCATTTAACGATTATGCGCGCAAGACCTCTTTATTAAAGGAAAAGAGTAAAAATCTTGACGGCAGTGACATACGTGAAGGCTTTACAGGAATCGTTTCCGTTCGGGTCCCTGAGCAAATGCTGCAATTCGAAGGCCAAACAAAAGGAAAATTAGGGACAACAGAGGCGCGTTCCGCGGTTGATTCAGTTGTTTCTGAACAACTTACTTACTTTTTAGAGGAAAACCCTAAAATTAGTGAAATGCTGATAAAAAAAGCCATTAAAGCAGCGCAAGCTAGAGAAGCTGCCCGGAAAGCTCGTGAAGATGCAAGAAACGGGAAAAAAGGCAAACGTAAAGAAACCGTTTTAAGCGGCAAATTAACGCCGGCATCGTCAAAAAATCCGGCGAAAAATGAATTATACCTTGTCGAAGGGGATTCCGCAGGCGGTTCTGCTAAACAAGGACGTGACCGGAAGTTTCAAGCTGTCCTACCGCTCAGGGGAAAAGTTATCAATACGGAAAAAGCAAAGCTTGCCGATATATTTAAGAATGAAGAAATTAACACCATTATCCACGCTATAGGAGCAGGCGTCGGGACGGATTTTAATATAGGTGATACAAATTACGATAAAATAGTAATCATGACCGATGCCGATAACGATGGCGCGCATATTCAAGTTTTACTGCTGACTTTTTTCTATCGTTATATGCGCCCGCTTGTTGAGGCCGGCAAAGTATACATTGCCCTGCCGCCGCTTTACAAGATCAGTAAAGGTACAGGCAAAAAAGAAGTGATTGAATATGCCTGGGATGATCAAGGCTTAAAAGCGGCTATCCAAAAGATCGGCAGGGGATATATTATTCAGCGCTACAAAGGCCTTGGCGAAATGAATGCTGATCAGCTGTGGGAAACGACGATGAATCCAGAAACAAGAACACTTATCAGGGTTAAAATTGATGATTTAACACGCGCTGAAAGAAGGGTGTCCACTTTAATGGGCGATAAGGTTGAACCGCGCAGAAAATGGATTGAATCTCATGTGGCATTTGGGCTGGATGAAGAAACGAATATACTGGAAAACGAAAATATATCCGTAACTGAGGAGGCATAAGATTTATGGCCAATCCAGAAAAGCTATTGGATCTTCCTCTTGAAGAGGTCATTGGCGACCGCTTTGGGATTTATAGTAAATATATTATACAGGAACGGGCTTTGCCTGATGTCCGTGACGGTTTAAAGCCTGTACAGCGCCGGATTCTTTTTGCGATGCATCAAGACGGGAATACACATGACAAACCGTTTCGGAAATCGGCCAAAACTGTTGGTAATGTTATCGGTAATTATCATCCCCATGGCGACTCGTCCGTATATGATGCTATGGTCCGGTTAAGCCAAGATTGGAAGGTTCGTAATGTGCTCGTTGAAATGCATGGAAACAACGGCAGCTTAGATGGCGATCCCCCCGCTGCTATGCGGTATACAGAAGCCAGATTATCTGCCATCGCTTCTGAACTGATTAGAGATATTGATAAAGAAACCGTTGATTTCGTTCCGAATTTCGATGATACAACTGAAGAGCCTATCGTGCTGCCATCCCGGTTCCCGAATTTGCTTGTGAACGGTTCAACTGGGATTTCAGCAGGATATGCGACAGATATTCCACCGCATCATTTAGGAGAAGTTATTGATGGAGCAATTATGGCTATGGAAAATCCCGACTGTACAGTAGAGGATCTGATGACAGTCATCAAAGGGCCCGATTTTCCAACCGGCGGAATTGTCCAGGGTATCGACGGTATCAAGAAAGCCTACCGGACAGGAAAAGGAAAAATTGTTGTCAGGGGACGTTCAACAATAGAACCGTTAAAAGGCGGCCGCGAACAAATTGTCATCACAGAGTTGCCTTATGAGGTCAATAAAGCCAACTTAGTTAAAAAAATGGAAGAACTCCGGCTCGATCGGAAAGTTGAAGGAGTCGCCGAAGTCCGTGATGAAACAGACCGGACCGGAACGCGTGTCATTATTGAAATGAAAAAAGACGGCGATGCGGCGGGTGTTTTGAATTATTTTTATAAAAACACAGATTTGCAGATCACTTATAATTTCAATATGGTAGCAATCATTAATAAAACACCTAAATTAATGGGGCTTAAGGAAATTTTAGCAGCTTATATTGAACATCAGAAAGAGGTTGTAACCCGCCGTTCAACATATGAACTTAAAAAGGCAAAAGAACGCCAGCATATTGTTGATGGATTAATCAAGGCTGTTTCTATTCTTGATGAAGTTATCCAGACGATACGCGCCTCTAAAGATAAAAAAGATGCAAAAAATAATCTTTCTGAACAATTTGGTTTCACAGACGCTCAAGCTGAAGCGATTGTTAATTTACAGCTGTACCGTTTAACTAATACGGACATAGAAACGTTGCAAAAAGAGGCTGAAGAACTGAAAGAAACCATTTCACGTCTTGAGGCGATTTTAGGATCGGAAAAGAAACTTATTCGTGTCATCAAAAATGAATTGAACACAGTGAAAAAGAAATATGCAACCGAACGAAGAACAACTATTGAAAATGACATTGAAGAAATTAAAATTGATCTTGAAGTCATGGTAGCTTCAGAGGATGTTATGGTGGCACTGACGAAAGGCGGCTATATTAAGCGTTCCAGTTTGCGTTCTTATACAGCCAGCAACGGTGAAGACACAGCTATGAAGGATTCTGACCGGATATTATTGCAATCGGAAATGAATACGACAGATACTTTACTTGTATTTACTAATAAAGGCCACTATCTTTATTTGCCGGTTCATGAAATTCCTGATAAGCGCTGGAAAGAACTTGGCCAGCATGTCGCCAACTTAGTGCCGATAGATGAAGATGAGGAAGTCATTCAAGCCGTTCCAGTCAATGAGTTTAACGAAGGGCACTATTTAACTTTTATAACTAAAAACGGTTTGATTAAACGGACAGAATTGAAGCAATATCAAGCGCAAAGACGCTCAAAGCCGCTTGTCGCCATAAAATTAAAAGGTGATGACGAATGTATCGATGTCCATTTAACGAATGGTTCATCAAATATCATTATTGCAACCCGTCTAGGTTACGGCTTATGGTTTGATGAAGAGGAGGCCGGCTTAGTAAGACCCCGTGCCTCCGGAGTTAAAGCTGTCAATCTTAAAGACGGGGACATTGTGACTGGAGGTAAAGTATTCCCAGAGGGGCAAAATCAGGACTTATTTATAGCAACACAGCGCGGTGCGGTCAAAAAAATGGCGATTGGCCAGACTTTGGAGAAAAGCAGCCGCGCGCGCCGCGGAGTAGTTATGCTAAGGGAATTAAAAAAGTCCCCTCATCGGATAGCAGGAATAGAAGTTGTTAATGACGAAGATATAATGATGTTAAGAACGGAAAACGATATAAGGGTTCCGGTCACTGTCTCCGAGATACGTTCAACGGACCGCTATAACAATGGCACTTTTGTCGTTGATCAAGATGAATCAGGAAATGTTATTGAAATTTGGAAGAATTTAAAATAATTATTGATAATTTTTTTATTTGGGATTATAATGATAAACGTTGGGGTACAAACTCCTTAAAAAGTGTACAAGCACTAAATTTATTGTATAATGAACATAGAAACATGATGATTGCATAATAATATTAAAGGAACCGGAGGTGGGGGCAACACCAACGGTTCCATATACAATAGACTCTGCCAAGAGGAGCGGTTCCGCTTAGGATAGCAATCAACAAATAGACCATCCCTTATGGCCTGTCAAATATAAGGGGGTCTAGCCTTTTTTGTTTGACTGCATTAACGTTACAACGAACATACCGAAGCTTAACATTAACGTCAACGCTTCAAAAGTAGACACAGTCATCACTCCTTTATTCTAGAGTGAACCGGTCCTTTTGTGCAGACTAAAGTCTATTGTAAAATTATTGTAACATGTGTTGGAAAATAATTTCATGAAGAAATAGACTCATTTTCACTTGAAATTTAAAAAAAATTTAATATTTTAATAAAAGCGAAAAAAAAAGGCTTTAGTCCTGTTTTTTCCGCTTTTTTATTTGACACCTTCCTTTTGTTAACCTAAAATATAAATAAGTTAACGAAAGAGAGGTTTTTTAATGCGCACTTTATCATTAGTTCAAACGGCATTATTTGTTGCAATGATTGCTGTCATGGGACTTCTTCCTCCTATTCCAATACCGCTTATAAGTGTGCCTGTAACGCTGCAAACTTTAGGCGTTATGTTGGCCGGAAGTTTGCTTGGGACAAAAAAAGGTTTTATAAGTGTATTGGTCTTTGTCCTTATAGTTGCAGCAGGAGGGCCTTTTTTGTCAGGCGGGAGAGGAGGATTGGAAACTGTTATCGGTCCGTCAGGCGGTTATATTATCTGTTGGCCAATCGCGGCACTTATCATCGGTTATCTCGTAGAGCGATTTAATAAAAAGTTAAAGATAGGCAAACTCATTGTTTTTAATATCATCGGCGGAATTTTAATTATTTACGCAGGGGGTATTTTGTATTATTCATGGATGACGCATACACCTGTCAGGATTGTCGCACTAGGTAATTTAGCATTTTTGCCTGGTGATATGATAAAAGTAATCATTACTTCTGTCCTAACTGTTAAATTAAAGCCTTATTTAAATCAAAAAGAAAAGAAAGAAAAGTCAGCAGCCTAAGGAGTGACATTATGATAACAGATCAAATTTTATATTATGCTGAACGTTTTCCCAATAGAGCGGCTTTAATCGCATCTCATCGGGCTGTCACGTATTCAGAATTGGGGAAACAAATTAAGAAAATTTCTTTAGCTATTTTACATAAAAGAAATCATTCCCCTGTAAGAGCAGGGCTGCTTTTGCCAAACTCTATTGAGTATATAGAGTGCTTTTTGGGTGTTGCTCACAGTGCCAATATTTGTGCTCCTCTTGACCCAAAATGGACAGATAAGCAGCTTAATGACATTATCTCTTATTCCAAGATTGACGTTATCATAACTTGCCGCGATTGGTGCGAACGGATTGACCGCAAAAGCTTTAATGGAGAAATCGTGATAACAGATGACGATAATGGAACTTTCGGCATGCCGGATGATATTAGTCCGCGAACTCATATAGATGGGAAATATAAAGATTTTTATCTTGGCTTTACTTCTGGAACAACGGGATTGCCAAAAGGTTTTCTGCGTCATCAACAATCCTGGATTGACAGCATTAAAGCCAGTCAAAAGTATTTTTCAATAAAGGAAAATGAAATCGTCGCCGCGCCTGGCCCAATGGTTCACTCGTTATCTTTGTACGCTGCTGTCCATGCTTTAAACGTCGGAGCAAGCTTTTTTGTTTCCGAATCGTTTGATGCCCGGCATTTCATCAAAGATATGAAAAGATATAAAATAGCAACGATCTTTGTTGTACCGACGATGTTAGAATCGCTTCTATCTTATCCTGAAGAATTAAAGTCTCATCATCTATCGAAAATTATGTCTTCCGGGGATAAGCTTAGTGTTAAAACTGTTCAAGCTTTAAAAAACTTATTGCCAGATACCCGATTGTACGAGTACTACGGCGCATCTGAAACAAGCTTCATGACATTATATGATCATCAAAAATATACAAAAATGAGCAGTGTCGGCCGGCCGTTTGATCTTGTTGACATTTCAGTTAGAAATGAAGAAGGTTTAGAAATGCCGTCTGGTCAGATTGGAACAATATTTATTAATAGTCCAATGGCTTTCTCTGGATATGACGGGGAACCTCAGCAAAGAGATAAGTGGATAACCGTTGGAGATTTAGGATATATAGATGAAGATGGTTTTATTTTTCTAGTTGGCCGCAAGAAAAATATGATCATTACCGGAGGATTGAATGTTTATCCCGAAGAAGTAGAAGCATGTATTAAAAAAATACCCAATATCAAAAATGTTGCAGTCCTAGGTTTGCCAGATCAATATTGGGGTGAAAAAATCGTTGCTGTTTTATTAGAAAAAGAAACTCGGGAAATGACCGATAAATTTTTAGAAAAACATTGCAGATCCTATTTGCCAAATTATAAATGTCCTAAATCATGGGTTCGTTTAGATGAATTTCCTTTAACGTCAAGCGGAAAAGTGGCCAGGAACCGTTTAAAGGATCTGCTAATGAATCAAGACGGGGTTTTATTATGAGAAAGGCAGTCATTATTAAGGCAAAACGGACACCTGTTGGCAAAGTCGGCGGTATTTTAAAAAACTTTCCGCCCGAGGAGCTGGCAGCGTCAGTTATTCGCGATTTACTGAAAGAAACAGGTTGTCCAGTTGATCGTATTGATGACGTGATACTGGGCAATGTTGTTGGACCCGGAGGTAATATGGCCCGCCTGTCATTATTAACGGCCGGTTTATCTGTTGATATACCTGGTGTTACGGTAGATCGGCAATGCGGATCCGGTCTTGAAGCGATTAATATGGCATGCCGTTTTGTGCAGGCAGGTGCCGGTGATATATACATTGCCGGCGGGGTTGAAAGTACCAGCCTTGCTCCGTGGAAGATTGAAAAACCCCCGACAATTTATGATCACAAACCTCCAAAGATTTTCACAAAGGCGAGATTTTCGCCCGATCATATCGGTGATCCGGATATGGGAGTCGCAGCTGAGAATGTCGCTGAGAAGTATGATATTTCCCGAAAAGATCAGGATCGATATGCCCTGTTTAGCCACCTGAAAGCTGCCGCATCACAAAGATCAGGGCGTTTTGACAAGGAAATCACGCCGCTTGAACAAATGACGGATCATTTAATAGATAAAGACGAGTGTCCCCGTCCCAATACAAGTATAGAAAAACTTGAACGTTTGAAACCGGTATTTACAGAGGATGGGACAGTCACAGCTGGAAATGCATGTCCTGTCAACGATGGTGCAGCGGCTGCATTGGTGATGTCAGCAGAAAAAGCCAAAGAATTAGGACTTTCTGCTGATCTGGAATTTATTGACGCCGTTACTGTTGGTGTTGATCCGAACATTCTTGGCATCGGTCCGGTTCCTGCAGTCAAAACGTTAATTAGCCGAAACAATATATCAATCAATGATATTTCCTATGTTGAATTTAATGAAGCCTTTGCTTCACAAGTACTTGCCTCTTTAAGAAATTTGGATATTTCAGAGGACATCGTGAATCATGGCGGCGGGGCGCTTGCCTTAGGACATCCTTATGGTGCGTCGGGTGCAATTTTAGTCACAAGACTATGTACTGAAGCTTCAAACTATCAGGGGGAATATATGCTGGCAACTTTGGGTGTCGGCGGCGGCATGGGCATGGCAACACTCTTCAAAAGTATTGTCAGTTAAAGCGTTGACTCCGGTTAGATTAAAAGTTACAATAACTTCAGAATCAAATAGGTGATGGAGTTCACCGTTAACTGCCTTTAAGTAACCTTATTTAGGCTAATGACTCCTGCCATATTATCTATGGCAGGAGTCTATTTTTTTGTGAAAAACAAATACTAAAGAAATAGAGGAGGTTTTATGAACAATGGTTTATTGGTTTGTCGGTGTTGGCGGCATTATTGGTGCTTTATTAAGATATGGTGTCAGCCATTTATTCAGCGGTGTTTGGACGGGTGCTTTTCCATTTGCTACATTAGTAACCAATTTAATTGGAAGTTTTGTTCTTGGATGGCTGACAACGTATCTTTCAAAAAATAAACGTGTCCCTGCTGAGCTTTTTACCGGTTTAGGGACAGGCATGATCGGGTCATTTACAACCTTTTCAACATTTAGTGTTGATACAGTTAAGTTATTAAATGCCTCTCACATCGGTCTCGCCTTTATCTATGTGGTCATCAGTCTTTTTGGAGGGCTAGTATTATCCTATGCCGGCTATAAAGTTGGCGATCAAATGTTTCAGAAGGCAGGAGGGGCATCATGATATTTTTAAATATTTTTTGGGTCGGTGTCGGAGGTTTCTTTGGCGCTATATCACGTTATTGGGTAAGTTCTAAGTTCAATAAAAAAGGGAAATCATCATTTCCTTATGGAACGCTTTTAGTCAATCTCATTGGTTCCTTTTTATTAGGATTGATTTCAGCGAGCCGGTTGGCTTCTTCTTGGCAATTACTGTTAGGGACTGGATTTATGGGGGCATTCACAACCTTTTCAACTTTTAAGCTTGAAAATATCCAAATGCACCTTAAACGGCAAAAGGGCGTTCTTATTACATATTTAGCTGTAAGTTATATTGGCGGTATCCTTCTGGCTTTTGCCGGCATGGTGATCAGTATGGCATTTTAACTTATGAGTAGGCCCGGTGCAAACGGAGCACCGGGCTTATGCGTGCCATTAACATTCTAATTGCTTTCTTTGTAATATCAAACGTCTAAACCGTCTTTGAACAACCGAAAGCCTTATAAATAAACAAATTGCTCCAACTGCCAAACCAACAATTAAACCAATCCAATATCCAAAAGGCTCAAGCGGTGTAAAATTAGCCAGAATATAACCTAATGGCAGCCCGATGATCCAGTAAGAAACAAGCGTCATCACAAGAGTAATATTAACATCCTTATACCCTCTTAAAATCCCTTGAATCGGCGCCCCTAGGGCATCTGAGATCTGAAAGAAGATTGCATATATCACAAATTCCTTAATCATGTGTCTTACTTGAGTATCCGTCGAATATAATTTTGCGATTTGACCGTTTAATAAAAAGACGGCGATCGCAAAAATAATTGCCATTGAAATCGCTATGGCAATGCCGATGTAGCTGTATTGCTTGGCATCTTGAAACCTTGCAGCGCCTGCTTCAAAACCGACGGCGATCGTTAGCGCCATTGATATACTTAAAGGAATCATATAAAGAGCCGAAGCAAAATTCATAGCTGATTGATGGGCAGCGACAATAATGGTACTATATTTACTCATAAATAAAGTCACCGCTGAAAATATACTCGTTTCAAAGAAAATAGAGAAACCGATAGGGACACCGATTTTTAACTGTTCTTTCCATGAGGCAAAAGAAACGCGATACAGCTTTTTAAAAACCTTATAATCTGCAAAGGGCTGTTTATAAATAATCACAAATAGTGCAATAAAAGTAATAATCCAATAAGCAATGGCTGAAGCATATCCAGCGCCGACACCGCCTAATCGCGGAAAGCCCATTTTCCCGAAAATCATAAAATAGTTAAAAATAATATTGATAGGCAGTGCTGTCAGTGTAATGATCATTGTCAGCCTTGTCTGCCCGTGTGAGTCAATAAAACAGCGAAGCGCATTATAAACAAACAATGGAATCATCCCCCAGGCAAGCGCCTTGAGATACCTGTATGCAATATCTTGAACCTGGGGAGATAAGTCCATTGCATTTAAAATGGGATTGACAACGAGACCGCCAATAACCATGACGGCGACTGCAATGACAACAGCTAAATAAATAGCTTGCATGAGGGAAAAAGGAATGTTTTCTCTTTTATTCGCGCCAATAAGCTGAGAGATAATGGGAGTTAGAGATAACAGGATCCCGCTTAACCCCGTAAAAATGGGCGTCCACAGACTTGACCCAATCGCAACACCAGCTAAATCGTCCGCACTGGCATGCCCGGACATCACTGTATCAAAGAAGTTCATAGCATACATGCCCAATTGTGTAATTAGAATAGGAATTAAAATAGAAATAAGTAAACGTGTTTTTTTACCCATTGAATGTGTTTGATACATAAATATCAGCCTTTCATAAAGAGTCAAAAGGGCAATCAGATGGATTATATCATAAATTTTCTATAATAGTGCATGTTATTAACATAGTTTGCTAAAAATGACATAAGAAATAGTTAAAATAATATCATAATATGCAAGTTGAAAAACTATACAAATTTTGCTAGTCCGGCATTTAATAGTAGAGAAGTTATTTAAGAAGGTTTATAGAAAGAAGGTTTGTAATGAATATACTTGACATTAATGCCGGTCAAGGCGATAGTGAAAAAGAGATATATCGTGTGATTTGCGGATCGTTCGCCGATAGAAAAAATGCTGAGGCACGTGATCTTCTTTTGAAAAGCTACAAAGTATCATCCTTTATAACATCGACAAAGATAAATGGCAAAACATATTATAGAGTGCAAACAGGGGCATTTACAAATAAAGAAAATGCTGAACAGCAGGTAAAGATGTTAGAAGGATACGGCCTCGATGCGTTTATTATAACCGCGCAGCCTGAAAATGTTGATAAGCCATCAGGCAAACAGCCGAAGGAAGAGCTGACGATTAGAGGGACACATGTATTATTACCGGAGCATTTAAATGCTTTTGTACGGAGTGTAAATGAAAAAGCGCCGCTGCTTGGAAGGTATTATATTGAATTTGGGTATGATTATGGCATCAGAGGCGATGTTGCCTTCGCTCAGGCCATATTAGAAACGAATTACTTTCGCTTTACAGGAGATGTCAGCCCCGATCAAAATAATTTTGCCGGACTTGGCGCGACAGGCGGCGGTGCAAAAGGCGCTTCGTTCGCAACGCCAAAAGAGGGAGTCCTTGCTCATCTTCAGCACTTATATGCTTATGCTGCTTTAGATGCTCCGCCCGATAAATATCCGATTTATGATCCAAGATTTGATATGGTTAAAAGGGGCAGCGCGGTCACTTGGACGGAATTGAATGGAAAGTGGGCAGTTCCCGGTGATCAATATGGACAACATATCATTGACATATATATTCGAATGCTGACTTATACCGAAAATCTTCTTGAACAGCAACAAAAACTTATCAAGCAAACGATTAATGAAATCAAGAATTAACAACAAACAGTTTCCAGATATTTTGTTAATTTTTAAGGATCCTATTAAGTTTTTTCCGAAATATTGATATGCTTAAACCAGCTTACCCTTAATAACTATTAATATCTAATATTGAGCGGCAAAAATAAACAAAGTTATCAATTTAGTTTTAAATGAAAATTTAGTCCATAAATAATTAAAGGTAATTGAATAAGATATTTAAAAGAAATAATTCTTAACAATAGATTTAAAAATATGAGATGAAATCGATATTTATAATAATTTTTATTAATGGGAATGACTATAATGTATTTTTTGATATGATTCGGAGTGGACCTATGAAAAACGGAAAGTCGTGGTACAAACTTGATAATGCGGGGAGACTGTATTCATCAACCATTTCCTCAAGAGCCACAACTTTATTTAGAGTTTCCGCAACACTAACTTCAACAGTGGATCAGGCGATCTTGCAGCAAGCGCTTGAAGCAACTTTGGAACGTTTTCCTTTTTTACAAGTTCAATTAAAGAAAGGTTTCTTTTGGTATTACTTTGAGGAAACTAATGAAATTCCTGAGGTAAGTGAAGAAATTTACTATCCTTGTATGAGTTTGTCAATAAGAAGACGGGGAACCTTCCCATTTTGTGTGCTGTACTATAAGAAGCGGATTGCTGTTGAATTCTCCCACAGTCTAACGGACGGAACCGCCGCGCTTAAATTCTTAACAGAGCTTATTATTCAATATTTGAATCTAAAGGAGTCTTTACCTGTAAAAAATGTAACTGTTAATGAAGAACAATTAAAGGCCGAAACCGAAGATGGATTTCAAAAATATTATGAAAAAGATATCCCCCCTTTAACTCATTCCCTTGAAAATGCATATAAGTTGCCAATAAAAATTGATGATCAGGGTGTATATCATATTACAACAGGGATAATAGATGTTAAATCGCTTAAACAGAAGGCAAAAGAATACAAAGTTTCTATATCAATTTTTCTGACAGCCGTTTATATAGATGTTCTTTTAAACATTCAAAAAAGTGCCAATCAGCAAAAGAAACCTGTCGTCATTAATGTCCCGGTAAATATGAGAGCTTTTTTTCCAAGTTTGACGATGAGAAACTTTTTTGTAAGCATTACGCCTTCAGTTGATCCAAGATTAGGTGAATACCAATTTACTGAAGTTTTAGCAGAAGTGAAACATGAGTTCAACCGTCTGCTTTCACCAAAAAAATTGAAACAATATATTAAGATGAATGTAAAGAGAGAGAAGTCTCTATTTTTAAGAATGATACCCTTGCCTATCAAGGATTTGATAGCCCCTTTTATTTACTCGATTTTTGGTGAAAAGCAGTATACAAGCGGTTTATCTAATTTAGGGATAGCCAATGTACCAAATGGGGTTCAGCCTTTTATAGAAAGGTTTGAATGTTATCCGCCGCCAAGTATTGGTAATAAAGTAAAGGCCATGATGATTAGCTATAAAGATCACACTTATATATCATTTGGAAGCTTATCTAAGAATCGCATCCTTGAACGAGAATTTTTCCGCAGGCTTCGTAAACTGGGAATGAACATTAAAATTGAAACGAATACGGAGGGAAGCTAATTTGGCATATTGTCCAAAGTGTGGTGTAGAAGTACAAAAAGGTAATCAACCATGTCCATTATGCAATTTTCATATTCCAAAAATTGATGACTCAGAACAAGATGGTGATCATCGGTTTCCTTTAGCTGTTGATTCCTATTCTTTTATAAAGGTAAGCGTGTTTAAGCCGGTTTTCATCTTTGTTTCAGTATTTGTATTCATAGCAGTGAGCATGATGTTCTATATCGATTTTCAAGTGCACGGGGCATTTACATGGTCTAGATACAGTAATATAAGTGTACTTGCCGGATGGGGGATTTTGTTTTGTTCACTCAGTTATATGACAAGTTATTTTAAAAAAATCATCGGTATTTTAATGATTATTTTAGGTCTGCTTTTTGGGATTGATTATTTTTATAACGGTCATTGGTTTGTTCCCTTAGCTTTACCAATTGTCGGTGGAATGATGGTCATCGTCATATGTTATCTCGTGCTTATAAAATTGTTTAAGTTTAAAAAGATCAACATCATTAAATTTCTTTTTATAGCTTTGATCATTTTATGTTTATGGACAAATTATTTTATCTGCAGCTATACAGAGCAATCAGACTGGTTAAGCTGGTCGATTGTCGCAGCCGCTCAACTGGTGCCTATATCCATCGTTATCCTTTATATTTTCGGATTGCCAGAATATATAAAGGAAAAAATGATTAGGAAATTTCATTTATAGAATAAAAATAACGACTAAGTGAAAAAGATAAAGGAAAACCAGTTTTTTGTTTTGGAGGATAACATGAAATTCGGCTGTCACATCAGTATACGAAACGGTTATTTAGGTGCTGCCAAAACAGCGTTAAAAATAGGTGCACAAGCCTTACAATATTTTCCTAAAAATCCGCGCAGCTTGAAGATTAAGGCATTTGACCGTCACGATGCCGAAAGCTGCGCCAGTTTTTGTTTAGAAAATAATCTTGCTTCCATTGCTCACACATCATACCCTGCCAACTTATCCGCCGATTTTCCGAAATCAGATCAAGTTGTTCAATCAATATTAAACGATTTAGACATTGCCGAGGCTTGCGGAACAATCGGCGTCGTTGTCCATTTCGGTTCTTATAAAGGAGAAGACCCGCTGGAAGGTTATAAACGAATGATTGACACATTAAATAACATACTGGACCGATGGCATGGTGACAGCCTTATTTTAATAGAAAATAATGCGGGGAAAAACGGTCAATTAGGAACAACTATTGAGGAATTAGTAAAGATTCGTCAATTAGTTGACGATCCGGAAAAAATCGGCTTTTGCTTAGATACTTGCCACGCTTATTCAAGCGGATTATGGAATGGAGATAATTGGATCGAGATTGTGAAAAAAGGCCAATCGCTCGGCTACTTTGAACAGTTAAAAGCGGTTCATTTGAACAATTCAATGTACAAGAGCGGTTCAAAGCGTGACAGGCATGCAAATATCCATAATGGATATATTAAAGAAAAACAAATGAAGGCGTTTATTGAATCCCCTGTAATAAAACAAAAGCCGATGATCTTAGAAACGCCTGTGACCGAAAGCTTTACACACGAAGATGAAATTGCTTATTTAAAGAAACTTACTATCAGTCATTAAATTAAATATAAGAATAACAGCCCTGCTTAACAATATTTATAAAAATTAAGCAGGGCTTTATGCGGTTTGTACAAAAAATCTTCAAAAGGTATTTTAAGAATAATATCGAATTAAACATTTATTGGATAACGGGTATCAGAGGTGAGAAGACATGAAGCGAATTATGGTCATTGGTGTTTCTGCAGGCACAGGGAAATCGACATTTGCCCGAGAACTTGGGGAAGCTTTGAATATTGATGTTTACCATTTAGATGCTTTGTACTGGAAACCGGGTTGGATCGAAGCGCCTCTTGAAGAGTTCGAAGCAGCACAACGGGAAATTGTGAATCGAGCTCAATGGATTATCGAGGGTAATTATACCAACACCTTTGATATCCGTATAAATCATGCTGATACGATTATATATTTGGAATTGCCGCTGTATGTATGCTTATACCGTGTTTTCAAACGGTGGTTAATGAATATTGGCAAAACACGTCCTGATATGGGGAAGGGATGTAAAGAAAAAATAGATTGGCAATTTCTTAAATTTATATGTACAACATACTATCCCCGTAAGAAAAAAATGGCTGAACGACTGCAAGAGTTTCAAAGAATTGGGACTAAAAAAGCGGCTATTGCGTTGACAAGTAAACAAGAGATTAATTTATATTTAGAAAGTATAAAAAAGGGCGAGGCAAGTTAGTCTTATCCCCTGATTAGAGGTGTAATAGATGAATGCCGTAATTAATACTTTAAGCATAGTGTGGGGGCTTATCATATTAATTATTTTCTTCCTCAAATTAAAGAATAAGGATTTCAAAGAGTATAAAGAAAAAAGCGAAGGTGTTGATGAAGGATTCCCACTGTTGGTCATTTCAAATTGGGTTCTTAGAAAAACGCCGATAGTATTTATAAAAGGGGTTGTTCTAACCTTTGGGTTAATTTTTCTTTTAATTGGTTTGGCAGGGTTTTTGGCTGATAAGTAAATTTGAAAGAGGCAGAACCAATAAAATACAATGTTACTTAAAGAGCGGCCTTTTAAGTAATAGGTGTTAAAGGGAAATTACATTAGTTTGCGTGGAAAATCTTGAATGTGTTAACGAAATTTTAAATCTGGAGGAATAACAATGTTAGCTGTCATTGAAAAAGCAGAGAGAGGCTATATCGCTCGATTTGAACGTCCGCTGCACCATTCGGCGGAGGAAGTGTGGGCTGCTTTAACCGAGAATGATAAGTTAGCAAAATGGATGCCAAATTTGCAAGTTACGGATCTTCGAAAAGGAGGAACCATTAAATTTAACATGAATGACGGAACCGGCGCTTTTTTCGATATTAAGATAACAGACTTCGAACAATATTCCGTTTTGGAATACGAATGGGGTGAAGGCCGGGTTCGTTTTGAGCTATATGCTGAACCTGATGGTTGCTTATTAGTATTAAAAGAGTTTATCAACTCGTTAAATGATCACACATCAAAAGATTTGGCGGGATGGCATGTATGCCTTGATATGTTAAGGGCTTTAATGGATGGCCGTCCTATGGATTTCCCAAAAGAAGATTGGGAAAATTGGTATGAGCAGTATAGGGCAGCTGTCAATGAGATAAAAAAGTAGTTGTTGCACTGACTCATACCGCAATGGCAAGGAGGCAAAACCTTAAATTACCGCTTCGGTTCCCGTCTTTTGGCGCGGCTGGCTGCACCCCAATTGTTAGATGTGTGTCTAGCAATTGGGGTCAGTTCATTTTGGCCCTTTTTTAAAATCCTTGCTTGTTAATAGAAAATCTTATTAGGAGATTCTTTTATCTTTGGATACTAAAGCTTTAGAAGCTGGCATTTCTTTTTTTGTCTTTATATTTACTAGCGCAATACTAATCACGACTAAGAAAAGACCCGCTAAAAGATTAATCGTAATTGCTTCATGAAGAAATAAGGAGCTTCCTAGAATAGAAACAACAGGGATTAAAAAGGTATAAGTTGATACCTTGCTTGCTTCCCCAGAACTAACTAAGGTAAAGAAATCAAGCCAACCTAACGCTATCACAAATATAGAGATAAATAATAACGATGATATAAAAGGAATGTTCCATGAAATAGATGACCAGCTTTCAGTCAATGTACCGGATATTAGCAGGAATAGCCCGCCAATAATAATATGAAGGGTAGTGAGCCAAACGCCATCAACTTTGTGCGCTGTTTTTTTCATATATACCGTTCCAAAAGCCCAGGCAAGAGCAGTACCTAAAGCTAACAAAACACCGATAACCGAAATATGTCCAGCTAATCCTCCTATACAAATGACTGCCACACCTGCAAAACCAAGTATTAATCCAATAACTTTAAGAAAATACATGGATTCACTAAGCCAGATCCAAGAGAATACACCCATCAAAACAGGTTGAATAAAGACAATAGAAGTAAAAAGTCCTGATGGTAAATATTCCAAACCAACAGTTTGAAGACCATAAAATAAAATAATATTTAAGATTGCTGATATAAAATATATATACCATGTCTCTTTAAACCGAAGCCTTTTATATCTTGGAATCGCAATGATAAGTAATATAAGTCCGCCTATAAATACTCGTATCCCCGAAAACAAGAGTGGAGGTGAATAATTTAAGGCAAATTTAGCCATTGGCCAGTTTGCTCCCCACATGATGACGAGAAACGCAAGGAGAAAGGCATTTTTCAATTTAACTTGTTGCTTCATCATAAAACCTCCCTTTCATGTACCTAATCAATGATACTATACCTATAAATATAATTAAAATAAATGTTTTTAACAGGTGGCATAAACATCTGCTTATGATGACGAAGGCGGCTGTTAAACTGAAAGCAAAAACACTTTCTTAGACAATTAGAATGCTTTACACCTATTTGCAAAATGGCGGAAACCTTGAAAAAACTTCAAACACCCTGGCTTTATCCATGAGCGGATTAAGGTATCGCATTCAAAAAATTGAAGATTTACTTGAAGAAGATCTTCGTGATCAGCTTGTCGGTTATCAGTTTTTTTATGATTACAAGCGCCTATCGTTACGGGAGAAGTTCTTGTTGAATAGATAGGAACCAACAGTGGAAATCGATTCAGATATATCAATATTATTTTTCTTGAAAAAATTAATAAAATAGTTTGACAAATGAATATGTTAAGCATATAATTGTCGTAACAAGTAAATATCAAATAAGAGTAAGAGGGGGTTAGCGATGCTCAAGACACTTGACGTATCCGTTGGCTACCCTACAGTATTAACGGGTCGTAAAATCGTTCACTTTCTATATATCCATCTTCGCCTGTACGATATTACGCCAGAACAATGGACCGTGCTGAGATACTTAGGGGGGCAAGACGGCATTACCCAAAAAGACCTGTCGCAAAAGTCAGGAAAGGATCAAGCAACAGTCACAAGGATCTTAGATATTTTAGATCGTAAAGGATGGATTGAACGCAGAGCCAATGCTGATGACAGACGTTCATATTTGGTTTATTTTACTGAAGAAGGAAAAGCGCTTCGAGATAAATTAGAACCTTTAATGCAGGAAATATACGAGAAAGTGTTTGACGGTATTTCTGAAGAGAAGCTGGAAGTGTTTTTGGAAGTGTTAAGCCAAGTTAATGATAATTTAGAGTATGAATTTGAAAAACAAATGGTGAAGTGATTTTTTTACATTAATAAAATATAAATTGGCAGAAATGTTGGCAAATCGACGCAGACGCTAATTTTAAGTTTTCTTTTAAAGCGCTTTCTTATGTTTGTTGTGTCATTAGTAAGGGAGTAAAAATCCGAAATTTACTCCTTTTGAATCATTAAGGAGGTTAAAAAAATGGATGATCGAACTTTCAGAGATGCAATGGGGAAATTTGCCACAGGTGTTACTGTCATTACGACAGTCTTAGAGGATGAAGTTCATGGTATGACGGCTAACGCTTTTATGTCCGTTTCGCTTAATCCGAAACTTATCTCTGTTTCGATTGATGAAAAAGCCCACATGCTTAAGAAGCTTGAGCAAGCCGGGAAATTTGCCGTTAGTATTCTTTCTGAAGATCAGGTGGAGATGTCGATGCATTTTGCCGGTCAAAAAGAAAAGCATGACATCGAATTTGGATGGATTTCCGGTGTACCGGTAATTAAAAATGCTTTAGCAAACATTATTTGTGATGTTTACGATGCGCATAAAGCCGGCGATCATACATTATACATTGGAAAAGTTATTGATCTTTGTGTCTGTCAAGGCAATCCGTTAACGTTTTATGGAGGAAAATACGGAAGAAATTTGCTTGATCAAAGTCAGGCGGTTTAATTGATTTTACTTGAAGGGAGTGATTCATGCCAGGCGGTTTTTTATTATCGATGAAATCATTCTCGTAACAGTTTTGACCATTGCTGACAAATAAAATTCAAATAAATAGAGGAGAGGATTAGTTTGATCGATCTCAAGAACGCGCGTGAAAAACTTAGAGGTTCAATTGCACCAATTATTACCCCATTTGATGAAAAGGGAGAATTTGATCAAAGCACTTTTGAATCATTAA
The DNA here is from genome assembly GCF_042665295.1 of Scopulibacillus cellulosilyticus. Classification (NCBI taxonomy): domain Bacteria; kingdom Bacillati; phylum Bacillota; class Bacilli; order Caryophanales; family Sporolactobacillaceae; genus Scopulibacillus; species Scopulibacillus cellulosilyticus. The sequence continues at coordinate 84,548 of NZ_JBHTCO010000005.1, forward strand.
TTAACTGGCATATTGAAAGCGGTTCCCATGCCATTTCTGTAACCGGAACAACCGGAGAACCAAGCTCTTTAACAACAGAAGAACGTGAAAAGGTGATGGAGGCAGCTATCAAAGCAGCCAACGGCAGAGTACCAGTTGTTCCAGGCACCGGATCTACTAATCATAAAGAAACACTTCACTTAACTCGTCTTGCTCAAGAAATGGGCGCAGATGCAGCACTCGTTATCGTACCTTACTACAATAAACCATCGCAACATGCACTTTATAAACATTTTAAAACTGTCGCAGATTCAGTTGATATTCCCATCATTGTATATAACATCCCAGGCAGAACAGCAGTAAATATGGAAGTTAAAACGCTTGCCAGATTAAATGAAGATTGTCCAAATATTATCGGTGTCAAGGAATCAAATAAAGATTTTGAACATGTGAACCGTGTGTTATTGAATTGTGGACGAGATTTTCTCCTATATTCAGGCATTGAGCTGCTTTGTTACCCAATGCTTGCGATTGGCGGGGCAGGCTCAATTAGTGCGACTGCCAATATCGTGCCTGATAAAGTGGCTGAGCTACATAATGCATGGTTCGAAGGCGACATTAAGCGGGCGCAAGATTTGCATTATGATTTAATGCCTTTAAATGACGTATTGTTCAAAGATACGAACCCTGCACCGCTTAAAGCTGCTCTTGGCATGATGGGGAAAATCACACCGAAATTGCGTATGCCGATGGAATTGCCAACTGAAGAATTACAGTCCGAAATCCGTTCGGTATTGGAAAAATACGTTGACCTTTCTGTTAAGCAATAAGAGACGGCCTTAATCTAGCATCCATGATGATAGAGTTCTAGATCTCAGGACTAATTAAGAGAAAAGAGGGAAAGCACATGACTCAGTTAAAAGTATCTGAAGTAAAAGTTAAAGAAAAAATTCCGTTATTTATCAACGGTGAATTTGTAGAATCGGTAACGAACAAAACTTTTGACAACCTCAATCCGTTAACTAATGAAAAACTTAACGTTGTTTATGAAGGAACAAAAGAAGATATTGATAAAGCTGTTAAAGCAGCCGACGCGGCATTTCATGGTCCATGGCGAACAATGAAGCTTAAAGAAAGACTTAGCATCATTAATAAAATTGCCGACCTCATTGATGAAAATGTTAAGGAAATTTCCAGGTTGGAATCTATTGATACTGGACTTCCAATCAGCCAAACGAAAAATATGGCTCACCGCGCTGCGCAAAACTTCAGATTTTATGCAGAAATGGTATCAAGCAATATGGTTGGTGAGGCATATCAAGTTGACCAAGATTATTTAAATTATACGATTCATAAACCAGTTGGCGTAACAGGTATTATTACGCCGTGGAATTCACCGATCATGCTTGCAACATGGCGAATTGCGCCAGCCCTTGCAACTGGTAACACGGTTGTTTTAAAACCGGCGGAATTTACACCGCTTACAGCGGATAAGTTAGCTGAAATTATGGATCAAGCCGGTTTGCCTAAGGGTGTCTTTAACGTTGTACACGGATTTGGGGAAACAGCGGGTGCATCCCTTGTTGCCCATCCTGATGTAAAACTGATTTGTTTTACAGGGGAAACGGTCACTGGTTCAGAAATTATGAAAAACGGCGCCGACAATTTGAAACGGTATTCAATGGAACTTGGCGGCAAATCCCCGATCATTGTTTTTGATGATGCCGATTTTGAACGTGCACTGGACGCAGTCATTTGGGGAATCTTCTCCTTTAACGGTGAGCGCTGCACAGCGAATTCTCGGCTTTTCCTTCATGAATCTATTAAAGATGAATTTGTTAATAGATTAAAAGAGAGGGTTGAAAATATTGTTGTCGGTGATCCGCTTGATGAGAAAACAGACGTTGGACCATTAATTCATACCAAACATTATCAAAAAGTAAAAGGTTTCCTTGATGAGGCTGAAAAGCAAGGGGTTGAAATGTTCAGCGGACAATTGCCGGCTGAATATCCAAAAGGCAACTTTGTTGCGCCTACCGTTTTACTAGATGTCTCTAACGACTCAATATTTGCGCAACAGGAAATCTTCGGACCTGTCTTAACAGTTATGACATTTAAAGACGAAGAAGAAGTGATCAAGTGGGCTAATGATGTGAAATACGGCTTGGCCGGTTATGTATGGACGAAAGACCTGCAGCGCGGTCATCGCATTTCACAAGCTATTGATGCCGGCATGATCTGGCTAAACTCACAAAATGTTCGTGACCTGCGTGTACCATTCGGAGGATCAAAGCACAGCGGAATCGGCCGTGAAGGCGGACATTATATATTCGACTTCTATACAGAAAGACAAGTCGTTCATGTTGCATTAGGAGAACATCATATTCCAAAATTCGGGGTAAAAAAATAAACAAGGGGGAATAACAATGCCAGCACGTACAGGTGAACAATATATTCAAGGTTTAAAGAAAGCTAATAATAATGTTTACATTCATGGGGAACGTGTTGATGATGTGACAACTCATCCCGCATTTAAAAACGTTGTTCAATCAATGGCCAGATTGTTTGATATACAGCATGAAAAGCCGGAAAAAATGCTGTACAAATCTCCGACAACAGGCGATCAGGTCGGCCTGTCTTTCATACAGCCAAAAACAATTGATGATCTGATTGCCCGCCGGGAAATGATCACAGAGTGGGCCCGCTTTAATGGCGGTATGATGGGGCGCTCTCCAGACTATTTAAATACAGATCTTATGGCATTCGGAACGGCTAACCAATTTTTCGCAGAAGGAGATCCAATGTATGCGGAAAATATTAAAAATTACTATGAATATTGCCGTGAAAATGACATCGCTTTAACGCATACGTTAATTCATCCGCAGGTCAACCGTGCTAAAGCGCTGCATGAACAAAAGGATGCCAACGTTGCACTGCATATTGTTGAAAAAAATGATGACGGCGTTGTTGTTGAAGGTGTACGCCTTTTAGCTACACAAGGCGCCATTACTGACGAAATCATGGTATTCCCGTCAACGGTTAAGAAAGCCGGGGAATTAGACGATCCGTATTCACTTGCTTTTGCTATTCCGAATAATACACCTGGTTTGAAATTAATGAGCAGGGAATCATTTGATTACGGTAAAAACCATTGGGATCATCCGCTTGGTTCACGTTTTGAAGAAGGAGATACAATCGTTTACTTTGATAACGTTCTTGTGCCGTGGAATCGTATCTTTGTTCTTGAAAATTCTTCAGTATGCAACAGGACGTTCCCTGAAACCAATGCGGTTGTCCATTCATCACATCAAGTCGTTGCCAAAAACGTTGTTAAAACTGAATTCGTTCTTGGTGCTGTGTTGAGCTTAATGGACGCGATCGGTATTGATCAATTCCAGCACGTTAAAGATAAAGGCACTGAAATTATGCTTGCATTGGAAACGATGAAATCCCATCTGTATCGCGCTGAACATAATGCGAAAATTGACAAATGGGGCATGATGACGCCGGATTTTGCGCCGCTTGATGCTGCGAGAAACTGGTATCCGCAAGTCTATCCGCGTCTCGTAGAAATTCTTAGGATTCTTGGTGCCTCCGGAATGATGGGCATTCCAACACAAGCTGATTTCGAAAATGAAGAAATTGGTCCGATTCTTCATCGTGCCGTACAAGGAAAGAATCTTGAAGGTTACGAACGCGTACAGCTGTTCCGTCTGTGCTGGGATTTAACAATGAGTGCTTTCGGGCAACGTCAGGCTCATTATGAGTACTATTTCTTCGGCGATCCGGTTAAGATGCATATGACGTATTTCGATAACTATAACAAAGAACCGTTTAAAGAAATGATCAGCGAGTTTTTAGACCGTGCAAAATCTACAAGACCAAAATTCGCAAAAGCCTAAAATATATAAAGACAAAATTGTGTAAAATGGGGGATGGCGGATGAACGCTAATATTATTCGCACTGCTAGAACGATCATCAATGTGACTGACCTCGACGCTGCCAAAGATTTTTATGTAAACGCTTTAGGTTTTATTGAAACTGAAAACGATGGTGAACATTTATACTTACGCGGGCTGGAAGAGTATCATCACCACAGTCTCGTTCTCAAAAAATCATCACAAAAAGGCGTTCAAGCTTTAGGTTTTAAAGTCTATTCTAAAGCAGATTTGGAAACGCTTGCGGCTTACTTTGAAAATATCAACTGCCCTGTCAAATGGTTTAATAAAGGCGATCAATATGCTCTCGGTGAAGCAATAAGAGTTATGGATCCGCATAATATTCCATTAGAATTCTACTATGAAATGGAAACAGTAGAGAGCTACTTACGCCGTTATGATAAATACAAAGGTGCCAGAGTTCAGCGTATCGACCACTTTAATGCGATGGTTCCGGAAGTTGAATCCGTTCATAATTTCTTTATTAACGAATTAGGATTCAGATGTTCGGAATATACAGTGACTAAAGATAATAAAATGTGGGCTTCATGGATGTACAGAAAGCCGACCGTTCATGACTTGGCGCTTACAAATGGTCACGGTCCAAGGCTTCACCATTTCGCCTATTTCTTAAGCGATCCAACAAGCGTATTAAACATTTGCGATGTCCTTGCATCACTCGGATTCAGTGCATCAATTGAACGCGGGCCGGGCCGCCACGGCGTATCAAATGCGTTCTTCCTATACTTAAAAGACCCTGACGGTAACCGTATCGAATTATATACAGGCGATTATTATACAGGGGATCCTGACTTTAAACCATTAAAATGGGATTTCGATGACCCGCACAGACAAACACTTTGGGGTCACCCGGCACCTGACAGCTGGTTTGAAGAAGCATCAGCATTCCTTAATGTCCATACTGGAGAACCGGTAACAACTAAAGACTCAGTCGGTGTGCAGAAGAAACCGAATTATGCTAAGTACTGATAAAATTGAAGTCATTAATGATAATATAGGCTTGCTGAGGGCAAGCCTATTTTTTATGAATTAAAATTTTCATCATGGCGGTATCTCATGGTAAATTGTTTAAAAATAAAATAAACAGCTTAAATAAAAGAATAAGTTGACAATTGACTGAAATTAATTAATAATATGATTAATTAATAACACCAGTGGAGAAATTAATGGATAGGTGACTAGGGTATGAAAAAGAAAGATCAAGAGTTTATCAAATATGAAAATCAAAATCTTGTATTGGAAATGATTCGGACGAACGGGCCGATATCAAGAGCCGAAATTGCTAAAGCTGCAAACATGAGTCCAACTACTGTTTCCCGTATTGTCTCATCATTATGCGAAAGAGGGATGGTTAGAGAAACAAATCAACAAGAAACGGGCAGTATAGGCAGAAAAGCTATTTTACTTGAAGCAAATGAGAATTCTATTTTATCTATAGGAGCAGAAATTGATAAGGGTGTTATTAGATTAGCTGTTATTAATTTTCATGGTGAAATTAATTATTTTAACGAATATGACAATCCTATTTATTACGATGCCGAGCAAACGATCAATCAATTAATTAAATTGGTAAGACATTTTATACAAGAGACGCAAATAGATGAAAGTAAATTAATTGGCATAGGGATTGGTGTTCCTGGCATTATTGATCAAAAGTACGGAATTGTTATGTTATCGGCGCAGCTTGGCTGGCGTCATGTTCATGCTAAGGACATGATTGAGGAGCAAGTAGGTTTAATGACTGTGATCGATAATGAACTGAAAATTCGAGCATATGCTGAAAGTCTTTTAGGAGAAACCTGCAGAGATGAAAGTTCTGTCCTGGTTGGTTTTACTAACGGTGTTGGTTCGGCATTGGTTGTTAACGGAGATGTCTTCAGGGGGAATATGAACAGTGCCGGCGAAATTGGTCACATGGTGATAGATCCAAATGGCTTGTTGTGCGAATGCGGGAGCCGCGGCTGTCTGCAAACGTATATTGTTGAAAAATATCTTATCCATGAAGCTCAAAAAATCAAACCGATACATAGTCTTGATCGACTTTTTGAATGTGCTGAAAAACGTGAAGTGTGGGCCATAAATATACTCGAAAGGGCTGCTCTCTATATCGTTATTACTATTAATAATGTTGTTTGTGCTTATAATCCAAATTCAGTGATTTTATCTGGACATTTGGTTGAAAATTACCCGTTGATACAAAAAATGATTGATGAAAAGATCGATACCAATATATGGACGCCATTTAAAGACAGTTTTAAACTCTATTATTCATCTTTAAAAGAAAAGGGTGTTGTCCAAGGGGCAGGGTTAATCGTTCAGCAGCAATACGTACAATCTTATAAAGAAAAAGGATCGGTGAGAAAATGAGTTATCCAGTGCTGGTCAACGAGCGCCGGGGAGATATTATAGAAAATATCCATGAAGGCATCATTTGCGGTGTTACAGACATGAAAGATTTAGCATTCAAAATTGGCGATGAAAATACATATGTTTACTACCGATCCGCGTCTAAGCCGCTTCAAGCGATTCCGATATTTAAAGAAAATATTGATAAAAAATATCACCTTACAGATCAAGAAGCGGCACTTTTTACAGCGTCACAGCGAGGGGAAGATTATCACCTTCAAGCGCTGGAGAGCATCTTAGAAAAAATCGGACTGAATGAAAATGATTTATATTGTCCGCCGTCTTATCCTTTAAATGACAGGCCGAAAGAGCGTTATCTAAATAATAATCTGCCAAAAAGAAAACTTTTGCATAACTGTGCGGGCAAGCATCTTGGATTTCTTTCATGGTGCAAAGAAAAAGGGATTACTAATGATAAATACTGGGATATTGATCATCCGCTTCAACAAGAAATCCTGCAAACGCTTAGCGAACTTTCAGAATGTCCGAAAAAGGAAATCAAAATAGCAGTTGACGGCTGCGGTGTACCGGTTTTTGCATTGCCGTTAAAAAATATGGCAATATCTTACTTGAAGCTTGCTTGTCCCGATTTAATAAATGATGAAAAAACGAGAGCTGCTGTTCAAAGGATGACAGCAATCATGAATAAAGCACCTGAAATCGTTGCTTCACATCAATTTATTTGTACGGAACTTTTAAAGGATGGCAATATTATCGCTAAGGGCGGCGCTCAAGGCGTCTATTGCCTCGGTTTAAAAAAGGAAAGAATGTCGGTTGCCTTAAAGGTTTACAGCGGATCAGAAGATGTGTGGCCAAATATTATTGCCCAAATTCTTGAGCAGCTAGGTTACAAGAATAGTGAAACGATTAATCGTTTGAAACAATTAAAGCCAAATATGATAAAAAATGATAGCGGTTCCGTTGTCGGTCAATTAGAACTGCCATTTCAGTTGACCGGCACAAATATCGGATGAGGTGAGAGCTGTGATAGTAGAGGTTATCGCCACAAATTTACAAGACGCCCTGGACGCTGAGCGATATGGCGCAGATCGAATAGAATTAGTCGGAGCCATTAGTGAAGAAGGCTTAACCCCGAGTTTTGGCTTAATCAAACAGGTTGTCAAGAAAGTCAGCATTCCGGTACAGGTTATGGTCCGTCCGCACAGTTATTCATTTTGTTACACGGCAGATGATTTAGAAGCTATGATGCAAGATATAGAAGTTGTAAAAGAACTCAGCGCGGCAGGTATTGTCATTGGAGCTTTAGATCAGACTGGGGAAATCGCTGAAGATCATCTTCGTCTATTATTAGAGAAAGCAGAAGACTTATCAGTAACTTTTCACCGCGCCTTCGATCATGTGCCTGATCAGAAACAAGCCCTTGAACGATTAACGGCTTATCCTCAAATTGATAGGATTTTAACTTCGGGAAAATCACATACAGCTTATGAGGGAATGAAGCAAATTAAAGAGCTTGTTAACCAATCCCGCCGTATAAAAATTCTTGCCGGCAGCGGATTAGAACCTGATGGATTGAAAGATTTTATCTTAACGACAGGCGTTCAGGAAATTCATTTTGGCAGCGGTGTTCGGAAAGGAAAAAGCTTTGCAAAAGGGATTGACCGGGATCAATTAAGATTGGTTAAAGAGATTTGTATGCAATTTGATTATTAAATAATTCGATAAAATAATTGGCTTGGCCAGTTCTTAACGATTTGGTGCTGGCCAAGCTTTTTAAAATCAATAGAGGGGGATATCATATGGGGAAAGCTTATTCAAGAATAGCGGGATTTATGATTTTAATATTGATGATGAGTATTTTTCTTAGCGGCTGCGGAAAGTCTCAGCAAACAAGCGGTACAAAGCAAGGTAATCAATCCGGAGATACTGGTGAATTGCATCTTGTCTCAATGAAAGATGTGCCGACGCTCGATGAAGCTCATGCGACAGATTCGGCGTCATTTCAAGTATTGTACATGACCAATGCCGGGTTAACGCGGCTGGATCACGGTAAAGTAACATGGGATATGGCAGAGGGTAAACCCCAAGTAAAAAATAACGGGAAAACCTATATATTTAAAATTCGCAATAGTGCAAAATGGTCAGATGGGTCGCCCGTGACAGCAAACGATTTTGTCTATGCCTGGCAAAGAGAAATGAATCCTAAAACGGGTGCTGAATATAACTATATTTATTCAGCGGCTAATATCAAAAACGCGGCTAAAATCATGGATAAAAAAGATCCCCTTTTTGGCAAAGTTAATCAATTAGGGATAAAGGCGCTTGATAAGCATACATTACAAATCGATCTTGAAACGCCGACACCTTATTTTCTAAATTTACTATCAACGCCGCCGTTTTTTCCAGAGAAAGAAGCGTTTGTCAAAAAACAGGGAAAACAGTACGCGCAAGAGCCTGATAAATTGCTCTATAACGGGCCATACGTCCTCTCTAAGTGGGATCACGGTGCCGGCTGGCATTATAAAAGAAATCCAAACTATTGGCATGCAAAATCTATTTATATAAACGATGTCGATGTTAAGGTAACCAAGAATATGTCTACAGCAGTAAATATCTATAAGACAGGGAAAGCTGACCTGATTGACTTGGACTCTGAATATATTAATCAATTTAAAAACACAAATGAGTTCCATAAAGCTTATAACTCAAAGATGTCATTCTTAAGCTTGAACATTAAAGGAAATAAAGCGTTGCAAAATAAAAATATTCGTCAAGCGATAAGCATGGCGATTAATCGAAAAGATTTAACAACGGATTTGTTGCAAGATGGTTCAATACCGGCTAAATATATCGTTCCGAAGCAATTTGTAAAAGGGCCGGATGGTAAAGACTTCAGGGCATCTGCGCCAAATGGTTACTTACTCGGCGGAAAAAAGGATGCAAAAAATCTGTGGGATAAAGGTAAAAAAGAGCTCGGAGTTAAGAAACTTCAGCTTGACTATTTAACTTCAGATGATGAAACGGCAACAAAGTTTACCGAATATGTTGCAAATCAACTGGAAACGACGTTGGATGGTTTAAAAATAAACATTGTGAAACTGCCGTATGGAGAATTATTGAAACGTGAAGATAACGGTGATTTCGGTATCCTTAATGCCGGCTGGTCACCGGATTATAACGATCCAATGACTTACCTAGAAATGTTTACTTCCGATAATGATATGAACAAGCAAGGTTATAACGATCCAAAGTTTGATAAACTGATAAAACAAGCGAAGCAAATGGGCGATCAGCCTGACAAACGCTGGAAGGATTTGCAAGAAGCAGAAAAAGTGCTTATTACAGATGCGCCGATAATTCCGCTTTATCAGCAAGGCAAGGCTTACGTACAGAAATCTTATGTAGAAGGTATTGAAAGGCCTTTGTTTGGACCTGATATTGACTGGTTGGATGCGAAAATTGTAAGGCATTAAAATATAAACAAAAGGAAGGCTGCGGATTTCGCAGCTTTCTTTTTTTGATTCTATCAGCGTTGCCTATTAGGCTTGCCAATCGGCAAGTTTTCTTTAAAAGTAAATAAAAGCATTGACTGAAAATATCAAATGTTGTATAGTTCAAATATACCTTAAATATTCAATTTTTATAGTTTAATGTAATCGATTGCAGTGATTAACTAATGATAGATTTAAATTTATTTTTTATATTCAGGAAAAACACTGTACAAAGTAAGTTTTGCGTTTTTTTATTAAATGAAATTGTAAAAAAGCGTTTACAAAAGATGCTCAGTATTGTATTGTTAAAATGTAAGCAAAAATAAGAATTAATCGTTAATTATTTTTTTAAATCTGGATGTAATCGATTGCATTAAATGGGATAATTCTTATTTATTTTATTAAGTAGTCTAAACGGGAAAGATTGTGTTCTTTCTATTAAATAATGATCAGGGAGGCAGAAACCATGGCAACAGCAGAAACATTAACAGGTCAAAAATTAAAAAATTATATTAACGGTGAATGGGTTGAAAGTAAAAGGACTCAATATGAAGACGTCTACAACCCGGCTACAAAAGAAATCATTGCGCGGGTGCCGATTTCAACAGTTGAGGATGTTGAGCACGCTGCAGAAGTTGCTAAAGCGGCATTTGAAAAATGGAAAGGTGTTCCGGTGCAAAAACGTGCGAGGGTTTTGTTCAACTATCATCAATTGTTAACAGAACATAAAGACGAGTTAGCCCGTCTGATCACAATAGAGAATGGAAAAAGCCTTTCCGAAGCACAAGGTGAAGTTCTCCGCGGCATTGAAAATGTTGAATTCGCGGCTGGTGCACCGTCTTTAATGATGGGAGATTCTTTATCAACGATTGCAACGGATATTGAAGCAACAAATTATCGTTATCCAATTGGCGTTGTCGGCGGCATCGCACCGTTTAACTTCCCGATGATGGTACCTTGCTGGATGTTCCCGATGGCTATTGCAGTCGGCAATGCATTTATTTTGAAACCATCTGAAAAAACGCCGCTGTTAACTAAAAAATTAGCCGAGTTATTTAAAGAAGCTGGACTTCCAGATGGTGTATTCAACATTGTCTACGGTGCACATGATGTCGTTAACGGCATTCTGGATCACCCTGAAATTAAGGCTATTTCATTTGTCGGCTCCAAACCGGTCGGAGAGTACGTTTATAAACGCGGCAGCGAAAATCTAAAACGTGTTCAAGCGTTGGCAGGGGCTAAAAACCACGTTATTGTCTTAAATGATGCTGATGTAGAAGAAGCGGTGACAAATATTATTGGCTCAGCGTTCGGATCAGCGGGTGAACGTTGCATGGCATGCTCTGTTGTCACAGTAGAAGAAGGCATTGCCGATAAATTTTTAGCTGAACTTACTAAACAAACGAAAAATATTAAAATGGGCAACGGTTTAGATGACGGTGTTTTTCTTGGTCCGGTCATTAGAGAAGAAAACCAAAAACGTACGATCGGTTATATCGAAAAAGGTATCGAAGAAGGTGCCGCACTTGTCTGCGATGGACGAGATCGTGTTTCCGACGACGGATTTTTCGTTGGACCGACAATTTTTGATCATGTAACAACTGATATGACGATTTGGAAGGACGAAATTTTCGCACCTGTGCTATCAATTATTCGTGTGAAAAATTTAAAAGAAGCGGTTGAAACGACCAATAAGTCTGAATTTGCAAATGGTTCATGTATCTTTACATCAAACGCTTCATCAATCCGTTATTTCCGTGAAAATATTGATGCCGGTATGTTAGGCATTAATTTAGGTGTCCCGGCACCAATGGCATTCTTCCCATTCTCCGGCTGGAAATCGTCATTCTTTGGCACTTTGCACGCAAATGGAAAAGACAGCGTTGATTTCTATACGCGTAAAAAGGTTGTTACAGCACGTTATAAATCACCGTCGTTTGAATAATCGGTTGTGTTAATAGATTGATATATTTTGACAGTAATAGCAGGTCTGAACAGAGAAAGTTTAATAATTTAAAAAAATACTTTCTCTGTTCGCGGACCTCTTTCTATAAAAATTGAGGAGGTCATTAATATGAGTCAATTACTCCTTAAACCAAATGAAAATGAAAAAACACAAGGGGTAAAAATTATTCATGAAGTAACAAAAGAAAATTCACCATTAAAATATGTTGAATTTAAAATAGTAGATTTGGCTCCCGGTGCAAAATATTCCGAAACGTTAGGGAAGAAAGAATGCTGTATTGTTGCATTAACAGGTAAAATCAATGTCACTGATAAAGAACAAACATTTGAAAATATAGGTACTCGTGAAAGTGTATTCGAAAAGAAACCGACAGACAGTGTCTATGTTTCAAATGACCGCAGTTTTGAAGTGGAGGGCGTGGGTCAAGCGCGTGTTGCACTTTGCTATTCACCTTCTGAAAAACAATTGCCGACAAAACTTATTAAGGCTTCAGAGAATGGCATTGAAAATAGAGGAACAAACAATAATAAGCGCATGGTCCACAACATTTTGCCTGATTCGGATCCTTCGGCTAATAGTTTACTAGTCGTTGAAGTTTATACAGAAACCGGGAATTGGTCAAGTTATCCGCCGCATAAACACGATCGGGACAACTTACCGGAAGAGTCTTTTTTGGAAGAAACATATTATCACGAAATGAATCCGCAGCAAGGATTTGTATTCCAGCGTGTCTATACTGATGATCGTTCGCTTGATGAAACAATGACTGTTCAGAATGGCGATGTTGTCCTTGTACCGGAAGGCTATCATCCTGTCGGCGTACCGGAGGGCTATACATCTTACTACTTAAATGTCATGGCAGGTCCAACACGTATTTGGAAATTCTACAATGATCCTGATCACGAATGGATATTAGAACGGAAATAAATGATTGAAAGGAGTTATCATAGCGAATGAAAATTCAATTTAACAACGACAGAGAATATGACATCATTGCCATTGGCCGCGCCTGCATTGATTTAAATGCGGCAGAATATAATCGTCCCATGGAAGAAACGATGACTTTTATAAAATACGTCGGCGGTTCACCGGCTAATATTGCTATTGGCGGTGCTAAACTGGGATTGAAAGCTGGATTTATCGGTAAAATTTCCGATGACCAGCATGGGCGCTTTATCAAAAAATATATGAATGATGTCGGTATTGATACATCGAATATTGTAGTTGATAAGGAAGGCCATAAAGTTGGATTAACATTTACGGAAATTAAGAGTCCGGAAGAGTGCAGCATTTTAATGTACCGGGAAGAGGTTGCAGATTTGTATTTGACACCATCTGAGGTCAATGAGAATTACATTCGAAAATCGAAAATTCTGCTTGTGTCAGGTACAGCTTTAGCAAAAAGCCCATCACGTGAAGCCGTCTTAAAAGCGGTTGCTTTAGCTAAAAAGAACGATGTTAAGGTTATTTTTGAATTAGATTACCGGCCGTATTCTTGGGCTTCAGCCGATGAAACAGCCGTGTATTATTCATTAGTTGCGGAACTTGCGGATGTTGTCATTGGCACCCGTGATGAATATGACGTTATGGAAAATAGAACTGACGGCAAAAACGAGGAAACGATCAATTATTTGTTTAATCATTCACCGGAATTAATCGTTATTAAACACGGCGTCGAAGGGTCATATGCCTATACAAAATCAGGGGAAACATTCAAAGGGCAAGCCTACAAAACAAAAGTATTAAAAACATTCGGTGCAGGAGATTCCTACGCATCAGCCTTCCTGTATGCATTAATTACTGGTAAGGATATTGAAACAGCACTCAAATTCGGCAGTGCATCAGCTTCTATTGTCGTCAGCAAACATAGTTCTTCCGAAGCCATGCCGACAGTGGAAGAAATTGAGGAATTAATCACAGTCAACGCTTAAGTGAGGAAGAGGTGAGAATCATGAAAACAATCAGATTAACCACAGCACAAGCATTAATCAAATTTATCAATCAACAATATATTCACTTTGATGGTGAGGAGTTTCCATTTGTTGAAGGCATTTTCAATGTTTTTGGACATGGGAATGTTCTCGGGATCGGTCAGGCGCTTGAACAAGATTCCGGTCACTTAAAAGTTATTCAAGGAAAAAACGAACAGGGGATGGCACATGCTGCGATTGCCTACAGCAAACAAATGCTCCGGCAAAAAATTTATGCTGTAACAACATCTGTCGGTCCGGGTTCTGCTAATTTAGCAGCTGCAGCGGGCACAGCGCTTGCCAATAATATACCGGTTTTATTCATACCAGGCGATACTTTTGCCACACGTCAGCCTGATCCGGTTCTGCAACAAGTTGAACATGAACACAGCTTAGCCGTTACAACCAACGATGCATTGAAACCGGTATCGCGATATTGGGATCGCATTACCCGTCCTGAACAGTTGATGTCGAGTCTGATTCGCGCCTTTGAAGTGTTAACCGACCCGGCAAAGGCAGGACCGGCGACAATCTGTATTTCACAAGATGTTGAAGGGGAAGCCTTTGACTTTGATGAGAAATTCTTTGAAAAACGTGTTCATTATCTCGATCGTAAAATCCCGCTTGAGCGCGAATTAAATGGGGCAGCAGCATTAATTAAAGAAAGTAAAAAGCCGGTCATTCTTGTCGGCGGCGGAGCTAAATATTCCCGTGCACGCGATATTTTAATGAAGCTTTCTGAAAAACACAATATCCCGTTAGTTGAGACACAGGCCGGTAAAGCAACGGTAGAGTGCACGTTTAAAAACAATTTAGGCGGCTTAGGGATTACTGGAACATTAGCAGCCAATAAAGCGGCGCGTCAAGCGGATTTAATCATCGGCATCGGCACAAGATATACAGATTTTGCGACTTCATCTAAAACAGCTTTTGACTTTGACACAACAAAGTTCTTAAACATCAATGTCAGCCGGATGCAGGCCTATAAATTAGATGCCTTTCAAGTTGTTGCAGACGCTAAGACAACGCTGGAGAAATTAGCGCCTATGTTAGAGGGATACACAACTGAATTTGGTCATACGATTACTGAATTAAAAGATGAGTGGCTTGCCGAACGTGACCGTTTAAGTAAAATTCAATTTACCCGGGAAAATTTTGATCCGGAAATTAAAAATCATTTCTCTCAGGAAGTACTTAACGAATATGCCGAAGCATTAAACACAGAATTTGCACAAACGGCAGCATTAATAACGGTCAATGACACCATTGATCCAGACAGTACAATTATTTGTTCCGCCGGATCACTGCCGGGTGACTTGCAGCGTTTGTGGAACCCGACTGTACCGGATACTTACCATCTTGAATACGGTTATTCATGCATGGGATATGAAGTATCAGGCGCTTTAGGTATCAAACTGGCCAATCCTGATAAAGAAGTCTATTCTATTGTAGGGGATGGCAGCTTTCTGATGTTGCACTCCGAACTAATAACTTCTATTCAATATAATCAAAAAATCAATGTTGTCCTTTTTGACAACTCTGGCTTCGGCTGTATTAATAATTTACAAATGGATCACGGCAGCGGCAGTTATTTCTGTGAATTCAGAACGCATGATAATCAAATTTTAAATATTGATTATGCCAAAGTTGCCGAAGGGTACGGAGCAAAGACTTATCGTGCCAATAACGCAGAAGAATTAAAAGCAGCTTTGGAAGATGCAAAGAAACAGGATGTATCAACATTAATTGAGATAAAAGTCCTTCCAAAAACGATGACAGATGGTTATGACAGCTGGTGGAACGTCGGTGTTGCGGAAGTATCAAATAAAGAAAGTATTCAAAAAGCCTATCAATTTAGACAACAGAAACTGGAGCAAGCAAAACAATATTAAGTAAAAGAGGGCTTCGTTATGGCAGATCAAGAGATTTTATGGGGAATTGCCCCTATTGGCTGGCGCAATGATGATATGCCGGAAATCGGTGCAGAAAATACTTTATCACATTTGTTAAGCGACATTGTTGTCGCAGGTTTCCAAGGGACTGAAGTTGGCGGTTTCTTCCCTGAGGCAAACGTATTAAATAAAGAATTGCAGCTTCGAAACCTAAAAATCGCGGGTCAATGGTTCAGCAGTTTTATTATTCGTGACGGTATCGATGCGGTTTCCGAAGCTTTCATTAAACATTGCGGTTATTTAAAGGAAGTCAATGCCGATGTGGCAGTGGTATCTGAGCAAACATACAGTATTCAATCAACAGCAAAAAATGTTTTTTCTGAAAAACCATATTTCTCAAATGAAGAATGGGAAAAATTATCCGCAGGGTTAAATAACCTCGGAAAAATTGCCGAAGAATATAACTTGAAATTAGTTTATCATCATCACTTGGGAACAGGTGTGCAAACAGTAGAAGAAGTCGATCGTCTCATGGCGAATACCGATCCAAGATATGTGCACCTCCTTTTTGATACTGGACATATTTATGTTTCTGACGGCGATTATATGACATTGTTAAATAAACATATCGATCGGATTAAGCACGTTCATTTTAAAGATGTGAGAAGGGACGTTATGGAACAATGCCGGAAAGACGGCCTTTCGTTTCGGCAGTCATTTTTAAGCGGTATGTTTACCGTGCCCGGCGATGGCTGCATCGATTTTACAGAAGTATATAACGCTTTGCTTGATGATGAATATAAAGGGTGGATTGTCGTTGAAGCTGAACAGGATCCATCCATTGCCCATCCATTAGAATATGCATTAATAGCCAGAAGATATATTGACGAAAAATTAATATTAAAACCAAAAATAATAAAATGATTTCACTATTGGGGTGACATGTTATGACAATAAGATTTGGCGTTATCGGCACGGGTGCGATTGGAAGAGAGCATATTAGAAGAATTTCACAGACTCTATCCGGCGGGGAAATTGTTGCAGTGACAGACGTTAATCAAGAGGCGGCAAAACAAGTTGTTGAACAATTCAAATTAGACGCATCGGTCTATCCGGATGACAAATCACTTGTTGCTGCTGAAAATGTTGACGCTGTCCTTGTCACAAGCTGGGGACCTGCTCATGAACAAAGTGTATTGGCAGCTATTGAAGAAGGAAAATATGTTTTCTGCGAAAAGCCATTGGCCGTTACAGCGGAAGGGTGCATGAACATTGTTGAAGCGGAAATGAAGCATGGCAAACGGCTGGTGCAAGTTGGATTTATGCGCCGTTATGACAGCGGTTATGTCCAATTAAAAGAAGCGATTGATAACAATTTTATTGGTGAACCGTTAATGATCCGCTGTGCACACCGCAACCCGGAAGTTGCCGAAAACTATTCAACAGATATGGCCGTTACCGATACATTGATCCATGAAATCGATGTTCTGCATTGGTTAATCAACGATGACTATAAATCTGTACAAGTTGTTTTTCCGAAGAAAACAAAGCACGCATTAGATCACTTGCAAGATCCGCAAATTTTTACAATAGAAACTGAAAGCGGCGTATCAATTAACGCTGAAGTGTTTGTTAATTGTAAATACGGCTACGATATCCAGTGCGAGGTCATTGGTGAAGAAGGCATTGTAAAATTGCCGGAGTTTCCAAGTATTGTTATGCGGAAAGATGCGAAGCTAAGTACAAACGTTCTAATGGATTGGAAAGACCGATTTATCGAGGCATATGATAAAGAAATACAAGATTTTATAGATTCTGTCAGAGAAACAGGTGAACCAAACGGTCCGACAGCGTGGGACGGCTATATAGCGGCAGTTACTTCTGATGCATGCGTAAAAGCTCAGCAAACAGGTGAAAAAGAAGCAATCGTACTTAAAGAAAGACCGGCATTTTATAGTAAGAATACTGAATGCAAAACAGTTTAATATCTAGCAATGGTGTATATAGGCATGCTTTTTCCCGTAAAAGAAAGGAGAGATTTAAATTGCGTTTAGCATATGATCCGTCGCATTATCGCGATAATACAAATTTAAAAGATACGATCGATGCAGTTGCCAGATTAGGGTATGAATATGTAGAATTATCACCGCGCAAGGATTTTATCTGGTTTTATGAATATCCAAAGGTTGATAAGCAGCTGATCAAAGATTTAAAAAGATATTGTTTAGATGCCGGTGTTAAAATTTCTTCCGTACTTCCTGTTCAACAATGGTCTTCACCAGTTGAAGAAGAACGACAAGCGGCGGTGAAAAATTGGAAGCGTTGTATTGAAATTACTTCTGAATTAGGAGTAGATTTAATGAACAGCGAATTTAGCGGCGACAAAAGCCGGCCGGTTGAAAGCGAAGCCGCTTTTGTTAAATCAATGGAAGAGCTCATGCCGTTTTTTGAAAAAGAAAATATTAAACTTAATCTACAAGCTCATCCTAACGATTTTATTGAGTTAAATACGGAAGCCATTCAAATGATCCGAGCACTGGATAAAGATTGGATTAAGCTGGTATATTCGGTCCCGCATGCTTTCTATTATGATGATGGGGTTGGCGATGTAGAGAAACATTTAGAAGAAGCCGGAGATTTACTCGCCCACGTTCTCATTGCCGATACGCTTAATCATAAAGCAGCATTTGGATTACGATATATAATTAATCCTCCTAATGCAAACGTAACCATTCATCAGCATTTGAACCCTGGTGAAGGGGAAATAAACTTTGATGCATTATACCGCAAATTAAGAGAAATGAAATTTGATGGCATTGTAACAAATTCGGTATTTGCTTATCCTGATAAACCGGAATGGTCCAACGAAGTAACACTGAAATCCATTAAAGAGGGATTAAATATTTAATGTAAGCAAATAACTTAAAAACTATGAGAAGCCCAGGCTATTTTTAAGACTAAAAGGTTAACAATACCTGTTCTAATAAAAAGGTTCTGTAATTTGAAATAATGGAGATGGCGGTAATGAAACTTTGTTTTAATCAAGCGACAACATTAGAAAATTCTAATCTTGCCATGGACTTGGTGTATTGCGATAAGCATGGCTATGATTATATCGAAATACGGACAATGGACAAACTCCCTGAATATTTAAAAGAAAATTCTATTGATGATTTAGCGAATTTCTTTCGTTCGCATCACATTAAACCATTAGCCTTTAATGCGTTAGTTTTTTTCAATAATCGTGATGAAGCCGGGTATAAAGAAATTATCAGTGAATTCAAAGACATGATGGAAACCGGTCAAAAGCTGGGCATTAAATATGTCGTAGCTGTTCCGCTTGTCACAGAAGAAAAAATATTAAAGAAAGATATTAAAAACAGCTGTGTTGAAGTATTAAAAGAGTTATCCGATATTGCCCGGCCGTATGGCATTAAAATCGCTGTCGAATTTGTCGGTCATCCGCAATGCACAGTTAATACATTCGGACAAGCTTACGATATCATTGAAACCGTTAATCGTGAGAATGTCGGATTAGTGCTTGATTGTTTCCATTTTCATGCCATGGGTTCTAACTTGGAAGACTTGAAAAGAGCGGACGGTTCAAAAATCTTTATTTTGCATATTGATGATACGGAAGATTTCCCTATTGGTTTCCTGACAGATGAAGACAGGGTTTGGCCGGGATTAGGCGCTATTGATCTGGACAGTATCTTATCAACATTAAAAGGGATAGGTTTCTCCGAGGCAGTATCTGTTGAATTATTCAGACCCGAATATTACAAATTAGACGCTGAAGAAGCAATTAAGACAGCTAAAGATACAACAATTGAAGTCGTATCAAAGTATTTCGATTTTCAATTAGTCTCTTTATAAAAGGAGGCGGGATCCGTGACTCTAGTATCTATGAAAGATATGCTGATAAAAGCAAAAGAAGACCGTTACGCCGTTGGACAATTTAATATTAACAGCCTGCAATGGGCACAAGCTATTTTACAAGCCGCAGAAGAAGAACGCGCTCCTGTCATTGTTGCGGCTTCCGACAGACTCGTTGATTATTTAGGCGGTTTTAAAACTATTGCCGCCATGATTAAAAATCTTGTTAAAGAAATGGCGATAACCGTTCCGGTAGCGCTGCATTTAGATCACGGCATGAGTGTCGAGCGATGTAAAAAGGCCATTGATGCCGGATTCACCTCAGTTATGATCGACGGTTCGCATTATCCAATTGACGAAAATATTGCCATGACCAAACAAGTTGTTGACTATGCCCATCCTTATCAAATATCCGTTGAAGCGGAAGTTGGAACAGTGGGCGGTATGGAAGATGGTCTGATTGGCGGAATAAAATATGCTGATCCTAATGAATGCTTCCGTATTGTTAATGAAGCTGGAATTGATGCATTAGCTGCAGCTCTTGGCTCAGTCCATGGACCTTATCAAGGTGAACCAAAGCTTGGCTTCGATCAGATGAAACAAATTTCGGAAATAACAGGAGTTCCTCTTGTTCTGCACGGCGGTTCTGGGATACCGGATTATCAAATCAGGAAAGCCATTGAATTAGGCCACGCCAAAATTAATGTTAATACAGAATGCCTGCAAGCCTGGACTAATGCTGTCCGTGAAGTGTTAGCGAATGACTGTGAGGTTTACGATTTACGGACAATAACAATACCGGGTAAAGAAGCAATCATTGCAACCGTTAAAGGCAAAATAAAAGAATTTAAATCCAGCCATAAAGCCTAAAATTAAGGGAGATGTCTTATTATAAGATTAAAAGACATCTCCTAATGTAATCGATTGCATAACATAAGAATTTTTTAAATCTTCAATTTTATCAAGGTATTTTTTGTAAACGATTTCTTTCTTGTAAGGATCAAAAAGGTGTTTGTGATATTTATTGAATTTTAGGGAGGTAGTTTAATTGAATAATGAGCCCCCGGTCTACGGAGATACATCGCAAATAACTAAAAACCGGCGTACACCCAAGGCATTTTTACGTACCATCACTTTAGTCTCGACATTCGGAGGACTTCTGTTCGGATATGATACGGGTGTTATTAACGGTGCTTTGCCTTATATGTCTCAAGCGGATCAGTTGAATCTTAACTCATTTACTCAAGGTCTTGTTACGAGTTCGCTTCTATTAGGTGCGGCGCTCGGTGCAGTATTCGGCGGCCGTTTATCTGACCGTCACGGCCGCCGCAAAAACATTCTTTATCTTGCGGTATTGTTTCTTATTGCGACACTTGGCTGTACTTTTTCGCCGAACGCAGCTGTTATGGTTATCTTTCGTTTCATTCTTGGACTTGCTGTTGGAGGCGCGTCTGTAACGGTTCCGGCCTTTTTAGCAGAAATGTCGCCTGCTGAGGTTCGGGGCAGAATGGTTACGCAGAATGAGTTGATGATCGTTACTGGCCAGCTGCTGGCATTTGTTTTTAACGCCATTATTGGCGGTACATTAGGTGAAAGCGGTCATGTTTGGCGATATATGCTGGTTATTGCAACCCTTCCGGCAATTATCCTATGGTTCGGAATGTTTATTGTACCGGAGAGTCCGCGCTTTCTGGCATCGAAAGGGAAATTAGGAGATGCTTTGCGTGTCTTAAAGCAAATACGCGAAGGGAACCGGGCAGAATCGGAACTTAATGAAATCGAAGCAGCCATTGCCGAAGAAGCCGGTATAAAGAAAGCAACCTTTAAAGATTTGGCTGTACCGTGGGTGCGCCGTATTGTATTTATCGGGATTGGTATTGGCATTGTACAGCAAATAACGGGTGTCAATTCGATTATGTATTACGGTACGGTTATCCTCAAAGATTCAGGTTTTGCAACAGAAGCAGCGCTTATCGGCAACATTGCTAATGGTGTCATCTCTGTTTTGGCAACATTTGTCGGGATTTGGCTCCTAGGCAAGGTCGGCCGCCGTCCAATGTTGTTAACAGGACAAATAGGGACGACGACAGCGCTTCTGCTTATCGGGATTTTTTCACTCGTTCTTAAGGGAACAGCCGCTCTTCCATTTATTGTACTGATCTTAACAGTCATGTTTCTTGCCTTCCAGCAGGGAGCTATTTCACCAGTAACATGGTTGATGCTTTCGGAAATATTCCCGCTGCGGCTGCGGGGTCTCGGTATGGGCGTCACTGTCTTTTGTCTTTGGATAATGAACTTTCTTATTGGATTATTATTCCCGATTTTACTTGATAAGATTGGTTTATCTATAACGTTCTTCGTCTTCGTGGTTTTAGGAATTCTAGCCATTGCATTCGTGAAAAAATACTTGCCTGAAACAAAAGGACGCACACTTGAACAGTTAGAACATGACTTTCGAACCTTTAATAACAGAGGTACCCAAGAGGCAGTATCAAGAAAAGCTGAGTAAAAAGCGGTACTTACTGAATACCGATAACAGACATTTTGTAAGCGCAAACTTATCTGAACATTTGTGTATGGAGGGATTGTGATGATGAAACTTGGTTTTGTTACGGATGCTTTAGGTTATATGCCTTTTGAAGACATGCTCGATACTTGTGCAGAGCTGGGCATTGAAGTTTTAGAATTAGGATGCGGCAACTGGTCAAAAGCACCCCATGTTGACCTTGATGGATTATTAAGCAGTGCTTCAAAAAGGGAACAGTTTTTAAATGCTATTAATGCCAGAGGTCTTGAAATATCGGCATTAAACTGTTCAGGTCACCAATTAACACCAAATGAAGAAGGAGAAGCTCATAAGGTTGTCGTCGAAAAGACATTCCAGCTTGCGGAGTTTTTAGGGGTAAAGACCATTGTGATGATGTCCGGCTGTCCGGGCGGAGGACCAAACGAGACAATCAGTCACTGGATAACAACCAGCTTTCTGCCTATTCATGAAGAAATCCTTCAATGGCAATGGCATGAAGTCGCCTTCCCGTATTGGGAGAAAACAGTAAAGCTGGCGAAAGAACACGGCATTGAAAAAATAGCATTAGAAAATCACGGGAATAATTTAGTATATAATCCGGAAACGCTTTTTAAATTAAGAAATGAAGTTGGAGAGATGGTCGGCATGAATTTTGACCCAAGCCATTTAATGTGGATGGGCGGCGATCCAATCATAGCAGCAAGGGCATTGGGTGATACAATGTATCATGTTCACGCCAAAGATGTCCGTTTAGAAAAAGGTATAACGGGTGTCCAAGGCCTTATCGAAACAAAACCGATGGAAAGCTTTGCTGAACGTTCATGGAATTATGTGGCACTTGGACATGGGCATGATAAGAGCTGGTGGAAGGAATTCTTTTCAGTTGTTAAAATGACTGGTTACGATGGACCTGTCAACCTTGAAATGGAAGATTTAACGATGGATCCGCTTACAGGAGTAAAAAAATCAATAAAAGTTCTTAAAGAGGCATTGCCAAGGGAATTTGAATAATTATTTAAACTGATTCAGTATCTTTTTTACCTTTTAAGACAGAAATTATTTTAATTTTAAATGTAATCGAATACAATAAAATAAGGTGATTATATGAAAATGAGTGATGTTGCAAAATTAGCCAATGTTTCTACTGCAACTGTTTCCAGGGTTCTAAGTCAACCGGAAAAGGTAAGCAAAGATACTAGAGAAAAAGTCATGAAGGTTATAAAGGAACTGAATTACCAGCCGCACATAGTTGCAAGGCAATTTAGAACAAGGGAAACAAAAACAATTTTAGTTGTTGTTCCCGATATAACAGATGCTTTCTTTTCCGAAGTACTCAGGGGGATTGAACATACCGCAGTTAACAACGGTTATCAGGTTATTTTAGGAGATACCGAGAACGATCCTGAAAGAGAACGGGAATATGCTAATTTATTGCTCCAGAAACAAGCGGACGGCATGGTGCTGTTAACAGCCAGAATTGATAAAGAAGATTTAAAAAAGTTTTCAAGTCAATTTCCCATGGTACTTGCATGTGAATATATTGACGGCCTTGATATTCCAACAGTTTCTATCGATAATATCAGCAGTGCCAGAAAAGCAACGGAACACTTAATTGAGTTAGGACATACTAAAATTGCCCATATCACAGGTCCTATGAATGTTGTCCTTAGCCGAGATCGGTTAAAAGGCTATCAGCAGGCGCTGCTTAGCCACGATTTGAAAATTGACCCTGCGTTCATCCAAGAAGGCGATTTTAGCTTTGAATCAGCTTATAATCAGATGCTAAAACTATTAGCGTTTGAAAATACGCCTACTGCTGTTTTTGTCTTTAATGATGAAATGGCGATTGGAGCTATAAAAGCTGTCAAAGACAGCGGGCTTAATGTTCCTGAAGATATAGCGGTCGTCGGCTTTGATAATCTTAAGATGTCATCAGTTTATGAACCTAATATTACGACGATTAACCAACCTAAATATGAAATTGGTCAAAAAGCAATGGATTTATTATTAAAATTAATAAATGGTGAAACTTTACAAAAGAAAAAGTTTGTTTTAATGGATGAATTAATCATCAGGGAATCAAGTGTTTCTAAATCTTAATAGAGCAGCTAAATTGCATAATTAAAAGGGTGCTGTTGGTATCGCAGCCCTCTTTTACTTTATAGAGGTTAGGAGGTCATCTTTTTGTATTTAAATAAATATCTTTCGGGGAAAGTTGCTTTGAACCAATATGCCAACTATATAATGCAAAACAGCGCATCTTTTCATGTTCATTATTGGGGAGTCATGCCAAATCATTATAATACTCAATGTCATAAGCATTCCTTTTTTGAAGCGTGTTATGTCGTTGATGGGGAAGGCATTTATATAGATGATGATATGACCTATCCGCTTCAAAAGGATAAAATGTTTCTTTCAAGACCGGATATTTTACACCAAATCAAAAGTAAAAGCGGTCTGTTTCTCCTATATATTGGATTTGAATTAATAGAATCAGAATCGAATGAAGAATGGATAAGAATAATGGAGAAAGCAAAGCATTGTCCTAAAGTGGTATTAGATGTAAAAGATCACACAACCGCTGCTTTGCTTTGGAAATCTTTGCTTATCCAAGCAGCCCAGCCCGAAAATGCTTTTTTAGAAGACATACTAACCAATTTAGCTTATGCTTTCATCCTTTCGTTACTGCAAACTTTTGTTCCGTCCTTGCAAAGTGAGAATCAAGGGCGTTTACCTAAGACATCTTCTCCGCTCCTTCATCAAGCGAAATTATATATTAGAGATAATCTTGCGCATCCTTTAAAATTAACTGAAGTAGCCGGGTATCTGCACATATCAGGCCGGCACTTGTCCCGAATATTTGTGTCTGAATTAGGTGTCAGCTACTCAAAATTTGTTAAAAAGGAAAGAATACAGAAAGCCGCCACATTGCTTAAGAAAACAGATTTATCCATCAATGACATTGCTGAAAAAACCGGTTTTGCAACTGTTCATTATTTTACCCGCGTGTTTACTTCTGAGATAGGCGCCTCACCCGGGCATTTCCGCTCACTTTATATTGACCTAAAAACAACTTCATATAATAAATCAGACTTATCCCTCGCTTAATGTTAAAGCGGGGGCTTTTATTTTAAGCAAGAACTTGGCAACAGAGTTGTCGATTCGAAGTAGGGGCCAATTTTAAGTTCCAAGTTATCATGAAGGAAGCTAGCACCTTACTTGTAACATCGTAGGTTAGAAGAGCCTTTTAGCGAAACAAATGTGTTATCCTCACTTGTTTTTAGTTAAGTTTACTTAAAGCGCATTATAGGGCGCAAAAGCGGATACTCATTAATTCCATTAATGGATCATACCTTTAGGTGTTTGGCGAAAGGACTTGAAAGGAGCGTACACATGAACAAAAAGCCATTCCGCGTTATGGCAGAGGGGGGATTGCGCAGTTATTTAACCTATAATTGAAACCCATTGGTTATAAATACCATGGAACTGCCAAATGAAGTATTTGAATAGTATGAATTTAGTTAGTATAATAGAAAAAAGGTCAAGGAGTTGGTTTCCTATGGAAAGGAATTTGCTTAATATATCACCGCAATCTGAAGTAAACGCCACGGATTCGGAACTTGCTGAAATGTTGTTAAATAAAGCCCTTCGTGATTTTCAGAAAGAGCAAATCCTCAAACGGATTGACCAATCATTACAGGATCGAAACAAAGACGAATTCCTAAGATTAACAGAGGAATTGAAGAATATTCTTTAAAAACAAACTGTTATATATGGGGCAGCACCATACTAAGCTGTTTTCCTAATCAAAACCACCCGTTTCACGGGTGGTTTTGATTAGGAGCTATTTAGTTAAAGTTGTTAAATTAACAAGATTCCCCTTATCAGAACGATATTTTCTCCTCAAATTCGTTCTTTAAAACGATTAAAGGAGACGATAATCCAAATTTCATTAAAGAATCTAAAAAAGTAGCAAGAGAATCCATCGAATCGATCATTACTTTCATCATATAATTAAATTCCCCGCTAATCCGATATAAGTCCGTTACTTCAGGAGCTGATTTACAAAATTGTACAAAATCAGAACATTGGCTTGTTTTAAACATAATGAATGCCTGAATGTTTTTATTAATTTTGGAAGGCTCAAATTTCGTCCTGTAAGCCTCTATAACCCCTTGTTCTTCGAGCTTGTTAATCCGTTCTTTAACAGCAGGCTGCGTCATCGATATCACCCGTCCTATTTCTGTAACGGGGATTCTCGCGTTTTCATACAACAAATTCATGATTTTATGATCTATTGCATCCAATTTTACTGTATTTTTCATAGCTATCCTCCTTATTTTATTTTAAAAGTAAATGGCGATTTATACATATAATATCATAAGTTAAATAAACAATTTATTTATAAATATGCATTTAAAAATCCTGATATTTAAATAAAATGTAAATATACATCTATACCATAACAAGAAGTGAGTAAACAAATTGGGGAAGGATGAAAAAAATGAAGCATCTTGATGGGAAAGTTGCGTTAGTAACAGGAGCCAGTCGTGGAATAGGCCGTGCTATCGCTAAGAGGCTGGCACAAGATGGTGCATTAGTCGCCATTCACTTTGGCAGAAATAAAACGGCTGCAGATCAAACGATTAGAGAGATTGAATCTAATGGAGGGAAAGCCTTCACAGTTGAAGCTGAACTTAATTCGATCAGTGGTGTCAAAAAACTAATAGAACAATTAGATAAAGAACTGCAAATAAGAGTTGGTACATCAGCAATTGATATTCTAGTAAACAATGCAGGTATAGGTACACAGGGAACTATTGAAGATACGACAGAAGAAGCTTTTGATGAAATCATTGCTGTCAATATCAAAGCACCGTTCTTCTTAATCCAGCAAGCATTGCCGCGGCTGCGAGAACAAGCTCGTATTATTAACATTTCTTCAGCCGAAGTACGAATTGGTTTAACTGGATCAATTGCATATGGTTTAAGTAAAGGGGCGCTTAATACTATGACTCTCCCTCTAGCTAAACATCTTGGAGAAAGAGGTATAACAGTTAATACGATTATGCCGGGATATACGAAGACGGATATCAATGCTAAGTTACTGGATGATCCAGAAATACGAAATTTCGCTACTGAATCTTCTGTGTTTAAGCGATTGGGGATGGTTGAAGATATTGCAGATGCAGTAGCATTCCTTGCTTCTTCTGATAGTCGTTGGATAACGGGGCAAGTTTTGGATGTTTCAGGAGGTTTTCGTTTATAGGGTTCCGAAAAACTAAAGACATTTCAAAACCGGATCTTAATTTTGATATCCCTGTATCTCCTTTTCAATTAGAACGGTGAGTTAAAATAGAAATATACAGGGTAAATTCAACAAAATAAATGAATTTTCCCTGGCCTATTTGTGAGCGGATCAAAAAGGAATGTTTTTGATTCTATACCATTTATTTTTGACGTTTTTTTGCCGGGTCCCAAATAAAAAGATATAAGTGATTATTACTCATTTATTAAAAGTATTTTTTTTACCGGTCTCTGCAGACTTCTGAACGGCATCTAACAACTGATTCATGCCCGCTGCTCCATATAAAGTTGCAGTGAAGAACACTAAATTGTGCTCTTTGTGCTTAAGATCGCTCAAAAATCAGCATCGCACATAAAAAGTGCAAGGAGCTTGACAGCTTCAGTCATATCAGTAAAAGGCAACTAAGCCTCTGTCTTCACTTTCTAAGGCTAGCCAATCGGCAAGTTTTCTTTATTTTAAGCAAGATGTCTTCAAAAGACAAAAACAAGTCTTGATAATATAAAGAAAATGGTGAGGCGTTGTCCTATAATGACACTATAAATCATTAATGATTGATTGGATATCCAACCGAAATAAAGCGGTTACACTAGTGTTTCTTCGCTATTAATCTATGAAATATAAAGGCTTTTCATTTAAAAAGGAGGACTTACTATGTTAAATGGAGAGAAAAAAATTTCAAGGCCATTGCGCTGGGCAATGGTTGGCGGCGGCCGGAGCAGCCAGGTCGGATATAAACACCGTACCGGTGCACTTAGGGATAATACGGCTTTTCAATTAGTGGCAGGGGCATTTGATATAGACGCTGATAGAGGTAAGGATTTTGGTGTCAATCTCGGTGTTGCAGAAGACCGTTTGTATCCGGACTATCAAACGATGTTTTCTGAAGAAGCAAAGAGAGAGGATGGCATTGAGGCTGTCTCCATTGCAACGCCTAACGGAACCCATTATGAAATATGCAAGGCAGCTTTAGAGGCGGGATTACACGTTATTTGCGAAAAACCATTGTTTTTTACTTCTGATGAAGTGAGAGAAGTTAAGGCCTTGGCAGAGGAAAAAGGAAAAATAGTCGGCGTCACTTATGGTTTTTCCGGTAACCAAATGCTTCTGCAAATGCGTGCAATGATTGAGCAAGGAAAAATCGGCGAGATTCGCGTGGTAGATTTGCAGTATACTCACGGTTTCAGTTGTAATGATGAAGCGGATAAAACAAGTGAAGCGCAAAAATGGCGTGTTGACCCTAAAGTTGCCGGACCAAGTTTTGTTTTGGGGGATCTATCTACCCATACTTATTATATGTCTCAGTTGATCATGCCGCATATGAAAATAAAAGAGTTGCTATGTGACCGACAAAGTTTTGTCGGAAGCCGTGCACCATTAGAGGACAATGCCCATATTCTCATGCACTATGAAAATGGCGCAGTAGGAACTATGTGGACATCTTCTATTAACGCGGGATGCATGGATGGCCACAGAATCCGCATTGTTGGTTCTAAGGCGAGCTTGGAATGGTGGGACAGCAAACCTAATGAATTAACCTATGAAGTTCAAGGAGAACCTGTCCAAACCTTGATTCGCGGTATGTCTTATTTGGATGACAGCTGTAATACCGATGAAAGGCTGGCGGCGCTGCATCAAGAAGGCTTGTCTGATGCTTGGGCAAATATTTATCTCAAATTTGCCATTGCTATGGATGCTAAAAACCGAGGAGATGAAGAAACCTTAAAAAATCTTGTATATCCTGACATCGACGCAGGTTTGGAAGGTGTTCGCTGGATTGAAAATTGTGTGCGGTCAGCCGATAAAGGTGCAGTTTGGGTAAACTTTGAATAGCTAGTTTATTAAGACTGCCTGGTACGAATTAAAAAGCGCAGAGAAGAGGGTGTCTTAAAAGTCTTATAATAAGGTTAATAAGGTACCCTTCTTTACTATAAAATTTTTATTAAAAATATTGACAGATAATTTTTTATATTATATATTTATAGTATATATTTCAATAGATTTTTGCAATCGATTACATTCAATTTCAAACTTAAATAATTTGGGAGCTGGATTTTTTTAAAATCGTTAATAGAAAATGAATCGATACTTTAGAATGAACTTGTTAATAGTTATTTTTGAAAGCCATTATAAAAAGTTATATCGTAAATTTTTTTGAATGAATGCAATCGATTACATTGGAAGTTTGGAGGTGAGTTTTTAATAAAGCAATCTTTATTTAAAAATAAATATTATTAGTCGGTATTTAAACAAAGTATTCGGTGATTATGCTAACTATCATAATATTTGTTGACTGTTTTGAAAGCGATTTCTTGTTAGGGATTCTTTATTGCTTATATAATGTTTTGAAAAATGCACTTAATCCTTAGGAGGAGAAGAGTATATATGAAAAAACAATTAGCGGATACAGTCTCTGCAGAAATAGGTTCAGAAACAATACAGAAACAACGCACCCCGAAGGCATTTCTGCGAACTATTACGATCGTTTCGACATTTGGAGGACTTCTCTTTGGATACGACACGGGTGTTGTCAATGGCGCCTTGCCTTATATGTCTCAACCCGATCAGCTCAACCTCAATCCGTTCACTCAGGGGCTGGTTACAAGTTCACTGCTTTTAGGCGCCGCATTTGGTTCAATATTCGGAGGGAGGCTGTCAGATCGAAATGGCCGTCGCAAAACGATTCTTTCACTTGCAATCTTGTTCTTTATTGCTGCGTTGGGATGTACCTTTTCACCAAACACAACGGTTATGGTTATTTGCCGTTTCTTACTGGGACTTGCCGTAGGCGGTGCGTCGGTAACAGTACCGACCTTTTTAGCAGAAATGTCACCTGCGGAGCGCCGGGGACGCATGGTTAGCCAAAATGAACTGATGATCGTTTCCGGGCAATTTTTGGCTTTCACTTTTAATGCTATTATTGGCAGTACTTTAGGTGAAAGCGGAGATGTTTGGAGGTACATGCTGGTTATTGCCTCAATTCCTGCAGTTGTCTTATGGTTCGGCATGCTTATTGTTCCTGAGAGCCCGCGCTTCCTTGCATCGAAGGGGAAATTTGGAGACGCCTTGCGTGTCCTCAGGCAGATACGCGAAGAGAATCGGGCTAAATCGGAACTTAAAGAAATTGAAGCAGCTGTTGATGAAGAGGCCAAGATAAAAAGGGAGAAAGTAACCTTAAAAGATTTGAATGTCCCGTGGGTGAGACGTCTTGTGTTTATCGGGATAGGAGTCGCCCTTGTAAACCAAATTACGGGCGTTAACTCAATTATGTACTATGGTACAGAAATTCTAAAGGATGCAGGTTTTGGAACAGAGGCTGCACTTATCGGCAATATTGCGAATGGCATTATTTCAGTTGCAGCATGTTTAATAGGTATTTGGCTGCTTGGTAAAATTAACCGCCGTCCAATGCTGATCATTGGTTTGGCTGGTACAACCACAGCACTTCTGCTTATTGGAATATTTTCAATATTGCTAAAAGGAACAACAGCACTTCCGTTTGTTGTCCTTTCATTAACAGTTATGTTTCTTGCCTTTATGCAAGGGTCAGTTGGACCGGTCACATGGCTTGTGCTTTCAGAGATTTTCCCAATGCGTTTACGGGGAGCCGGGATGGGGTTATGCGTATTTTGCCTTTGGATCATGAACTTCATTATTGGTCTTACTTTCCCGGTATTGCTTGCCAGCATTGGGCTGTCCACAACGTTCTTTGTCTTTGTAATTCTTGGAATAGCAGCTATCTTATTTGTAAAAAAATTCATGCCGGAAACCAGAGGTGTAACACTTGAACAGCTGGAGCATCATTTCCGAACCTACAATAGTCAAAGTGCCAGTCAAAATGCAACAATGTTGACAAAATAGAGTACTTATAGGGGAAAATGCTGAACAAGTTTTTCTAATTTGTTCAGCATTTTTATTTATAGTGAAAAGGCTAAGGTTAAGCTTTAAAGACATAGCAAGAGGGGGCGCTGAAGTTATGGCATATTTGCTCTGGCCTCATATTGTATTATATTTAAGGTATCAAGAGTTATAGTGTTAAAGCAATTAAAAGAGGAAAGTATGCTGCCTATTTTTTAAGAAGTTTTACTAATAAATGTGTACATAACTGAGGTTTAAAATTAAACAGGAAAGGAGCGGGAAAATGGAATCAAATATCACAATCGGTGTTGCGGGACATATTGATCATGGCAAAACTGCCTTAACAAAAGCTTTAACTCATATTGAAACAGACCGTTTAAAGGATGAAAAAGAACGCCATATTTCCATTGAGAATGGATTTGCCTATTTGAATTTTGACGCTGACCATCGTGCCGCTGTTATTGACGTACCCGGTCATGAGAAGTTCATTCGGCAAATGATCGCCGGCGTTGCCGGGATCGATATGGTCTTGATCGTTATTGCGGCAGACGAAGGAATAATGCCGCAAACAAAAGAACATATCGATATTTTAACATTACTGGGATTAAAAGATGCGTTTATTATTCTAACAAAAGTTGGTTTGGTCGATGAAGAATGGCTTACCCTTGTTGAGAGTGAAGTCAAAGAGGCTTTCTCTGAAACTCCTTTTTCCGGAGCGCAAATATTTAAGGTAGACAGTTTAACTAGAGAAGGGATTGATTCATTAAGACAAGCGATTACTAGAAAGTGTCAAACATTAAAACCAAAAAATATCAATGAACCATTTCGATTGCCTGTTGACGATGTATTCACCTTACATGGTTTCGGGACGATTGCCAGAGGCACTATTTTTAATGGCAATATCCAAGAAGGAGAAGAACTCATCCTTTTGCCAAAAAGAAAAAAGACAAAAGCAAGAAGCATTCAGGTTCACCATGAAGATAAGAAGATTGCTTTTGCAGGACAAAGGGCTGCTATTAATTTGTTAGGTCTTTCACGGGATGAACTGACAAGAGGAGATGTTCTTGTTTCCGATGAAAAGGTATACACACCGACAGACCGTATTGATGTCGATGTTCAAATACTGAAAGACATAGAATATCCTATTAAACAGCGGATGCCGGTTGTATGTCATATTGGTACGGCTGTTGCCATGGGTAAAGTTATCCTTTTTGACAGAAATAAAGCAGGTGCAGGGGAACGCTTTTACGCACAGCTGCAATTAGATAAGCCTATTGTAGCAAAAAAGGGCGACCGTTTTATATTAAGGCGTCCGACACCAGTTGAAACAATCGGCGGCGGTGTTGTGATTGATGTACAGGTTTCAAAGCATAAATTTGGTGAACAAACAGTCAGGCAGCTTGAACAGAAAGCAAAAGGCACACCTGATGAATTAGTTATCCAAGCGCTTTATGAACAAACGGTCCTTGATAAAGAAGGACTTATTCGAGTGACGGGGCTTACGGCAGATGAATGTGAAAAGGTAATTTATGATCAACTTGAAAAAAACATCATTGTTTCATTGGATAAAGGGCAATATGGATTAAAAGATACGCTTGAAAAAATAAAGACGAAACTCCTTCAAGCATTACAGCGCTACCACGAGACATTCACTATGAGAATGGGGCAGCAAAAAGCAGAATGGCTGAAAACAGTCAATGCGCCAAATTCGTTAGTTCAGAAATCCTTCAAGCAATTAAGGGATGAGCGTAAAATAATTGTTGATCAACATGTGATTCGCATTGCTGAATTTAAGCCTTATTTGCCAAAAGCATGGCGAACCAGAATGTCAAACGCTATCGACAGTCTGAATGAACAAGGATTACAAATTGACACATGGACAGCCATTTGCGAGTCACAGCAAATTCCAGATAACTATCAAAATGAATTAAGGCAATTTTTAATTAACACAGAGCAGGCCGTCTCGCTTGATAAAGACCACCTTGTAAAACATGAAGTTTTTTATAACCATGTTCATTTATTGAAGGACAATACCAATGATTTGTTTACAGTTCAAGAAGCTAAGGAAATTCTGGGTCTATCAAGAAAGTATCTGATACCATTCTTGGAGTGCTGTGACGCAATTGGTTGGACGAAGCGGGAAGGAAACAAAAGAAGTTGGCTAAGGTAAAAGAGGACTGGCTGGTTAGCAGGTCAGACAAACCCTCCATTAAAATAAATATCACGTTTTTTATTAAAAAAACGTGATATTTATAACAAAGAGTAACGCTTATAACCACTCCAAGAACAACTTAACTGCTTGTCTTTATGTTAATTTTTGAATTTGCTTAGTTAAAGAACAACTATTTATCATTTCCTTTAGCCATTTCCTCTAATTTCTGATAATTTGGTTTACCGCTATGAAGCAGCGGGACCTCATCAATATATTCAATTTTTTTAGGATAATATAATGATGATATTTTCTTTTGTTTGATGAATGTTTTAAACGCTTTCTCAGTAATGTCCTTTTCTGTGGTGAACATAATAATCTTTTCACCTTTTCGCTTCTCAGGGGTGCTCACAGTATAAAAGGAAGATGTTCCAAAACACTCTAATGCAAGTTCCTCAATCTTATTTAATGAAATCATTTCGCCGGCAATTTTGGCAAAGCGTTTTAATCTCGAGATAATAAAGATATAGCCTTCGTCATCAATGGTCACTATATCTCCAGTTTCAAACCACTCCCCGCATGGAATGAATCCCTTTCCATGAATAAGATAACCTTTCATGACATTTGGTCCCTTCAGTAACAAGTTACCGCCTTCATTAATCCCTTCAACTTGATCAATCTTACATTTCATTAAGGGGAGCGGTTTTCCGACTGATCCTTCCTTATTAAAATCAGGAGTATTTAATGCAATAATGGGAGATGTCTCAGTCGCCCCATATCCTTGTAAAATTGTAATGCCAAAGTCACGTTGGTATTTATCAAAGACATCCTTTTTAAGCTTTTCTCCTCCTGATACAACAATTCGAAGCGTCTCAAGGTTTTCCCTTGTTGCGTATTTGCCATAATGATCAAAAAAAGTATTGGTCGCTACAAAAATTGTGCTTTTGTCCTTCTGGATCATTTTTGGGATTTCTTTATAATGCAGAGGGGAGGAATATAAAAATGATTTGACATTAGCAACAAAAGGAAGGACAGCGCCCACTGTCAGTCCAAAAGCGTGAAACAATGGCAGCGGATTAAATATGCGGTCTTTTTCATTTATATCAACAACGGATAAAACTTGCCTGATATTTGCATAAATATTCCGATGCGTGAGAATAACACCTTTCGGCTTATTTTCAGTCCCTGAGGTAAATAAAATAATCTCTGTCGATTTTCCTTTTCTTGTTGAGGGCACGTCAACTCGTCTGGCAACTTTATGGCCTGAATCCATCCCTTCTTTTAAATCTTCCAGATAAATGATCTTGACGTTTTTTTGCATTTCTTCAACCACTAACGATAACTGAGCTTTTTCGACAAATTCCCTTGATGTAATAACCGTTTGCAAAGCTGTTGTTTCCATGCAATCAATAATATTTTGCGTTCCCATCGAAAAATTTAATAAACACGGCGTTTGGCCATTTTTAAACAGGGCAAACAAGGCAGTGACTTGGCCGATGACGTTCGGTAAAAATAAACCTACTCTTTCTTCGTGAGAGATGAATTCGTTTATTTTCTTACTTAAAGCATCTACTAAAAACAAAAATTGACTATATGAAAGTGAGCCGCCTTGATCTTCGATAATGATCTTATTTGGATTTAATTTGGATTGTTTTTCTATTTCATCATATAAATTGACTTGTTCTGGTATATTCAAGTTCATATAATATTGACCTCCTATAGTTATTCACTTTATTAATTCCATTGTAATTTTTTTACCCCAACCGATTTTTAAAAGGTATTTCATTATATACGTGTTAATTGTTAATCGATTTTTTTGGCTGGGCATTTATGGTTTGGTTTATCTTGGAGGAAAATTGATATTAACCAGCCCGGATTCAACCCAGGATATTTAATTTAATAACGTATATTTATATTATTATCTAGTCAGTCCAATTATCCTTTAATCATAATAATAAAATAGGAAATTAGTTAATAGTTCAAGAAGAGTAACTGGTTTATAATTGATTAATGAACTTTATAAAAATAAAAACATCGAACAAGACTTACTTCTTACAAAATATTAAATAAAGGTTGACTTATAAATGGGATTAGTATTAATACTTGCGGAGAAACCCAGCCAAGCAAGAGCGTATGCCGATGCCTTTCAGAAAACAGCCAAAAAAGACGGTTACATAGTGGTTACTGACCACCGGTATTTTCAAGACCATGCAATTATCACGTGGGGGTTCGGTCATTTAGTTGAACTTGTAAAACCTGGCGATTATAAAAAGGAATGGGGGAAATGGCGTTTAGATAATCTTCCTATTCTTCCGGATCACTTCAAGTTTGATGTGCCAAGGGATAAGAAAAAGCAATTTAATATTGTTAAAAATTTACTCAATCAGGCTGATGAAATCATTGTTGCAACAGACGCGGATCGGGAAGGGGAAAACATTGCCCGGAGCATTATTCGTCATGCGGGGGCTGAACATAAGCCAACAAAGCGTTTGTGGATTAATTCTTTAGAAGTTGCCGAGATTCAAAAGGGTTTTAAAAATTTGAAACCGGGCCATCAATATCTATCAATCTATGAAGAAGCCCAATCCCGGCAAATAGCAGACTGGCTGGTCGGCATGAACGCTTCTCCTCTGTATTCATTATTGTTACAGAAAAAAGGCATCAGTGCCGCCTTTAGTATAGGGAGAGTTCAGACGCCAACTTTGTATATGATTTATACCCGGCAGCAAGAAATCAACAATTTTAAGCCGGAGCCGTTTTTTGAACTATATGCTGATGTCAACGTTCAGAATGGGGTATTTAAAGCCAGATATAAAGAGCGTTTTACAAAAAAAGAGGATGTTCAAGCACTGTTAGTAAAACACGGCTTACAAGAACAGGAAAATGGGCATATTACTAAACTTACAAAGGAATTAAAACAAACAAAGTCTCCTAAGCTCCACAGTCTTTCAACCCTGCAATCCAAGGCCAATAAAAGATGGAAATATAGTCCGTCATCCGTCTTACAAACGGTGCAACGTTTGTATGAGAAAAAGTTATTGACGTATCCCAGAACGGACGCCAACTATATTACGAACAGCGAATTTGCTTATTTAAAAGGTCATTTGTCAGCTTATCAGTCTGTAGCTAACGTTTCTTTTGAGGTCGCTTATCCAGCAGCACGCAAACGATATGTAGACAGTTCGAAAGTCCAGGAACATTACGCCATTATTCCAACGAAAACAGTGCCATCGCAAAAAACACTGGCAGGCTTAAATGCTAAAGAAAAAAATATATATTTTGAAGTGCTTTTAAATACAATAGCGATGTTTGCGCCTGACTATCAATATGAAGAAACGAATGTTGAAGCAGATGTAAAAGGGATAGTCTTCCAAGCCAGTGGAAAGATTGAAAAAGTCAAGGGTTGGAAATCTCTATTCTTACATGAACATGAAGACAAAGAAAAAGAACAGGAGCCGAAGTTGCCTGCTATGCGTGAAGGTGAACCTGCCCTTGTGAAACCGGCAATCAAAGAGGATGTCACAAAACCGCCCAGACCATATACCGAAGGCCAGCTTATTAACATGATGAAAACGTGCGGCAGGGCAATTGAGGATGAGGACGCGCAGCAGATTCTTAAAGACATTGAAGGGATTGGTACAGAGGCTACCCGGGCAAGTATCATCGAAACGCTAAAAAACAGGGAATACATCGCCATTAAGAAAAATAAAGTCGAAGTCACTAAAAAAGGTGAAATCCTTTGTCAGTCAGTTGAAGGGAATCTATTGTCTAAGCCCGAAATGACAGCACAATGGGAAAAATTTTTACGATTAATTGGGGAAGGGAAAAAGACAAAAGAAGTCTTTTTAAAAAATATCAACAAATTTATCTGTCATTTAATTGAACAAACGCCAAGTCAATTAGCATCTATTTCCATCGAGCACAATATAGAAGAAGCGCAAAATGAAAAGATGATCGGCGCCTGTCCGTCATGTAAAAAAGGTTATATCGTTGACAAAGGGAAATTTTATGGCTGCAGCGGTTATCAAAATGGTTGCCGATTCACTTTGCCAAAGTTATTTTTAGGCAAAAAAATCAGCAAAACGAATTTAAAGAAATTACTATCGGCACAAAAGACAAATCTTATTAAAGGATTTAAAAGCAAAAGCGGGAAAACATTTAATGCTTATCTTCAACTTAAAGATGGCAAGATTGAAATGGATTTCGGGAACAAAAACTAAACGTATAATGAATAGTTGCAACCTTTTTTGTCTGGATAAGGTTTTCAATTGTTGTTATACGTAAAGTGCTCCGGGTACCACAAAAGGGAAAAGCCGAAAAGGCTGTGAATATCACTCAAAGGTGATATTCGCAGCCTTTTTAAAATACTTCAATTATCTTCTCGGATTTGTTTTTGACTTCACCGATAATGGCTGCGTCACTTATACCTTTATCATGCAAATCCATGACATATTGTTCAGCTTCCTGCTTAGGCAAACTAATAAGCAGTCCGCCGGAAGTAACTGCATCAGCTAAAATTAGTTTCCGATGATCAGGTATGTTTTGATCAAATGATGTGTTCAGGTCAAGCCAGGCCAAATTTTTCTTGCTTCCGCCTGGAATAACACCGTCTAAAGCCAATTCTTCGGTCCCATTCAATACAGGGACATTGCCTATATTGATAGACATTGATACATGGCTTCCTGACGCCATTTCGTAAGCATGTCCCAATAGCCCGAATCCGGTCACGTCAGTCACAGCATGAGGATGGTATTTTTTCAATGATTCTGCTGCCGTTTTATTCAGCATGGCCATCACTTGACTGACTTTGTGTATTGCTTCATCAGTCATGCGGTCACGCTTAATAGCAGACGTTTGAATACCGATCCCGATCGGTTTAGTGAGTACGATTGAGTCGCCGGGTTTAGCGCCGACATTTTGATAATATTTTTCCGGGTGGACGAGACCGGTGACTGCTAAGCCGAATTTTGGCTCCTGATCATCAATCGAATGACCGCCGACAGTAACAGCATCAGCTTCAGCAACTTTATCAGCTGCACCCTTTAATATCTCACTTAGCATGTCCGGACCTAAAACTTCCATAGGATAACCGACGATGTTTAATACCGTTTTCGGGGTTCCCCCCATAGCATATACATCGCTTAATGCATTGGCCGCCGCAATTTGGCCAAACATGTATGGATCATCAACAACCGGTGTAAAATAGTCGATTGTTTGAATAAGAGCAATGTCATCAGTTAATTTATAAACCCCGCCGTCATCAGAAGTATCTGTTCCGACAAGGAGGTTTGGATCTTCTTTTTGTTTTGGTAATTGACGCAAAACTTGCGCCAAGTCCTCAGGACCTAATTTGCATCCTCAGCCGCCTTTGGATGACATTTTGGTAAGTCTTCTTAGATCAGCCATAACTTGATCCTCCTGTCCTAGAGGTTGGGTCAGAGCCGGATTTTTTTTATGTACTTAGAGATTCCAGCTTCATTCGCCAACCAGACTTTATTAGGTTAAATAACCTGATATAATATAATAATAACAAATTATTAATAAAAACGTTAAACAGAGGGTTATATGGAAAATCAGCTCCGGCATTTGCCATCTATTAAAAAAATACAAGACAGCCAAGAATACCAATTATTAAGTCAAAAAGGAATTGGCGAAAAATATTTAACGCTGTTAGCTCAAGAAGCTGTTGATGAGGTCAGGCAACAGCTGCGAAATCAAACAGTAACAGGCAGCCAAAATGATATATACAACGAAGTCTGCCAAAGATTCACAAAGAAAGCCTCGATGCTTATAAACTCGCCTATACGGAAGGTGATTAACGGCACTGGCGTCATTTTACATACTAATTTGGGAAGGGCGCGAATGAGCGAGCAGGCCGCCAAACAGGTCTATTCAGCTGCAACAAACTATACCAATCTTGAGTTTAATTTAGAAACCGGCGAACGGGGCAGCCGTCACGATCATATTGAATGGCT
Organism: Scopulibacillus cellulosilyticus; assembly: GCF_042665295.1. Taxonomy (NCBI): domain Bacteria; kingdom Bacillati; phylum Bacillota; class Bacilli; order Caryophanales; family Sporolactobacillaceae; genus Scopulibacillus; species Scopulibacillus cellulosilyticus. The sequence continues at coordinate 123,863 of NZ_JBHTCO010000005.1, forward strand.
GCTCACAAAACTGACAGGGGCTGAAGCAGCCGCAGTCGTTAATAACAATGCTGCAGCAGTCTTTTTGATTTTGCGGGCCTTTGCTAAAAATAAAGAAGTGATTGTCTCCCGCGGTGAACTCGTTGAAATCGGCGGTTCTTTTCGTGTGTCATCGATTATGGAAGAGAGTGATGCCGCGCTTGTTGAGGTAGGGACAACAAATAAGACACACATTGAAGATTTCGAACAAGCGATCACTGATGAGACCGCAATGGTTTTGAAAGTTCATCGCAGCAATTTTAATATCACAGGTTTTACGTCTTCTGTTTCCAGAGAAAGCCTGGCAGGGATTGCAGAAAAGCATGGCATTATTTTTTATGAAGATCTTGGCAGCGGCGCTTTTTTTGATTTTAATCAATACGGTATCGGCCGGGAGCCTGTCGTAGAAAATATTTTACAGGAAGGACCGGATTTAATATCGTGCAGCGGAGACAAGCTGTTTGGAGGTCCGCAGGCCGGAATTATATTAGGTAAGAAAGTTTTAATAGATCGATTAAAAAAGCACCAGCTGATGAGAACATTCCGCGTTGATAAAATGACGCTCGCGGCCCTTTCTGCGGCCATACAGTCATATTTTTCAGGTGACCATGGCGTTTCCGAAAATCCGACATTGAACCGGATTATGGAGAAAAGTTTACTTGTAAAAAGGCGCGCGCTGTTGCTTCTGCAAAAATTACAGAGGATTCACGGTTTTGCATGCCGTTTAGTGCCGCTTCGCTCTCCGATAGGAGGGGGCACAATGCCTGATATTGATTTAGAAAGTTACGGAATCGCTATCAAGCACAAGAAGCTGGCTTCTCAAACCTTAGCCTGGCAATTAAGAAAAGGTGACCCGCCTATTGTCGGCCGTATTCATGAAGACGATTTTCTAATTGATTGTCGAACCGTGACAGATACGGAATGTGAGGATATAGCGGCTGCGATTCGTAAGATAAGTTCCGCTTATGATGAATCATAACCTCATTGAATTTTACTTATGTATCATTTTGATTTATTATAGGAATGTAAGTTTTTCTACGATTTTGTGAAAACTGTCGTAAAAGGAGTGAATGGGATGCCAACTTCTACAAAAGATCAAGCGAAGCAAGATGTCTATCAAGCTCGCGATACGTTTTCTGCAAACGGTAAAACGTATCATTACTATAAGTTGGACGCATTAAAACAATTTGGTGACATTGAGAGACTTCCTTATTCTATTAAGGTTTTACTAGAGTCTGTATTGCGCCAATATGACGGAAGAGTTATTAAAAAAGAACACGTTGAAAACCTGGCAAAATGGGGAACAGAGGGACTAAATAAAGAGATAGATGTTCCTTTTAATCCTTCCCGTATTATCCTTCAAGACTTCACTGGCGTACCAGTTGTTGTTGACTTAGCTTCATTAAGAAAAGCTATGGCGGATATGGGCGGCGATTCTGATAAGATTAATCCTGAGAAACCGGTTGATCTTGTTGTTGACCACTCTGTTCAAGTTGACCGCTTTGCATCAAATGAAGCTTTAAAGTATAACATGGAGAAAGAATTCGAAAGAAATATTGAACGTTATAAATTCTTAAAATGGGCACAAAAATCATTCGAAAATTACCGTGCCGTTCCGCCTGCAACAGGCATCGTTCACCAAGTTAACCTAGAATACTTAGCTTCAGTCGTTCACGCGAATGAAGAAGAAAATGGTGAATATATCGCATTCCCTGATACATTAGTAGGTACAGACTCGCACACGACTATGATTAACGGTCTTGGCGTTCTTGGCTGGGGCGTCGGCGGTATTGAAGCTGAAGCCGGCATGCTTGGTCAGCCTTCTTACTTCCCGGTTCCTGAAGTTATCGGTGTTAAGCTGACTGGCGAACTTCCAGACGGTACAACTGCAACTGACTTAGCGCTAAAAGTGACTCAAGTGCTTCGTGCTGAAAGCGTTGTAGGCAAGTTTGTTGAATTCTTCGGTCCTGGTATGGCGACAATGTCTCTTGCCAACCGTGCGACAATTTCTAACATGTCACCTGAAAACGGTGCCACAGCAACATTCTTCCCTGTGGACGAAGAGACTTTAAATTACATGCGTCTTACTGGCCGCAGCGAAGAACAAATTAAGCTTGTCGAAGCCTACTGTAAAGCAAACGGTTTATTCTATATACCTGACGCAAAAGATCCTAGATTTACAAAAGTGATTGAACTTGATCTTTCAACTGTTGAACCTTCTTTATCAGGTCCTAAGCGTCCGCAAGACCTTATTCCTCTTTCTCAAATGAAAGATGAATTTAACAAAGCGCTTGTCAGTGAAGCAGGTAACCACGGCTTCGGCTTAGGTGAAGATGAAATTAAAAAAGAAGTCACTGTTAAGCATCCTGACGGCAAAGAAATCGCGCTTAAAACCGGTGCGGTTGTTATTGCGGCTATTACAAGCTGTACAAACACTTCAAACCCAAGCGTTATGCTCGGCGCCGGTCTTGTAGCTAAAAAAGCCGTTGAAAAAGGTTTGAAGGTGCCCAGTTATGTAAAAACAAGCTTAGCACCTGGTTCTAAAGTTGTTACAGATTACCTGGAAGATGCAGGATTAACACCTTATTTAAATGATCTTGGATTTAATACAGTCGGATATGGATGTACAACATGTATCGGTAACTCCGGTCCGCTTCCTGAAGAAGTTGAGAAAGCCATTACGGATGGAGACATGACTGTTGCTGCCGTTCTGTCTGGCAACCGTAACTTTGAAGGACGGATTCACCCGTTAGTCAGAGCAAACTATCTTGCTTCTCCGCCGTTAGTCGTTGCCTATGCATTAGCAGGTTCAGTCAACTTTGATTTGCAAAATGATTCATTCGGCAAAGATAAAGACGGCAATGATGTTTACTTCAAAGATATCTGGCCAACACCTGAAGAACTTGAAGAAGTGATGACTAAGTCAGTCAGCCCTGAAATGTTCAAGAAAGAATATGGACGTGTCTTCGAACAAAATAAACGCTGGAATGAAATTGATACGAGCGAAGGCAAGCTTTATGATTTTGATGAAAACTCAACATATATTCAAAATCCGCCATTCTTTGAGAACTTATCAGCTGAACCAGGAAAAATCGAACCCCTTAAAGGCTTGCGTGTCGTAGGCAAATTCGGTGATTCCGTGACAACTGACCACATTTCACCAGCAGGTGCGATTGCGAAAAACAGCCCAGCTGGCAAATACCTTATCGAAAAAGGCGTCAAACCTGCCGACTTTAACTCATACGGTTCACGCCGCGGCAACCATGAAGTCATGATGAGAGGTACTTTTGCAAACGTACGTATCCGCAACCAAATCGCACCGGGTACAGAAGGCGGCTATACGACTTATTGGCCTACTGATGAAGTAATGCCTATTTATGATGCATGCATGAAGTATAAAGAAGACGGCACAGGTCTTGTTGTTCTTGCCGGCAAAGATTACGGTATGGGAAGTTCCCGTGACTGGGCCGCAAAAGGTACAAACCTTCTTGGCATTAAGACAGTTATTGCTGAAAGCTACGAAAGAATTCACCGCAGCAACCTTGTTATGATGGGTGTTCTTCCGCTTCAATTCAAAGAAGGGGAAAATGCTGATAAGCTTGGTTTAAGCGGCAAAGAAACGATTACAGTTGATATTGATGAAAATGTTAAACCGCAGCAGCTTCTTAAAGCCACTGCGACTGATGAAAACGGCAAAACAACCAACTTTGAAGTCGTTGCCCGCTTTGACAGTGAAGTTGAAGTTGATTACTACCGCAACGGCGGTATCCTTCAAATGGTGCTTAGAAGAAAATTACAAGAAAATGCTTAATATAAAAAGCTGTCGAGATCTGATCTCGACAGCTTTTTTAATAGAAAAATTATTGTGCTTGACGATAATAACAGTCTTTTTTTACAGTTTCTTTTTTTTTCTAAAGCGAAACTGATGACTGTGAGTACAAACGATGCTGCAATAAGGACACTAATTAGTCCAACAATACCGCTCCAGCCAAAGATGCTCCAGAAGTAACCGCCAAAAGCGCCAACTAAACTTGATCCTGCGTAATAGAATAGCAAATATAATGATGAAGCTTGTGATTTATTCTGCTTAGCTCTATCGCCCACCCAGCCGCTGGCTACTGAATGGCAGCCAAAGAAGCCAAATGTAAATACAGCCATGGCGATTATTTTTATAATCAAGCTTGGAACTAAGGTTAGTAAAATTCCGGCCAACATGATAACGGCAGATATCATAATAACTTTTGCCCGTCCTTTTGTATCTGCCAAATGACCCATCCATGTTGAGCTGAATGTCCCCATGATATAGACAATAAATAATGAACCGATAACAGACTGGCTTAATGAATAAGGTTTTTCCGATAAAAGATAACCAATATAGTTAAACATGGTGACAAAACCGCCCATCAGCAAGAAAGCAATCGCAAAAATACAAACTAGTCCCGGATTTTTAAGATGTCCGCCAAGTGATTGCAAGAAAGAACTTACAGATACGCGTTTTGCAGTAAAATGGCGGGAATCGGGAAGGAATTTCCAAAACAAAAAGCTAATAATTAGACTAGTTATTCCAATAAACAAAAAAGCGATTTGCCAAGAAAAGAAATCAGTGATACCGCCAATAACGATACGTCCGTACATACCGCCGATTGAAGTACCGCTAACATAGAGTCCCATCACGTGCCCAAGACTTTTCGGGTGATATTCTTCATTAACATAAGTCATGGCAAGCGACGGGACACCGGCCGCAACGACCCCAAGCAGCGCTCTTAGTAAGAGTATGGTCGTAAAATTAGGACTGAAAGCTGTGATTATCGTTAAAATTGAAGAAGCAACCATTGAAAATATCATGATATGTTTTCTTCCTACAGCATCGGAAATAGCTGCAGCAATCAGCATAAAAATGGCTAATACGCCTGTCGAAAAAGAAAGACTAAGACTGGCAACAGATGGTGAAATACCGAAATGCTTAGAAAAAATCGGCATTAATGGCTGGGTTGTATAAAGAATCGAAAAAGTTACAAACCCGCCAAAGAATAAAGCCAGATTGGATTTCCAATAGTGCTTTGTTCCTCGTTCAATATAAGTCAATGTTCTTCACCTTCTAATATAGGGTTTCCACTTTTATGGTATCCCTATATTTTGCATAAGTCCAATTTATTATTTGCATTGTTTTAATGCATATACGTTATAATTAATATATGACGTGAAAATTAATTAAAGGGAGGGAATGTAGGGTGGAATGGTACCAGTTAGAGTATTTCAGAACAGTGGCTGACCTGGAACATATGACAAAGGCAGCTGACAAATTATCGGTCTCCCAGCCGGCACTCAGCCGGGCTATTTCTAAATTAGAAGTGGAATTAGGTGCTCCGTTATTTGACAGACAGGGCCGTTCAATTAAGCTGAATCGTTATGGGCAATTGTTTCGGGAAAAAGTCGAAAAAGCGATGGATGTTATTATAGAAGGAAAGCAAGAGGTACAAGATATGATATCGCCGGATAAAGGGGAAATTTCGGTTGGATTTTTACATACTCTTGGGAATGAATTAATCCCGGAATTATTGGCGGTTTATCGCAAAAAGTATCCGGACATACGTTTTCAGTTATTTCAAAATGCGCCGGAGATTTTACTGAAGAAATTATTAAAAGGAGAAGTTGATCTTTGCTTAACTTCACCGCCGATTCATCATCCGGACGTCAATTGGGACCACCTTTTGTTAGAGTCTCTTTATATATGTGTACCCAAAGGTCACCCATACGCTGATCAAGAATCAGTTTCTTTTTTTCAGCTTCAGGGAGAAGATTTTATCTGTATGAAAAAAGGATTTAGTTTGCGCTCTATTTTTGACAGGCTTTCTGATAAAGCTGGTTTTGATCCGGATATTGTATTTGAAGGCGAAGAGGTGGCAACATTAGCCGGACTGGTTGCCGCAGGTCTAGGGATTGCTCTGATTCCAAAAACTAAAGACATAGACCCGAACCGGATGGCACTGATTGAAATCAATGATTTAACGTGTCAAAGGAAAATTGGGTTAGCTTCAAGAAAAGCAAAATATATATCACCAGCTGTAGAGGGGTTTAAGAAGTTTGTGATTGACTATTGCAAAGCTGCTACTTGAGTCTTCCAATTTACAGCTTTACAATAAGAAGCGGCCATTTATATAGAATAGTTTCGGGCGCAGGAGAACATAGCTAATCATTACAAATAAATAAAACTTTAAACTAAATGATATAAAAATTAAGCTGCTGACGTATTTGTCAACAGCTTTAAATTTTTACTCCGCATATTCAAGTTCAAATAGGAAGTCAACAAGCGCCATTAAACCTTTATCAAAGTTTTCAAGATGAAAGTGCTCGTTTGGCGCATGGAAGTTTTCCTCATCAAGACCAAAGCCCATAAGTACAGCCGGCAGGCCGAGTTTTGTATTGAACGTTTCTACAATTGGAACAGATCCGCCCATACGAGCATATGTAGGATCAACATGATAAGCTTCTTTTAAAGCTTTTCCTGCAGCTTCAATGGCAGGGTGGTCATATGGTGTGATAAACGGCTTGGCTTGGTCAAACAAGGTTGTTTCAACAGTAACACCAGGCGGCAAATGTTTATCGATATGTTTAACGATAGCATCGGCGATTTCCTTAGGATCTTGGTCTGGAACGAGACGGCAAGTGATTTTAGCGTGTGCCTCAGAAGGAATAACGGTTTTAATGCCTTCACCTTGGAAGCCGCCGTAAATGCCATTGATTTCTAATGTCGGTCTGCCCCAAGTACGAGCAATTGATGAATATCCTTCTTCACCGAACAATTCCTTAACACCGAGCTGTTTTTTCATTTTTTCGTCGTTCGATAATTCTTCATAAGTTTGCATTTCTTCATCGGTTAATGGACGAACTTTGTCATAAAATCCTTCAACAGTAACTTGTCCTTTGTCATTATGCATTGTTGCTAACAGCTCAACGAGGGCATGAATAGAGTTTTGGACAGCGCCGCCGAATATACCCGAGTGAAGGTCGCCCTTTGCTCCTTTTAAATCGATTTGCAGGCCGCATAGACCTCTCAGTCCGTAACAAACAGACGGTTTTCCTTTTTCAAGCATACTTGTATCGGAAACAAGTAAGACGTCGGCAGATAATAAGTCATGGTGCTCGTCCACAAATGGGTCTAGATTAGGGCTGCCGATTTCTTCTTCGCCTTCAATGCAGAATTTTACATTAACAGGAAGTTCACCTTTAGTTTTTAGAATTGCCTCGATCATTTTAATATGCATAAATACTTGGCCTTTATCATCACTTGCACCGCGGGCATAGATTTTGTCATCACGGATCGCCGGTTCAAACGGCGGTGTTTCCCAAAGTTCGATTGGATCAACCGGCTGTACATCATAGTGGCCGTAAATTAAGACAGTAGGCTTTCCTTCTGCTTTAAGCCAATCACCGTAGACGACAGGGTGCCGTTTCGTTTCCATCACCTTAACGTTTTCAACACCTGCTTCTTTTAAGGCCATTGCCAGCCATTCAGCTGCCTTTTTAACATCTTCCTTGTGTTCAGAAAGAGAGCTGATGCTTGGAATTGATAATAATTCTTTCATTTGTTCCAGATGCGCATCACGATTTTCTTGCAAGTATTTTTTGACATCTTCATTCATTTGTAACGCCTCCTCACATGTTTATCCCGGAGCAACCATAAGCGGGGAAAAAGACCCCGCTTATGGAAGTCTTACTTTATTGTATATAGAAAACCAGACATTAGCAAAGTTTGCACGCTAATGTCTGGCGTATTTTTTAAAAGTTGAAGAAAGTATAAGTTTAAAGATTGCCAATCGGCCGGTTTTTTATGGTTTAAATTTTCGCTGCCTGAATTTAACAATGAGGAAGATGACAAACACAGCGATTATAACAATGGCAAATACGTCAATATAAGGTGCTGTGATCTCTTTAATTTTTCCCCAGTTTTGGCCAAGCTGTTCACCGATATAAATAAATAGAATCGACCAAGGGATAAGCGCTAAAATTGTAAAAACCATAAATTTATTAAGCGACATTTTAGAAATGCCGGCCGGAATGGAGATAGCTTGGCGGACGACCGGAACAAAACGGGCAAAAAATATCACGCCAACACCATACTTTCTGAACCACATTTCTGATATCTCGAGGTGTTTTTTATGTATTAATAAGTATTTTCCGTACCTTTCCAGGAAAGGCCTGCCGCCATAATAACCGATCCAGTAAAGGAAGAGTTGTTGAAAAGCGCCGCCAATGGTTCCGGCAATCACGGCACCAACAAAATTCAGGTGACCGGTCGAAACCATAAAACCGCCATAGGCTAATACGAGTTCACTAGGAATAATTTCTATCATCAAGGCTAAGGCGACGCCGAAATAGCCTAGACTGATGATATAATTCAATAATTCCATAATCAATTCTTTCATAATAGGTTACCTACTTTTCATTTATTGTTTTGCTTTCAACTAAACAACTGGATTTGCATTTGTTATAAACCATTTCCATTATAACGGAACTTGTCTATTCTATAAATATGACAAGCTAACAAAAGAAATGTTAAAAATAAAAAGTTATAATATTGACACAAGAAAAACGTAGAGTTATAATTTTATAAAAATAATGAATTTACCAGATACACTGAAAGATCTGAATGTGATACCTGCCAGTATCAATAACTCAGACATAGATGCCAGTGACTGTGCATACTGCAATTATGCCGGTTTCTGGCATTTTCAATTTTTAAACGCCGATATAAAGGAGGCGATTCATTTGAATGGCCCATTATCAGGTATTCGAGTCGTAGATTTATCAAGAGTGTTAGCCGGACCTTATTGCACAATGATATTAGGCGATTTGGGAGCCGAAGTGATCAAGATTGAAGCGCCTGGCGGCAATGATGATACACGAGGGTGGGGCCCGCCGTATGTTAAAGGCGAAAGCGCTTACTACTTGTGTACAAATCGTAATAAAAAAGGTTTAACACTCAATTTAAAATCTGAAAAGGGCAAAGATATTTTAAGAAGGTTAATTAAAGGAAGTGATGTATTAATACACAACTTTAAAACGGGAACAATGGAAAAATGGGGTCTTGACTATGAATCTCTTAAATCGGATCATCCTGAGCTGGTCTATTGCCATATCAGCGGATTTGGAGAAACCGGACCTTTAAGCAAACTTGCGGGATATGATTTTGCGATTCAAGCGATGAGCGGCTTTATGAGTATCACGGGTTCCGAGGATTCCGGCCCGACCAAAGTCGGAGTAGCCATAACCGATGTCCTGACGGGGTTATACGCAAACATTGCTGTACAATCCGCTTTATTAGAAAGGGCTAAATCAGGTCTGGGGCAGGCCATTGATATTTCCTTATATGATGCAGCCATCAGCGGTCTTGTGAATACTGCAAGTAATTATTTAGTATCTGGAAAAATTCCTAAAAGATTAGGAAACTATCATCCTAATATTACTCCGTATCAAACTTTTAAAACAAAAGACGGAGAAATGGTCGTTGCGGTTGGCAATGACCGCCAGTTTCAATTGTTTGCCGATTGTATTAATGCACCGGAGCTTAAAGAGGATCCGCGGTTTATCAAAAATTCCGATCGCATGTCTTATCGGGAAGAACTGGAAGCATTGATCCTTGAAAAGCTGACACAGGAAAATACAGATAAGTGGATCCGTTTATGCCGGGAAAAAGGCATCCCGTGCGCGCCGATCCAAGAGATTGATGAAGTCTTTCAAGATCCTCATGTCAGAGCGCGCGAGATGGTCATCGAGATGGATCATACAAACGGTGAAAAAATCTCTATGGTTGGAAGTCCATTGAAAATGTCAAGAACTAAAGTTTCATATGAACTGCCGCCGCCAATGGTCGGTGAGCATACAGATGAAATATTAAAACAATTAGGGATAACTGAGGAAGAATGTGAAATCTTAAAAAATCAAAAAATCATATAGGAGTTGATCTGAATGGATTTTAAATTATCTGAAGAACAAGAAATGTTAAGGAAAATGGTTAGACAATTTGTTGATAAAGAGATTATGCCGTACATAGGGGATTGGGATGCCAATCATCATGTGGAGAAAAATATTTATAAAAGACTGGCCGAATTGAATTTAATGGGCGTTTGTATTCCAGAAGAATACGGCGGCAGCGGCATGGATTACAATTCATTAGCCATTGTCTGTGAAGAGCTGGAGAGAGGCGACACAGCCTTCCGGACAGCTGTATCTGTTCATACAGGACTGAATAGTATGACCCTCTTACAATGGGGCAATGAACAACAAAAGCAAAAATATCTAGTACCGCAAGCAAAAGGCGAAAAGCTTGCCGCCTATGGATTAACAGAGCCGAATGCAGGATCTGACGTTAAAGCAATGCAAACGACTGCTGTTCGCGATGGCGACGATTATATCTTAAATGGTGAGAAAACATGGATTTCCCTTTGTGATATGGCTGATCATTTTATTGTGTTTGCATATACAGATAAAGAAAAGGTTCATAAAGGTATTTCAGCGTTTATTGTTGAACGGACGATGCCTGGCTTCTCTTCAAAAGCGATTAAGGGAAAACTTGGCATTCGTGCAGGCAACACCGGTCAAATTTTCTTTGATAATGTCAGGGTCCCTAAGGAAAATCTATTAGGGGAAGAAGGGGAAGGCTTTAAAATTGCCATGTCAGCATTAGATAACGGACGGTTTACCGTGGCTGCAGGCGCTTGCGGCATCATTATGGCCTGCTTGGAAGCCAGCATCGATTATTGCCATGAACGGAAAACATTCGGTCAAGAAATCGGTAAGCACCAACTCGTCCAACAAATGATAGCTAACATGGAAGCGAAATTGCAAATGGCGCGCTTACTTGTATACCGTGCCGGTGAGTTAAAAAATGAAGGGGTTCGCAACACCAGGGAAACTTCTCTCGCTAAATGGCAAGCTTGTAACTTCGCTAATGAATCCGCTAATGATGCTGTGCAAATTCATGGCGCTTACGGTTATTCTAATGAATATCCTGTTGAAAGACATTTGCGTAATTCTAAAGCACCTGTTATTTATGAAGGCACAAGAGAAATTCATACAATTATGCAGGCAGAATATGCGCTTGGCTATCGCAAAGATAAGCCTTTAAGAAAAATGCTTCCAAAATGGCCCAGCAGCAAAGAATATGAAAAATTAAATAAATAAATCTATAAAATCAAAGGAGACACTATTCAAGTGTCTCCTTTGATTTTAAACCCTAGTGCCTGTGAAATAGCTTCCGCCGTTTTCTTTGTTTCTTCCTGAATCCGTTGACCGCGTTCTCCGAAAAAACGTATAGTCGGGCCGCTGACCGCAAGTGACGCACAAACTTGACCCGTATGATCCCGTACCGGATAAGATATCCCGATCGTTTCAGCATCTTGTTCACCGTGGCTGACAGCATAACCATTCAGTAAAATATCTTCAAGCTCTTTTTTAATCTCAGTTTTTGTTGTCATGGAGAATGGCTCAGTCACTTCGGAAAAATGTGAGGTTTCCAGATAAGCATCTATAAAAGCTTGGTCTTGATAAGCTAAAAGCAATTTGGGGCCGGAGCCGACATGCAAAGGTGACCGCTTGCCGACTCTTGTATGAAGACGAAGTGTCTGATTGCTTTCAACTTTTTCAATGTAAACACCTTCGAATTGGTCGATGATAACAAGATGGACGACTTCATTAGTTTTTTTACAAAGACTCTCCATATAAGGATAGGCAATTTTTCTAGTTTCTAATTCTTCACTGACGATATTCCCCAGTTCTAACAGCTTCAATCCCAGAGTATAGCGGATATCGTGTTCGGAATGTTTCTGTTTAGAAAGAACCCCGCGTGACTCCAAAGCGCTGATCAGTCGATATGCAGTAGGTTTTGGCATGTCCAATTTTTTTGAAATATCGCTGAGAGAAAGATCATGCTGACCTATAAATAAATCTAAAATATCAAGTGCTTTAAGGACACTTTGATTCATGATAAGGAATCCTTTCTGAAAGTAGCTTCAATATAGAATAAGACACCTCACCAAGTAAACCCTGGTGAGGACTTAGGAGTTAAAATATCAGCCATTCGGTATCTGATATTAATGATAAGCCTTTTGTTGAGCCGCCGATTTCTTCTCGACAGATTCTTTAATAATAACCCCGCGTTTTTTCATTTCTTCAATATAATGGTCGCCAGGTACAATTTGTTCAGGCGGATAAACACCTTTTTTGGTAATCGTGCCGTTTGCGATCATTTGCGCTGCAACAGATATAGTGTATGCTGTAGAACGCGCCATAGCTGTTACATGATTTATTTTATCATTAAATGTCGTCATTTCATATGAATAGGTGCATTGTTCGCCGGCCTTTGTGCCTGAGACGCTGACACGGAGAAGAACAACGTCGTCTTTGTCTTTGAGGTCCACGATAGGATCGAGTACCTTAAGCATAACTTCCCGGGGTTTTACTTTAACACCGTTCACTTCAACCTCATAATCCCGCTGCGTTAAGTTAAGATCGACAAGCAGCTGGAACTTTTCCGCATGTCCCGGATAACGGATTGTTTTATATTCAAGATTTTTCAGGTCAGGGTAGCTTTGCGAAAGTGTTGAAGTACCGCCGGCGGTATGAAAAGCTTCTAATGGACCAAAATGATCAAAGTAAACCGTTTCAATTTCGGAAAGTGAAGGAACCAACATTTTTTTGCCATCACGAATAACAAGGGATTCATCTGTATAATGATCAAACACGCCTTCCATTGAGAAAACATGGTTGTATTCAAATGGAGGCTCAGGTTTTACTGGAATGCCGCCGACCATAATTTTAATAGAGTCTGTTTCATCAAGTTTGCTGACACCATAACCTGATAAAATATTGATCATTCCCGGAGCGACGCCTAAATCAGGAATCAGTGTCACGCCGGCATCCTGGGCTTTATCTTTTAATGCCAAAACTTTATCTGTTGCGTGACCGATATGACCGCCAAGATCGCATAAATTAACGCCAACCTTTACAGCCGTTTTGGCCACTGTTTCATTAAAAGTATAAAAGAGGGCATTTATGACAACATCGAAATCCTTCATAAAGTTCGCTAATTGGTCTTCGTCTTTAGCATTAATATAGGCTGAAGAGATTTTTGAACTGTTAAGCAATTGAACAATGTCTTCAGCTTTTTGTACATCAACATCAGCAATAACAACCTCTTTGACACCGCTGGAATTAACGAGATCTCTCGCTGCCTCTTTACCCATTAATCCAGCACCTAATACAGCTACTTTCATGATAGATTCCTCCCCGTTATTTTTTTACAGGCAGCCCAAAAAACTCTTTTTGAACTGCCTTTTTATCATTTTAATTGTTGTCGATTTGGGCTCTTTGCAAGCTGCCGCTGTAATCGACATAGACCGCACGCCATTCTGTGAAAACATCTAAAGCAGCAGTACCGGAATCACGGTGTCCATTGCCCGTTTGTTTCGTTCCGCCAAACGGCAAATGAATTTCTGCACCGGTCGTACCGGCATTAATATAGACAATGCCCGTATCAAGGTCGCGCATGGCAGTAAATGTTTTATTCGTATCATTAGTGTAGATAGCACTTGAAAGACCAAAGTTTGTTTCATTATTGACCTCAATCGCTTCTTCAAGACTGGAGACAGGAATTAAGGAAAGGACAGGGCCAAATATTTCTTCTTTCGCAATTCTCATGTTTCGGTTAACATCGCTGAAAAGGGTTGGCTGATAGTAATGACCTTTAGCTAATTCTCCATCGTCAACGATTTTACCGCCGCAAAGAAGGGTTGCGCCTTCTTCTTTGCCGATTTGTACATATTCATCAATCTGCTTAAGCGCACGCTTCGAAATAACAGGTCCGACATCAACTTCTTCATCAAGGCCATTGCCTAATTTAAGTTCTTCAATTCTTTTTACAAGAAGGGATTCCAATTTTTCTTTAACGTCCTCATGTACAATAAGACGGCTGCAAGCTGTACAGCGCTGTCCGGCTGTACCGAAGGCACTCCAAACGATTCCGTCAACCGCTAAATCAAGGTCGGCATCATCCATGACGATAATGGCATTTTTGCCCCCCATTTCAAGAGATACACGCTTTAACAATTCGCTTGCTCTGCCGGAGACCTTGCTTCCGGTTTCGGTTGAACCGGTAAATGAAATGATATCTATATCAGGATGCTCAACCATTGCTTGGCCAACGGTGCTGCCGGAACCATAGACGAGGTTGACAACCCCTTTTGGCAAGCCGGCTTCTTCAAATATTTTAACGAATTCATGGGCGAGAGCAGGGGTGTCAGTAGCCGGTTTCCAAACAACGGTATTACCGCCTACCAAGGCCGGGAATATCTTCCAACTGGCGATGGCAATCGGAAAATTCCAAGGTGTGATGAGCCCGGCAACGCCAACGGGAACGCGCATGCTCAACGCATATTTATTAGGAAGCTCGGAAGGTACTGTTTGACCGAAGAGACGGCGCCCTTCACCAGCCATATAATATGCCATATCAATAGCCTCTTGGACTTCGCCGCGGGCTTCGTCGATAACTTTACCCATCTCTGAAGTTAAAAGTCGTGCAAGCATTTCTTTTTTTTGTTTCAATAAATCGCCGATTCGGAATAAGTATTCTCCACGGGCAGGTGCTGGAACTAATTTCCAGGTTTTTTGAGCCTTTTTTGCTGCTTTGACCGCTTCATTTACTTCTTTTTCAGATGATACGGTTACGAGACCAATCACCTCTCCGTTTGCTGGATTAACATTTTCTACGGATTCACCGCTGATTGACGGCTGCCACTCTCCGTCAATAAAATTAAGGTAAGCTGTTTTCGTTGATGTGACCATTATAAAACCCTCCTTAAAAGTAACCGTTTTCAATTATTTAATCCTTGTTTCACAAAATGAAACATTTACACCGACAATCACATTATATGATGTAAAAACATAACGTTCAAGTATATTTTTAAGATTCGTAATAATTATACCAATTTAGACAAAAGGCGACATCAGATCATTTTAAGTCATTAAAAATTGACTTAACTAAAGGGTAAAAGCGCTAAAGGAGGCGTTCTTATATCATATTGACTGTGTTACGTCATAAATTAATAATTGGAAACAGGTGCAAAATAAGGTTGAAATATTTAAAATATTAAATTAAAATGAAATTGTATTTTATTTATAGGAATAACATTTCATTAAATGAAACGAAATATATAAGGGAGGTTATCCTGTGAAGGCAGTTGCATCCCAAATCGTTCAGCAAATGCCGCCTTATTTATTTTCAAATTTAAACCGCAAAAAAGAAACTTTAAAAAAACAAGGCGTCGATATAATTGACTTAGGCATCGGTGATCCTGATTTACCGACGCCGACATTCATTATTGATCAGTTAATTAAGGAATTAGAGCATCCTGAGAATTTCAGATACTCTGCTTTTAACGGCTGTCCGGAATTTCGTCAGGCGGTTAGTGATTTCTATTTTAAGCATTTTCAGGTGGAAATTGATGAAAATAAAGAAGTTCAAACATTGATTGGCTCAAAAGAGGGCATTGCCCATTTAATTCAGGCAATGATAGATCCGGGAGATTTTGTTTTAATACCGGATCCATGTTATCCGGTTTATAAAATGGCTGTACATTTAGCGGGCGGCAAAATTTTTCCAATGCCGCTTAAGGCTGAAAACGGCTTCAAACCTGTTTTTGAATCGATTCCGATTGATGTTTTAAAAAAAGCTAAACTTGCTTTCTTAAATTATCCTAGCAATCCGACTGGTGCAACCGTCGATATTGAATTCTTTGAGAAAGCTGTCGCCTTTTTTAAAAAACATGGCATTTATATTGCGCATGATTCTGCGTATAATCTGGTGACTTATGGCGACTACCAGGCGCCAAGTATTTTGCAAGTGGACGGCGCTAAGGAAATGGCTGTCGAATTTGGATCACTTTCAAAAGCATTTAATATGACGGGCTGGCGGATAGGATATCTTGTCGGACATAAGGAGATTATTAATACTTTGCTAACGGTTAAAAGCAATCTCGATTCAAGTCAGTTTCTTCCTATTCAAAAAGCAGCTGCGATTGCATTGGAGAGCGATTTATCATTTTTGAAAGAAAGAAATGCTGTATATGAAAAAAGAGGGAAGGTCATGTGTCAAGCACTTCAAGATATCGGCATTGAGACCGGTCCGCTTAAAGGCAGCATTTTTCTTTGGGTCAAAGTGCCTGAATCAATGACCAGCGCCTCATTTTGTGAGAGATTACTCGAAGAAGCCGGTGTGGTTGTGACACCTGGCACCGCCTTTGGCGATCACGGAGAAGGCTATTTTCGGATATCACTATCCGTTCCTGATGAAAGGCTGCGGGAAGCAGCAGGACGCATCAAACAATTTCTAATGAAATAAGGAGAGAGCATATACATGACTACATATATGACAAGTGCTGAAGCTTTGATTAAATGTCTGGAAATTGAAAAAATCAATCATGTATTTTGTGTACCTGGGGAAAGCTATTTGCCGGTGCTGGATGGTCTTTTTGAACATCCAAGCATTGAACTGATTTCAGGACGCCATGAAGGCGGCGTGTCATTTATGGCTGAAGGATACGCTAAAGCAACCGGGAAACCGGGAATCGTATTTGCAACCCGCGGTGTCGGTGCCGGCAATTTATCGATCGGTGTCCATACAGCGTATCAAGATTCAACGCCAATGGTCGTCTTTTTAGGCCAAGTCCATAGTAAATTCAGAGGGCGTGAAGGTTTCCAGGAAGTCGACCTTGATCAGTTTTTTGCGCCGATTGCTAAATGGACTGTTGAAATTCGAGATGCCGAACGGACGCCTGAGCTTGTCCAAAGAGCCTTAAGGGTAGCCCAGTCCGGCAGACCCGGACCGGTTGTCGTTTCGTTGCCGGAAGATGTTTTAAAAGAAAAAGCGGATATGGTATTTGCCAAGAAATTTGAAAAATCACGCCCGCTTGCCGATCCGTCCTTGATTGAGAATTGCCTCTCTTTACTTGAAAAGGCAAAAAAACCGGTGATTCTCGCAGGGGGAGGTATTAAATCTTCAGGTGCTGAAGCAGATTTAACCGCTTTTGCTGAAAAAATGGATTTACCCGTTTTATCGGCTTTCCGACGTCATGATGTCATCGCGAATCATAACGGACATTATGCCGGTCATTTAGGGTTAGGCGCCTTTAACTGCGTCCTTGAAACTGTTAAACAGGCAGACGTCATACTTGCAATAGGAACAAGACTCTCGGAAGTGACAACACAAGATTATTCAATCATTTCACCTCATCAGAAATTAATCCATATTGATATCAGCGACCAAACAGTAGGCAGAAATTTCCCTGCGGAAATCGCTGTTGTTGCCGATGCTAAAATGGCTTTGCAGCAATTATTAGATAGTGCTCATGAGAAAGAATTGTCTCCAGAACAGACGACTTGGCGAAAAGATCGCCGTAATGCCTATGTACTGGCGTCTTCCCTATCGCCAGTATTAGAACAAGATCACGAAAATGGCTGCAATTTAAAAAACATCTTTCATATTATTCAGAAACTAATGCCTGAAAATACAATTATAACAAATGATGCCGGTAATTTTGCCGGTTGGCTGCATAGCTTTTACCAATTTAAAGAGCCAAAAACATATATCGGTCCAACTTCGGGTGCAATGGGATACGGCATGCCGGCCGCACTCGGGGCAAAATTAGCTGACCCGGAAAGGCATGTCGTTTCGTTTTCCGGTGACGGCGGATTTATGATGACAATTCAAGAATTGGAAACGGCTGCAAGATACAACATTCCTATCATCGCCATTGTTTTTAACAATGGTATGTATGGTACAATCCGGATGCATCAGGAAAAGAACTATCCGCACCGTGTTGTCGGTACTTCTCTTGGTCAGGTAAACTTTAATAAAATTGCTGAAGCAGTCAATATCGAAAGCTACCACATTAGTAACACAATTCAATTTGAAGATGTACTTAATCAACTGTTAAGCGGTCAAATCGAGCAGCCTGTTTTGATAGAAGTTTTGATGGATCCTGAACAAATCTCGGTTTCAGCGACGATTGATTCCATTAGAGAAAAAGCGCAAGCGAAAAACCAGTCAGCCAAAATATAAAATAATGAACGTATAAAAGAGGATTTAACTTTTTAGTTATAGAAAAAAGATATATCAATATATGATGGAATAAAACAGCAATAGAGGAGGAAATATATGTCACAAACTATGATGATCGCCGGCCATGCTAAGCTGCCCCGGGGTATGGCAGCAAGAGATGTATATGAGACATTGACCGTTACTGCTGAAATTGATCCGCATTTTGGTGTGATCATTGAGGCTTCTTGCACGTTAGCCACCGATCACGCTCAAAATTTTATTAATGACTTGTTAAAAGGTTATAGTCTCCGGGAAGGCTTGGATGCGATCCTTGATGTCATTAATAATGGCTATCATGGTAAAGCTAAAGACGCTTTAATGGCAGCCTGTAAGGATATGTATTATTATTACACGGAACTTAATAAAGAGAAATCTTTCGCAGAATAATTTGAAAAAAGCTCTTATGCATATGCATAAGGGCTTTTTTTATAGGTTGATATCGTTCCTTTTAGCCCCGTTCATCAATATCTTATAGAAAGGGGTATAAATGGGGGGAGATTGATGGTCAACCAATCGTTTCCGGAATTTACGACCAAACGTCTTAGATTTCGCCAGCTTAATAAAAATGATATATATGATGTTTATAATTTATTTTCTGATTCAGATACAATGATGTTTGACGGCGGGCTAACCATGGGTAATATAGAAGAGGCAAAAACTTTTATCGAAACATTCTCATCAATGAATCAGCCGGCTATCCGGTGGGCAATTACATCAAAAAAAACTAATGAATTTTTTGGTACGGCCGGTTTCCATCATATTGATTATTTTTCAAAGAAAGCGGAAATCGGAGGAGAGATACTGAAAAAATACTGGAGAAATGGCATTGGTAAAGAAAGCATACAAGCTCTCTTGACAGTCGGGTTTTATCCATTGCGCTTAAATAGAATTGAAGCGCTAATATCTCCTGAAAACAAAAAGGCACAAGGGTTAGTCAAACTTGTTCCTTTTAAAAAAGAAGGTTATTTACGGCAATATCAACGGTGGGGTGATAAATTAGTTGATTTAGAAATATATAGTCTGCTAAAAAGTGAATGGATTGAGTTTAAGGCTTCACACCGCTAAATTTTCAAACATTTGTAATAATTTAATCAAAAATTGACCATACTGTTGTTATAAAATAAAAGTGGAAGGTGATAATATGAAAAAGAAAATATCTTTTAAAGATCTCGTATCTAAAAATAAATCAGAAATTTTAAGAGATCATTCTGCCATTGAAAAAATTGAATTAAGAATTGAAAAAAAACGCTCAATTCGTTAAAGCGACGGTATCCCGTTGCTTTATTTATTTTAACTTTAAGAATGTCACTCGGCGGTTTGCTTTTCTTTTTTGAATACTTAATAATGTGTTAAAATAAATGATGGTTTGGCTTTAAATGATATTTAGGAGAAGAGAAGTATGTATATTTCGGAAACAAAAATAACGGTAAGATATGCGGAAACCGATCAAATGGGTGTTGTCTACCATGCAAACTATCTTGTCTGGCTTGAAGTTGGACGGACACAGCTTGTTGAAGAACTCGGTTTTCGTTATGCATCAATGGAAGAACAGGGCGTTTTATCACCAGTTGTTGATGCGCATTTAAGTTATCAGAAACCGGCAAAGTATGGCGAACAAGTAATAGTTAAAACATGGGTAGAAGCTTATGACGGGATTCGTGTCACATATGGTTATGAAGTCGTCAACAGTCAGGGTGAATGCTGTGTTAAAGCAAATACCCAACATGTTTGTGTTAAAAAAGAAAGCTTCAGGCCGATTATATTGAAAAAACATTTCCCGGAATGGGATCAGGCCTATCGTCGAGCAATGGAGTAAGGAAGTTATAGATATGGCTTTTGGTTTAAAAAGGCAGGAATTAAATGAATGGAAAAGAAAAGTTTCAGACGGCGAAATTGCGTTCATTACTCATTACTGGTATGATCCCCGCTTCCCCGATTGCCAAACAGTTACTAAAGTTGGTTGTATTAACCTCCAAAAGTTAACCGTTTGGGGTGAAAAGTATGGTCTGAAACCCGAATGGATTGATTTTAGAAAAGATTATCCACATTACGATTTATTAGGTGAGAAGCAGATTATTATTTTAAAACAGGAAGGATATACGGATCATATCAGGCGATTTCATTTAACGAAGGAATTTTGCTGATTGGCAACTCTAAAAGACGGGAACAGAGCAAGTTAAGTTAGCTTCCTCTAATCTTAAATAAGCTGCCAGGAAGCATGATTGTATTATTAAAAAGTTAACCTGTTTTGAAAAGTGCTTGGGGGTGGTCACTTTAAAACGGAAAATGATTTATATTACCGCCGCTGTTTTATTATGTATTGGTGTTGTTATGACTGTTGCTGCTTATCCTTTTAGAACAGAGCAAGTTCAAAAAGTCCAGCCTTCTCATAAAGACATTATTAAGAAGTCGCCTGTTCATATTGTAGGGATAGGAGATTCGCTGACAAAAGGCGTTGGTGATCCGAAAAATGGAGGTTATTTTGGAGATTTTACAAACCATCTGAAAACTTTAGATACTGTCTCTAAAGTGACTGTCAATAATTTTGGCATTACCGGTGATACAACATCCGATCTGTTAAAAGTCCTGGATAGGGAAGATGTAAAAAAGCAAATAAAAAATGCCAATATCATTTGTTTAACAATAGGCGGTAACGATTTGGTAAATGTTTTAAAATCTAATTTTTTAAATCTTAAACAAGGTGATTTTGTATCCGAACGCAATCAATTCCAAAAGAATTTTAACAATATTATCCAAAAAATTCGTCAAGAAAATACATCGGCAACCATTTATTATTTCGGCCTGTACAATCCTTTTCAAGATTATTTGGATAAAGATTTAAACAAAGAGTTTTTTGATATCCTTCATGAGTGGAATAATGCAAGTCAACATATTTTAAGTATGTACAGCCATACTGTTTTTATTCCTACAGAAGATATATTTAAAGGAAAAACAAATGCATTGCTTTACAAAGATCATTTTCATCCTAATCCTAAAGGTTATCAGTTAATGACAAAGAGATTGCTGTCTTATTATGAAGCTTATAAAGTTAAGAATGCATCATAATGATTCTTTTTTGGTCAATAATAAGATTAATCCTTTCTGGAAAGGAGTCTTATGATGCAATTAAAAGATAAGAGATCACGCGGCGGGGGACAGCCGAGGCCGCTTAGCGGATCAAAGAAAGCTAAAAAAAGGCAGATGTCCCGACAAAATCATGGTGAAGGCAGCTAATTTAAACGGCCGTTTCGAACGGCCGTTTTTTAAATAATGATAAGTAAAAGAACATTGCTTAACATGTTCTGAATATTTTATAATGAAAGCATCTTGGGAAAGGATAATAAATGAGCAAGAATAAAGGGGATTTTTTATGATTTTGTATAACGGCCAGTTTGTTGAAAGAGAAGAGGTCTCTATTGACATTGAAGACAGGGGCTATCAATTTGGAGACGGCGTATATGAAGTAATCAGAGTATATCAAGGCCAATGTTTTGCTATGAAGGAACATCTTGACCGGCTGGAGAGAAGCTCGAAGGAAATCAAATTAGATTGCCCGATAAGCCGAATGAAATTAGAAGATAATATTAATCAGTTAATTAAGAAAGACCGTTTAACTAATGGGATTGTGTATCTTCAAATAACAAGAGGTGCAGCAAAAAGAACCCATCAATTCCCGGAACATGCCAAAAGCGTATTAACGGCTTATACCAGTGAAATGGAACGGCCATTAGCCAATCTTCAAAACGGGATTAATACAAAATTAGTTGACGATTTTAGATGGCTGCGCTGTGATATTAAAAGTCTTAACCTGCTCGGCAATGTTCTGGCAAAGCAAGAGGCGCAAGAAAATCAATGTTACGAAGCCATTTTACATCGTCAAGGTACAGTGACAGAAGGCAGTTCATCAAATGTTTTTATTGTGAAAAATGGAAAACTCTACACTCATCCTGCCAATAATTTTATATTAAATGGTATTACGAGACAATACGTCCTCAGATTTGCGAAAGAAGAACATTTTGAAGTGATTGAAAACACTTTCTCAACAGAAGAATTACTTAAAGCTGATGAAGTTTTTATTACAAGTACAACATCTGAAATTTCGCCTGTTGTTAAAATAGATGACCAAATAATTGGAGAGGGGCGGCCGGGAATTGTAACGGCGGCATTGCAGAAAAAGTTTGAAGAGGAAATCAATAAATTAGTTTCCCATGTCTCTTAAATAAGATAACACCGACTATTTATTGGAGTCGGTGTTTTTTTGTGCAACTTGCCAACAAAAATGGCAGGGTTCGTTCCTTATTCATGATGAAGTTTTACTATTATAATCAGTGCTGTTTGCTTGCATGAGTTGTTGCTGTGCTTGTTGCAGCTGCTGTTGTGCGTTTTCGATGAGCTGCTGCTCTTCAGGTGTTTGATTTGAACTTATACTTTGAGATAACGTTTGCTGGGCCTGCTGCATTGTTTGCTGGGTTTGTATCATAGCTTGATTATTTTCCATTGCTGTAGCCTGGTTAATTGATTCTAATGCATTTTGAAGAAGTTGTTGTGTTTCTTTTAAAGGTTTAAGTTTTGATTTAGCTTGTGTTTGATCTGATTGAGCCATTTTACAATCCTCCAATCATTCCTATTTTGTACGAACGGCGATGATTTATGAATTAAATATTTTCATGCCGAGTTAACGGTAAACTATTTTTTCCATCCGCCCATTTGTTACCCTTTCGCATAATTTTCATTTTTTCATTTCAAACTAATAACAAATATGACTCGTGGAGGATGCTTTATGGAAGAAGAAAAAAAAACACTTGACCTTTTATCGTTAGCTTCCATTCCGCTAATGATGACGCTAGGAAATTCAATGTTAATTCCAGTACTGCCTACAATAGAAAAGAAACTTGATGTTAGCGCCTTCCAAACAAGTCTAATTATTACTGTTTATTCCATTATGGCTATTATCTTTATTCCTATTGCGGGTTACTTATCAGATAGAATAGGCAGGAAAAAGGTCATTATTCCCAGTCTTATTCTTACAGGGATAGGAGGTGCCATCTCAGGATTAGCTCCTTTATTTTTAAATCAACCTTATTGGATCATTTTAGTCGGCCGATTTTTGCAAGGGATTGGAGCTTCTGGTGCATTTCCGGTTGTTATTCCATTAGTCGGTGATATGTTTGAAAAAGAAGAAGATATCAGCAGCGGGCTCGGTGTTATTGAAACATCAAATACTTTCGGTAAGGTTTTAAGCCCGATTGTTGGCGCATTACTGGCTGTCATAACGTGGTATACACCGTTTTTAACAATTCCTATTTTATGTTTAATTTCAATTCTTTTAGTTGCTTTTTTTGTCAAAGCGCCAAAATCGCAAGAAGAACCGCCGTCTTTCCAAAAATTTTTTCATGATACAAAAAAAACTCTAAAAGAAAACCTTAAATGGCTGATGGCTATTTTTGTTATTGGATGTATCGTCATGTTTGTGTTATTCGGAACGCTTTTTTATTTATCCGAGTTACTGGAATCGACGTATCATATAAAATCTGTTCGAAAAGGTATCGTTATTGCTATCCCGCTGTTTGCACTATCTGCTGCTTCTTTAATCGCCGGTAAGAAAATTGGGCAGAATAAAATGTTAATGAAATGGTTAACTTTTATTGGCATGCTAATAGCTGCGATTATGATGGTATGTCTTAGCTTCGAGCCAAATATCCGCCTTTTTTTATTGTTTTTATTTATTTCCGGGATTGGTATTGGCATTGTTTTACCTTGTCTGGATGCTTTTATTACAGAGGGCATCCAAAAGGAAAATAGAGGAACTATAACAAGTTTATATAGCAGTATGCGCTTTATCGGAGTTGCTGCGGGACCGCCGATTTATGCTGTTATCATGGAAAACTCCGTTAAAATGATGTTTTTGATAGCTGCAGGGGTAACGGTTGTTGCGGTTATTATGATAATATTTTCCATAAAACCGAACCAAGCATCTAATGAGGGTAATTTGAAAACAATATGATACAATAAATGACGAGGATTTTTGAAAGGAGATCTTGAAATGAAATTAGGTTTAATTGGACTAGGAAAAATGGGTATGAACCTTGGTCTTAACATGCTTGACCATGGTCATGAATTAGTAGCATTTGATATTAATCAAAACGCTGTTAAAGAAATCGCTGAAAAAGGGGCAAAAGGCGCCGGCTCATATCAAGAGCTTATAAATTCTCTTGAAACCCCCCGAGTTGTTTGGTTAATGATTCCTGCCGGCCATCTTATTGATGATGTTATTAGTGAGATCAGTCCGCTTCTGGGCGAAGGAGATATTGTAATAGATGCAGGTAATTCGAATTATAAAGACTCCCTCCGCCGCTACAATCAATTAAAAGAAAAAGGTATTTACTTTATTGATGCTGGTACATCCGGCGGTGTGTCAGGTGCAAGAAACGGCGCTTGTTATATGATTGGCGGCGATCAAAAGGCTTTCTCACTTGTTGAACCATTATTTAAAGATACAGCTGTAGAAAATGGTTATCATTTTACAAATGAACCGGCTGGCGGTCATTACCTAAAAATGGTTCATAATGGTATTGAATATGGAATGATGGCTTCCATTGCTGAAGGATTTGAAGTTCTTGAGAAAAGTCATTTCAATTTCGACTACGAACAAGTAGCACGCGTTTGGAATCATGGTTCCGTTATCCGCAGCTGGCTTATGGAATTAACACAAAACGCATTTTCTAAAGATCCTAAGCTCGAAAAAATTCGCGGTGTCATGAATTCATCCGGTGAAGGAAAATGGACAGTTGAAGAAGCATTAGAACTTGAAGTCCCTACGCCGTTGATTTACTTATCACTTATGATGCGTTACCGTTCACAAGAAGATGATACATTTACAGGTAAAGTCGTTGCCGCATTAAGAAATGAATTCGGCGGTCATGAGGTAGTAAAAAAATAAATTTAAAAAAGAAACAGCGGTTAAATAAAGACCGCTGTTTCTTTCATTATTAAAAAGTTTATTTTTTGGCAATAAAAAACTATGCTGTATTCCCGCACCACCGGAAAAATAAAGCCAAAATCAGCAATGAGTAAATAATAGAAAAACCCGTCATGGTGGTGACGGGTTTTTCTAATTACTTTTCAGTCGTTTTCGTTAAAGGCCACCAATGATGACCGTCTTTAGCTAAAAGTTCATGTGCTGAGGCTGGACCCATTGTGCCTGCTTCATAGCGGTCAAGAGGTATATTTCTTTCTTTCCATGCTTCGGCAATATAGTCAACGAATTGCCATGATAGAGCAACCTCGTCCCACCGGGTGAAGTTTGTTGAATCACCATGAATACAATCTTGAATTAAACGTTCATAAGCGCTTGAACCGTCATCGTTATTGCTGTTGCTAAAGTTCATCGTGATTGGTATAGAACCCCCGCCTGTGCTAAATTTCTTAGCATTTAATTTTAGCGATAACCCTTCATCAGGCTGTACATGAATAACAAGCAAGTTAGGCTGAAGGTCGTTAAAATTGTTAAAATACGGGCGCTTTGGAGCGTCTTTGAATTGAACAACAATTTCTGTTGATTTCGCTGTCATACGTTTACCTGTTCTAATATAGAACGGAACGCCGGCCCAACGGAAGTTGTCAATATGCAATTTAGCCGCAACAAAAGTATCGGTCATTGACTGCTCTTTAATATTTTCTTCCTCACGATAGCCTTTAACGACATCTCCGTTTGGCATTGTTCCGCGGGTGTATTGTCCTCTGACAACGCTGTTAGCAACAGTACTGTCCGTAAGAGGACGAATTGAGCGAAGAACTTTTACTTTTTCATCGCGAATATCTTCAGTAACAAAACGGCTTGGCGGTTCCATAGCGGTAAGGGCAACCATTTGCAGCATATGGTTTTGAATCATATCCATCAATGCCCCGGTATGATCGTAATAGCTAGCGCGTTCACCAACACCTAAAGTTTCACTTGATGTGATTTGGATATTCGAAATATAACGGTTGTTCCAGATACCTTCAAAGATAGGATTGGCAAAACGGATTACTTGAATATTTTGGACCATTTCTTTTCCGAGGTAATGGTCAATACGATATATCTCGCTTTCTTCAAAAACTTCATGTATTGAATTATTTAATTCAGCGGCAGATTCCAAATCCCTGCCGAACGGTTTTTCGATAACAAGACGTTTCCAGCCAGTATTGGTGGTAAGTCCCGCTTGTTTAAGATTTAAAGTAACCGGTGCAAAGAATTCTGGTGCCAATGATAAATAGAACATACGGTTTCCTTGAAGATCAAATTGATCATTAAGCTGATCGGCAAGTTCTTTTAAACCATCATAGGCTTTTGTATCTTTAACATCTAAAGGATAATAATAAAATCTTTTAATAAAATCTTCTGCATCATTTTCAGGATTTGAATGATTTTTAAGCGATTCATAAACATTTTGGCGGAAAACTTCGTGGTCATAATCTCTTCTTGCAACACCGATGACCGCAAAGTTATTTTTTTTCTTATAAAGTGAGTACAAAGCAGGATAAAGCTTTCTTCTTGCTAAATCACCTGTTGCACCAAATAAAATAATTGTTGTTGCGTTACTGTTTACTTCTGACATAACCATAGCCTCACTTCTGTTATTTATCTTACGTGCATTATTTTAACAAAATAAATTAAGAAAGTTAAAAGAGAGGTACTCAATATTTATAAAAACCTTTAAAATATCTTATATGCGCGTTCAAAATGATACAGTTTTTTACCCTTTTTGAACGTCTAAACAGGTTTAACGATAACGGAGGTAGCATCATGACTTGGGAAATTCTTAGCATCATTGGTACAATCGCTTTTGCTGCCAGTGGCGCAATTGTTGCAATGGAGGAAGATTACGATATTTTGGGCGTAGCAGTACTTGCATTAGTGACCGCTTTTGGCGGAGGTATTATACGTAACCTTTTAATCGGAATTCCTATTCAAGAAATATGGACTCAAACCCTCCTTTTTAAATTGGCCCTTCTTACTGTTATCATTATTTTCATTATACCCAGCAGCTGGATCTTTTATTGGGAAAAACCAGGGACTTTCTTTGATGCCATTGGGTTATCAGCCTTTGCAGTACAAGGTGCATTAGCAACAGTTGATGCTCATTATTCAATGGGAGCAGCAGTCGTTGCTGCAACATTGACAGGCTGCGGGGGAGGAATTATTCGTGATATTCTTGCCGGGAGAAAACCGCTTGTTTTTAGAACGGAAATATATGCAATTTGGGCGATGATAGCAGGTTTTATTTTAGGAATGGGATGGATGAGAGACGTTTGGGGAGAATATATATTAACAGCGTGTATTACCGTACTTCGACTGTTGTCAGTACGTTATCATTGGCATTTACCTAAAAGAAATCATACAAAGCCAAGAGATTTTTACCGCTGATGTTTAAAGTTGGATTGCATTTCATTCCTTTACATGATAAGGTTATTTTATGTCTGTTTGGGATTCACATGGTGATGGATGTAATTTTTGTTATAATCAGAGCTGTAAGCTTGATTGTGAGTAAGAGGCATTTTCCGTCCATCAGCGGGGAATGCCTTATTCTTTGACATAAACCTTGTAATTGAAAAAGGAGACTAAACTTATTAATGAAATTTTCTGAGCTAACAATCAATAACACGATTCTTCAAGCAATTGAAAAAATGGGTTTTAAAGAAATGTCGCCAATCCAGGAAAAAGCGATTCCAGTCGCTTTAAAGGGTAGCGATCTTATCGGGCAGGCCCAAACGGGTACTGGGAAAACGGCCGCTTTTGGTGTACCGCTGACGGAATTTGCCGACCCATTAAACAAAGCTGTTCAAAGCATCATTATAACGCCTACCAGAGAGCTTGCTATTCAAGTTTCTGAGGAATTAAATAACATAGGCCGTTTCAAAAAGGTTGTGACAGTACCGGTATATGGCGGGCAAGATATCCAAAAGCAAATCAGAGCTCTTAAAAAACGTCCAAGTATTATTTCTGCAACCCCGGGACGCCTCTTGGATCATATAAAGAGAAAGACCATTCGTTTAAATGAAGTCAGCCATGTTGTCTTAGATGAAGCGGATGAAATGCTGAATATGGGATTCATTGATGATATTCGCGCTATCTTAGAACAAACGCCGCAAGAACATCAAACGCTGTTATTCTCGGCAACAATGCCAAAACCTATAAGGCTGTTAGCAGAGCAATTTATGAAAAATCCGGAAACGGTTAAGATTCAAGCAAAAACATTAACCGTATCTCAGATCGAACAAAAGTATTTAGTCATGAAAGAGCGTCAAAAATTCGATGTATTAACAAGAATTCTCGACATTCACGTTCCAGAGCGCGCAATTATATTTGGCCGGACAAAACGCCGGGTCGATGAACTGTCAAGCGCATTACAAAAACGCGGATACAGGGCAGAAGGGATTCATGGCGATCTTACTCAGGCAAGAAGGGATCATGTTCTAAGACGTTTTAAAAATAACAATGCCAATATTCTTGTTGCGACTGATGTCGCGGCCAGAGGGCTTGATATTAGTAATGTGACGCACGTCTATAATTTCGATTTACCGCAAGATCCTGAGAGTTATGTCCACCGCATTGGGCGAACCGGCCGTGCCGGCAAAAAAGGGCTGGCAGTAACTTTTGTTACACCAAGTGAAATACCTCACTTAAATGAAATTGAAAAAGTAACAAAACAAAGCATGGAGGAAGTACAGCCGCCTTCATATGAAGAAGCGCTTCACGGTCAGCAAAAGGCAGCATTGCAATCCATTATGGAAACAATGGAATCCGGGGATATTGAAAATTATAAGGGGTTAGCTAAAAACCTTTTAAATGAGAATGATTCAATTCCAGTTATCGCTGCAGCATTGAAATTAATTACAAAAGAGCCGGATACAACACCGGTTAAACTGACTGCAGAATCACCGCTGCAAGTTAAGAAAGACAGAAAAAGAAGACCGCAAAGAAATCAAAGAAATAGAGGAAAGAATGTACGCCGCAACCACCATCAGCAGCATGGATCTAAACCTTACAAAAAACGCGTGCATCAACATTAAGAGTGATCGCCTTAAAGGCGATCGCTCTTTTTTTATAAAAAGTAATCAAAATGGTTGAAATTATCGGAAATATCGCATAAAATATTGAAAAGGGCAAAGGGGGCCTGCAAAATGAATAACGACTATCAACAAAAAGTAAAGTCATTGGCCATGTTAAGAGAAAAACAACCGAAAATGTCACTTGCTGAATTGTATGCCCAGATGATTTTAGATGAATGCCTGATTAATCGAAGAATTGATCAATTGCGAAAGCTTATTGATCAAAGCTTGGATCAAGGTGATAAAGAGTTATTTATAAAATTAAGTAAAGAATATAAAAATTTATGCCGTTAAGAACTTTTGCTTAAGCTAAAATAGTAAAGCCTTCGCAAGTGCGAAGGCTTTCATTATATTTGTGCTTGCTGAAGAACTTTTTGTAACTTTTCATCAACTGAAATGAATTTATCAGGTTCGATATCACGGTTATCGATCATTTGACATTGGTATGAGACCGTTTCTTCCCATTCTTCAAGACATTCATTTTTTATATTCGTTAATAAATCGTTAAATAAATCAAGATAATATAACGATGTCTCAGCTTGATTAGTTTTTAACAAATTATTTATCGGTTCTTCCAGCTGCTGCTGAAGATTTTCCTTCATTTGTTCCTTTCCGGTTTTTTCAAAGAAATGTTTTCGGTTTTTAAAAAACTTAAAGACACTTTGCAGAGGTTCCTGATCGCATTGATTTAGATGTTCGGTAATTTCCGGTGTTTCTAATTCCGGATCAATGTTAATATTTTTTTCAAATAAAGTCCCGTATTCAGAAACAGAATGATTAATATCACTGATAAAAGCTTTAAGCTGCTTTTTAATCAATGTTTCAATTCTTACAAAGGTAGCCCGGAGCTCTTGGTCGATGTCATAAGAAAGAAAATTAATACATTCATTTAATCCTTCAGTTAATACTGTTTTAGGAGATTTGCCGTTATCAGTAAATGATGCCGGGTTAAAAAAGACATTAAATTCATCAAGATAGCGTTGCAAGACGCGTTTTTTAACATAGAAGAACCATTCATCAATATTTTGTTTTAAAAGGGATACCGGTCCATCAAAAGACCTTGACTCAATAGCTTGTTTGGCATTTGCAAATGATTGCCGCAGCTGCTTTTTCTTATCTTCTTTTGCCGAGTCATCAAGTTGTATGTTCTCAATAATCTTCTCGATGTCGTTTTTCGCCTTTTGGATGTCATAAACACCGATTTGAATCGTATGATTAAGGAGCTCATTAACAGAGAAGACTGACCAATCCTTCATAAATTGTTCCATACCTGATTGTATATATAATGCTTGGTCTCTATTGTCTGTTTTTTGACTGGATAATGCCATCTTGCTTGATATACCGTAAAGCCTTGGATTTCGAATGCCAAAGGCCGTTAAATGATCATTAACATATTTAATAACCGTTGTTTTTTCCTGTTCAGACTGTGCTAAATCAATGGCATTTACAATAAAGAACATTTTATCCAAATCAAAATTATCCTTTACGCGGCCAAGTTGAATGAGAAATTCCTTATCAGCCCGTGAAAAGGCGTGATTGTAATAGGTGACAAACAGTATGGCATCGGCATTTCTAATATATTGAAAAGCAACATTTGTATGTCTGGCATTGATTGAATCAGCTCCCGGCGTATCGACAAGAACCACACCTTGCCGGGTAAATGGACAATCATAATAAATTGAAACCGATTCGATATAGCATGATTTTTCTTCGTTGGCAATGACTTCATGAGCTTCAGAGAGATCTAAAAATAACGTTTCTCCAAGCTGCTTGTTAAAATGTTTTTCACCATTTATAACAGCTTTTAAGAAGGTGTAATGAAGTTTTTCTTTTGGTTTTAAGCCGTGGCTTTTAATATTTGTTATTTGTTCGTTAAGCTCTTCCAGCCGTTCTATTTTTTTCCCAAAGGCGGATAACGAATAATTAATATCATCAATTAACATCGGCTCCGTCTTAATGTTGACCTCAACGGTGCGATGCGGATGCTCAATTGTCGCCGGTTTAATCTTATTAATGACTGCTGTTGTCGGGTTTGGGGAAACCGGCAGGACATCTTCTCCTAAAAGGGCGTTTGCAAATGATGTTTTACCCGCACTAAAAGCCCCAAATAAAGCAATTGTAAAGGCATTTTTCTCAATTCTGCCGGCGCGTTCCTTTAACTGTGAAACGGTCCTTTTAAAACTGTCCAAAGAGGCTAAGGCAGCGGATGCATCATGCAATAATGTTGACCACCGCTTCCGGTAGGCATCAGTATCAAAAAAGTTAACATTGTCTTGATTATCATCCTTATTTTTAACAATATTTATTTGATCCGTTTCTTTTTTTAGTTTGATAGAAGTTTCTTTAACGGGCTGATCAGCAGTCTTAAAATGTATATTTTGAAATTCACGTGCCATCATTTCACGTGCTTGGCTCACAAGCTTTTCGTTGAAGGATGTTCCTCTTAAAACATTGCTAATTTCAATTGTTTTTTCTTTGAAATTCTCCTGTTCACGATATGCTGCAAGCATTCGCCCGTATTTATCAACCATTTGCTCAAGGTTGCTTTTAGCTTCTTGTGCTTCATCTTGAAAATTTCTATGCACTTTCACAGAAATACTATCTAATTTCTGAAAGGCTATTCTTTTCATTGCCTTTTTGGCTTGATCAGAGACATCATCCGCATAATGTAAAATAAATTGGCCGGATGTATTGGCACCGTTTCTAACAGGATCGGTTAATACATCTTTTGTTAGATCAATAGATAATTGATAGATCTCTCCGAACTCCGATTCATCAAAGCGGGGGATGCTTTTACAAGCTTTTATAAATACATCTCTGGCTGCCCATTCCATTGTTTGTACGTTTTTAGCGAAATTTTCATAAAGAGCTTCAAGCCGTTCGTTTTGTATCTTAACACGCTTTTTCTGGCTGTTAAACAAACCGGCTTTGAAATCTTTCTGGCAGGATTCTATATAATCTTTTGCCTTTTCTCTTGTTTCATACGGCATTAGAATCGCTGAATTTATTGCCTTTGATAGAGATTGCTTTGTTGATTCAATCCATTCTGCTTCCCGGTCAGTAAAGGCTTTATACCTTTTTTCCGCTTCTTGTTTCTCTTCTTTAATATTCTCGAGTACCGACTTCGTTGGCATTTCATCAATTGCCAATTCATCGAGTTGTTCATCCAATGTATCTTTTAAATAATTTTGATGCTCTTGAACAAGATAATCCAATGTGGCATATAGACTTTCTTTGCTCGCTTCTCTGTCCCCGTTCAGAAGGTCATTGATTTTTGTTAAAAATGGTTCTATTTGATTGTTGGGATTTGTCTTATCAAAAAGAGAAATATAATAAATGCCGGCAGGGGAAAGATCCCAGTCGGACAGGGCATCCTCAACACGTTCTTGAAATCGGCTGAAAGGCAGCTCTTCATCACGGTGCTTATCAATTTGACTGACGACCAAATAAAAAGGCTTACCGATTTTCTTTATTTGCTCGAGAAACTGAAAATTAACGGTTGATTGAACATGGTTGTAATCGCTGACAAAAATAACGACATCAGCGAGGTGCA
The DNA here is from genome assembly GCF_042665295.1 of Scopulibacillus cellulosilyticus. Lineage (NCBI taxonomy): Bacteria > Bacillati > Bacillota > Bacilli > Caryophanales > Sporolactobacillaceae > Scopulibacillus > Scopulibacillus cellulosilyticus. The sequence goes on from NZ_JBHTCO010000005.1 coordinate 156,679, forward strand.
GTGCGCTTTCGGTGGATTCCTGGTGCGCTTCAACCGTTGAATCAACGCCCGGTGTATCGTATAATTCGACCGTTTCCGGAAGGTGATTGCCGACCTGGATGTCAATTTTTTTTACTTTTTCACTGTCTCTGCAGTAGTCTTGAATCTCATCCATGTCATAAGGATAAGAGAATTTAATAACCCCTCCATCGGCAGTATAAATGTTAACTGAAGGTTCACCGCTCATTAATCTGACAAGGTTGCCGCTTGTTGGAATTGGGCTTGCGGGAAGAATGCTTTCTTCAATAATATAATTTAACAGACTCGATTTTCCGGCTGAAAAATGACCGCAAAAACTGATAGAGAACCTGTTTTTTTCAGCTTTTTTATATAAATCGAGAAACTTGCCCGCATTTATCCCGTCTCCATTTGTTTTTGCTTGAGCGTATAAAAGGGCAAGCTTCGATTGAATTAATGAATTTTCTTTTAGAAGTTGCACGGCTGGTTCCACCTTACTTTATAGTATTGTTTTCTCAATAGGATGACGTTTTATGAGATTTTTTATGTTTTTTAGGCCGCCATTCACTAAGTCCCATACCTAATAATATTAAAAGACAGCCGATTGCGCCAGTGTAGCTCATATATTCATGTTCCCAAACAGCGGAAGTAATAGCAGCAAATACCGGCTCCATAATAAAAATCAAGCCGACATGGGATGGCGTTGTGAATTTTTGCAAGGCTGTCTGCAGTAAAAACGCCATAGATGTTGCAAAAAAAGCAGTAAACAGACAAGAAAAAAGAACGTCGGGACGGCCTAACGCATGAAAATTAAATATTTTCTCCGGTCCATTAATAAAAGTGCCTGATATAAAACTGAGTATTGAAACAGTCAGTAATTGAACGATTGTTAATAACAGCGTTGAATACTGATTGGTTACTTTAGCTGTAAAAATAATATGAAGTCCAAATGCTGCTGCGCAAATAAAAACAAGACCATCTCCGGCATTTAATTTTAAAGGTCCCGTCATTGTCAGTAAATACAACCCGATCGCAGCCAAGCAAGCACCGCTGGCAACAGAAGCTGCCGGCTTAATTTTAAGTATAAAATATGAAAACAGCGGAACGAGTATCACGCTTAAACCGGTAATAAAAGCCGCTTTTGAAGAAGTTGTATAAAGCAATCCAACGGTTTGGAAAGTATAGCCTACAAATAAAAAGACACCTAATAAGGCACCTGATAAAACCAAAGGTATTGAAAATTTAGCATCTTTTTTAAAGATGACAACCCATAGAATTAAAAAAATTGCTCCAAATAAAAAACGCCAGGCATTATAGGCTAACGGAACTAAAGTTGAAATGGCGTTTTGTACCACAATAAAAGTCGATCCCCAAATAAATGCGACAAACAGCAATCCGCCATCAGCGGCAAAAGACTTTTTCATGTTTTCTTTAACTCACTGTCTTTGGATAATCGTATGGCTTTTTTTGCCAATTCATCAGCGTTTTTATTTTGCTTAGAGGGGATCCACTTTAAGAAAAATAACTGAAAGCCGCTAATTAAATCCAACGCTTGATTTAAATAATCGGAAAATGCTTTGTTTTTAACATAAGATTTTTGTACAGCCCGGTCAACCAATTGAGAGTCTGTACGAAATGACACAGTTAAATAGTCTTTATCAATACAAAATTTAAGTGCATAGAGAAAGGCTTGGAATTCAGCTTCATGATTTGTCATGATACCAAGAGGTATTGCGTGTTTCTCTTCAATGCCGTTTCCCTGGTTGATGTAAATACCGGCTCCTGAATGGCCGGGGTTTCCAGCACTTGCACCATCAAAATAAACTTCGATCAATCATGACCCTCCTTTTTGCTTAAAATTATCCTATAATAAGGATACAATAACGATGCCAATGAAAAAAGCAATTTTAAATGAATTATAAAGAAAACTGTCCAATACATTATCCCGGTGCAAAGCACAGGAAGCTTATTCAGGCAGCAGCTTCACTAACCATCAGGTGAATAAAACCCCGCTGATGAAAGTTTCACTATATTAGCTGCAGCCTTAAAAGGATAATTTAAGAAATACTATAAAAAATGAATGGGCGAAAACCGTTTAATTATTTTTTTTGATAACTTATGTTAATATAAACCTTGTTAGAGATAGTTTTACTTTATAATGGAGAGCTTTTTAGGAGGTTGGAAACCATTGATTGAACAACGTGTAAAATCAGATATTGAAATCGCTCAAGAAGCAACCCTTAAGCCTATTCAAGAGATAGCAGATCAACTCGGCTTAACTGAAGATGATTGGGAACCTTATGGAAGATATAAGGCAAAAGTTTCTGCTCATACATTAAAGCGCTTACAAAATAATCCGGACGGCAAGGTTGTTTTGGTCACTTCGATTAATCCAACGCCTGCCGGTGAGGGAAAATCAACAGTGACCGTCGGATTAGGTCAAGCACTTAACCGCATTGGAAAGAAGACTGTTATCGCATTGCGCGAACCTTCTCTTGGACCAAGTATGGGTATGAAAGGCGGCGCAGCAGGCGGCGGCTATTCACAGGTTGTGCCAATGGAGGATATTAACCTTCATTTTACAGGTGATATCCATGCGATAACAACAGCTAATAATGCGCTTTCAGCAATGATTGATAACCATATTCACCAGGGGAATGCTTTAGATATTGATCAAAGGCGCATCGTTTGGAAGCGGGTGCTTGATATGAACGACCGCGCTTTAAGAAATATTGTCGTTGGACTTGGCGGGCCGGCAAATGGCGTTCCTCGTGAAGACAGCTTTGATATCACTGTGGCATCAGAAATCATGGCTATTTTATGTTTATCAACGGATATTGATGATTTAAAAAGTCGATTAAGCAAAATGGTTATTGCTTATAACCATAGTAAGGAGCCGATTACAGTCAGCGACTTAGGTGTTCAAGGGGCGCTAGCTTTACTATTAAAGGATGCTATTCATCCCAACCTAGTGCAAACGCTTGAAAATACGCCGGCTTTTGTCCACGGCGGCCCGTTTGCGAATATCGCACATGGATGCAACAGTGTCATTGCTACGAAAATGGCTAGTAAATTAGGAGATTATGTAGTTACAGAAGCCGGATTTGGTGCAGATCTCGGGGCGGAAAAATTTTTGGATATAAAAACACGAGCCGGCGGTATCGACCCTAGCGCTGTTGTCATTGTGGTGACTGTCCGTGCTCTGAAAATGCACGGCGGCTTAGCTAAAGATGAGCTGAAAAATGAAGATTTAGAGGCTCTAAAGCGCGGTATGGTTAACGTTGAAAAGCATATTGAGACAATAAAAACTTTTGGACTCCCTTATGTTGTTGCCATTAATCATTTTGTCCATGACACCGATGCTGAGGTTCAGTATGTGCAAGATTGGTGTAATAAAAATGATCACCCTGTTGCAGTTGCTAAAGTGTGGGCAGATGGCGGCGCCGGTGGTGAAGCGCTCGCAAAGGAAGTTGTCGAAGCTATAGAAAATGGTAAAAAAGATTTTAAACATATTTACGACCTGGATACAACGATTGAAGAAAAAATCCAAACGATTGTGAAAAAGGTTTATGGCGGCAGCGGCGTTGAATTTTCCTCTAAAGCCTTAAAACAATTAAGGGAATTTAAAGAACAAGGATGGGGAAATCTGCCGGTCTGTATGGCTAAAACGCAGTATTCATTGTCCGATGATCCGAAGAAAACCGGACGGCCTTCAGATTTTACAATCCATGTGCGTGAGTTAAAAGCTTCGATAGGCGCCGGATTCATTGTTGCTATAACAGGAACTGTCATGACGATGCCAGGCTTGCCTAAAAAGCCTGCTGCGCTTAATATGGATGTTGATAATGATGGTTTAGTATCGGGATTATTCTAAATATGAGGAGCAATCGGCAGCCTTGCTTCTTGTTATCTTGACATGTTATTTTAAGTATACGATAAACCTTATAAACGGAGTGATTAATCAATGTCAATGGCCTATGAGGAATATATGAGGCAAGTCGCTAAGCCAATGAGGGAAGAGTTAACTGGTGCTGGATTTAAGGAATTAACAACTCCTGAAGAAGTTGATAACTTTATGGAAAATGCTTCAGGGACATCGGTGGTCGTCGTCAATTCGGTTTGCGGCTGTGCTGCGGGACTGGCGCGCCCTGCCGTTGTTGAATCTTTAAATAATGATGTGAAACCTGATCATCTTGTCACCGTTTTTGCCGGTCAAGACCGGGAAGCAACGGCAAAAATGCGTGAATATTTTACAGGTTATGAACCGTCGTCTCCATCAGTAGCTATTTTAAAAGGTAATGAAGTTGTCCATTTTATTCCGCGTGAAGATATAGAAGATGAAGATATAGAAACGATTGTGAATAATTTAAAGGGTGCTTACGATAAATACTGTTCTTAAAGAGGCTGTCCAAAAAGTCCGGCCCTCCTTTTTGAACACTTACTAAAAAACCAAGCGAATGCTTGGTTTTAATTATTGAGGGGGAACATTTATGAATACAGTTGCTTTAACCCAGTCCCAAAAAGAACTTTTAATCAATAAATTACAGGGGTATTTTTTCAGTGAACGTCATGAGGAACTAGGATTAATCGGTGCGGAAAATTTATTGGATTTCTTTTTAAAAGAATGTGCTCCATTAGTCTATAATACTGCATTGAAAGATGCCAAACACGTCATCGATCAACAATTTGCCTCATTAGAAGAAGAAATATATATTTTGGAAAAAAGGTGATATTGACCTTTTTTCACTGATATGTATAATATTTTATGTGCATTTGTCAATATTATTTGGTATGATAATATTTGTCTGTTAAAGAAGGTGTTCAAAAAGTCCGGGAAAAATAGCTGTCGATACTGTGGGTTAAGTGCTCCTGCGCCGAAGATTACACATGGGAGTATTTCCACTTCTCGTCGCAGCTCGCAGCAGTTCGAGAAGCTTTGCTCGGTGCTCCTCCGCTCCTCACGTATTAAAGGCATACGTTCCGGTGCTCGGAGGCGGCGCTTCCTTGAACTTCCGACGCACAGGACGTGCTAGTACTGGCGTTGTCACATGGACGTGACGTTTTTAGCCAGTGTCGGCTCTTTTTGTCCTCCTTTTTGAACTTATATTTAAAAGAAGATAAGGAAAAGGTGGTGTTATTAATGTCAGAGAACAAACCTTATCGCGTTCTGCTATATTACAAATATGTTCCAATTGAGGATCCCGAAACGTTTACAGAAGAACATTTAGCTTTTTGTAAAGAGTTAGGTGTTAAAGGACGTATACTTGTTGCTTCGGAAGGAATTAACGGCACACTTTCGGGAACAGTTGAACAAACTCAAATATATATGGATACTTTGAGAAGTGATCCGCGCTTTAGTGATATTGAATTTAAAATTGACGAAGCGGATGGACATGCATTCAAGAAAATTTTTGTAAGGCATCGCAAAGAGATCGTTTCACTTAAATTAGATGACGATATCAATCCGAATGAGTTAACCGGCAATCATTTGTCTCCAAAAGAATTCTACGAAAATCTCCAAAGAGATGATGTTATTGTGATTGATGCGCGTAATGATTATGAGCATCAGATTGGACATTTCCGAAATGCTATTTTACCGGATGTTGAAGCATTTCGTGACTTGCCTAAGTGGATTGAAGAGAATTTAAGTGAACACAAAGATAAAAAGATCCTTACTTATTGTACAGGCGGTATCCGCTGTGAAAAGTTCTCCGGGTATTTAAAGAAACAAGGGTTTAAAGATGTTAACCAGCTCCATGGCGGTATTGTTGAATACGGGAAGGATCCGGAAGTTCAAGGACGTCTCTATGATGGAAAATGTTATGTTTTTGACGAAAGAATTTCCGTTCCTATCAATCGTACCGAAGAAGACGTTGTCATCAGTAAATGCTATTACTGCGGCAAACCAGAAGACCGGTTAGTTAATTGCGCTAACCCTGAATGCAATCGTCAGCATGTTTGCTGCGAAGAATGTGAAGAAAAATATAAACGCTCTTGTTCAAAAGAATGCCGTGAACATCCACGAAATCGTTATGAAAAAGAAAAGAAATTAGCTGTGCAAAACTAGTTTTGCATTCTAAGCTTAAAGGGAGACAATGGTCTCCCTTTTATATTATCATTAAAAGATAACATGGCAGGTTTTTTACCTTAATTATTTGTGTAAAGGCAGTATTGGAGGGGAGTAAGTTGTTACATAAAGGAAATTTTTTTATTAAAACAAAACAGCAGAAAGAATTATATGATTTAGCGTATCAACACGCTGAGAAATTTCGAGAACGTGCAGCTTATTATGATGAAACCGGCGAATTCCCGTTTGAAAACTTCAAAGAATTAAAAGCTTCGGATTTCCCCGCTTTAACAGTACCGACAGAATACAATGGAAGAGGAATATCGCTATATGAGTTAGTGCTTGTTCAAGAAACACTTGGTCAAGGCGATGCAGCAACGACTCTGGGTATGGGTTGGCATTTAGGTATATTAATGGATTTAAGCATTCGCAGAGAATGGGATGAATCAATATTTCAAAAGCTGTGTGAAGAGGTTGTCAGCGGGAAAAAGCTGATAAACAGGGCAGCAACAGAACCGAAAACCGGAAGTCCAACCAGGGGCGGGAAACCATATACAACCGCTGTCAGGCAGGCGGATGGCTGGTTAGTTAATGGTCACAAGAGCTTTGCATCACTTGCGCCCATTGCCGATTATTTTGTCATATCGGCTTCGATTGAAGACAGCGATCAAGTCGGCGGTTTTTTAATTGATACACATCGCTCAGGCATTCAAATTAAAGAAACTTGGGATACCATGAGTATGCGCGCGACCGGCAGCGATGACCTTATTTTAAAGAATATTAAAGTGCCGGTTGAAGCACATGTTGAAACCATTAGAGGGGGTCATGCCAATGATAAATTGCCTCCTGGCTGGCTGCTTCATATTCCCGCATGTTATCTTGGTATCGCATTGGCCGCCAGACGTGATGTTATCGCATTTGCCGAAAACTATCAGCCGAATAGTTTGCCTCACCCTATTAAGGAAGTTCCTCATGTACAGCAAAAAATTGGTGAGATTGACTTGGAATTAATGAAGGCCAGATATTTAATGTATGGTGTTGCCGAGAAATGGGATGAAGATGAAGAGATGCGTCCCTATCTTGGTCCAGAGTTATCAGCAGTAAAATACGCCGCAACAAATGCAGCCGTTAAGGTTGTTGATTTGGCAATGAGGATTGTCGGGGGAACGAGTATTTTTCGGTCTAAGCCTTTTGAAAGATATTACCGGGATGTCAGAGCCGGTATTCATAACCCGCCAAATGATGATGCAGTCTTGGGGATATTGGGAAAACGGGTTTTCAATGATTGAAAAAGCTTCCATTTGGAAGCTTTTATTTCGCAATATTAAACGGCAGAAGATGGTTCCGTTTCCATATATCTCTGCCTGCTGTACCTAAATAGAAAAGCAAAATAAGGCCGATTGGCATCATTCATCAAATAAGCTGAACGCGTTGCACCGACGCGTCTATTTTCATTAAGTTCCTCAATCATTTGTTCGGCTCTTAAAACGCCAAGGCCATGGCCGTAATAATATCCGTTAGGTAATTCTATCGCATTTTCTCCTTGCCATTGCGGCGTTCTCGGATTAACATCAGGGTTTTTAAAATAACGGATATCGCCAATAATTCCATGGCCGTCAACATTTTCTGTTATAATGGGGAAATTTGAATCCCTATTCCAATCCCATAAATACACATCCGGGTAGAGGCGATCAAAGACTGAAGCTGATACTGTATCAATAAATGCTTTATATAAAATAATGACCATAGCTGTTGCACATTCAAACGCGTATTTGTCACCGTTTTGGAAAATATCATTAATGGCTTGGCTTGGGCGGACGCCTGATTTCAATTCAAACCCGCCTTCATTTGTTAACCGCCAATAGCGTTCGTTGCAACGTGAATAATAAAAAGTCGCAAAGCTTGCCTTGCTCTGATATAAATTTAGCGCTGCGACAACAATATAATTTCTCATCGTAACCTCAAAATTTAATTCTTCATATGAACTATAATTAAAAACAGCAGGATGATTATGTAGCTGTTGCAGAATGCTGTCACTATATTGACCATGAAATTGCGATGAAGACAATTGGCTGCTTGAAATGGGTTGATGATGAATGGTAATCACATTAATATCCTCCTTTCATTTAACAATTAGTTTATCGATGCGACTTGCTGTTGCACCGGACTTTTTATCCAGCTCATCCACTGGGGGCGATGACGCCTGCGCAAATATAATGAGTATGAAGAGAGGCGCTGCTGCATTTCATGAGAAAGCTTATTAAAATTGATGTTTAGCTGTTTCTCATAAGGGGAGAGCTGCTGTATCGTTTCCCCTGTTTTCGATGAAACGGCTTTACCAAGGTATTTAGCGTTTAACAATGGTTTAAACGGGACAGGATTTGGACTCATATCGTTTGTTTGCCCTGTATAAAATAAATATTTGCTGTTTTCTTCAAACCATTCTTCAAAAATAATTAACGCCTGCTGATTAGTCTTTGCGCTTGATAACCCTGGAATAAAGCTAAGAAGTTTCCTTGCCAACGAACTTTCCATATGATTTGATGAGTTTAAATAATTTGAAATAAAAATGAGGCACAAAGGGTTTGCGGATTCAAATATCGCCCAAATAAGATAGTGGTTCTGAGATTGGTGGCGGTAACGATAGAAAACTAAATCTACCGTTTCCTTCAAAACATTTTCTTGGTAAGAAATCAGCATTTGTATGGCTGCGCTGTCAATAATCTGCAGGTAGCCCGGTATAATAAATTCTTTGGCCCCAGTCACCAATATCCATCGAAAAGTTGTGATGATGAGATCGTGCTGATCTGTAAAGTGTTTAACTTTATGAATACCGAGGTCTGCACCATGTAAAACATTTTCAATGTGCGATAGAGCCATTTTATTGCGATCGTTAAGCTGATGCTTACATTTTTTTTCAATAATTTGTTTTGATAGTGTAAAAAGGGTTGGGAATTCCAGAGCATCTTTGTTAATAAGGCTAATTGCCTTTTTTTGATTCTCATTAAACATCTTTTTCCACTTTTTAATAAGTTCGGCAGTATCATGTTTTCTCAATTGGTTAAGCGGGTGTTCGTTCCGTTTATCTTCATAACTGATTGTCATTGCAAGCCCTCCAATATTTGAGAACATCGATAAATATATATGTGAAAAAAGAGTATTCATGTCAAGTGAAATAAGAGAATAATTAAGGGTAAAGTAACTTAAAAAGGGACAAAAAAATAGGACCGCTCTATTAAAACGGCGGTACCAATCATTTATTATGGTGAATCCGACTTTAAAAATTCATTTACTCGATCTACGAATTGTTTTCGATTATACTTATTGTAAAGGTTTGTTGCCAGTCTGACGGGATCTCCGAAGAAAAAACGTTCATATAGAATTTGCCTTGACCCGAAAGCACTCATGCATGCATCCCATGCAAGACGGAACAGCTTCACCTTATCTTCTCCTTTAGACATTGATGATTGCAAATAAAGATCAAGATCAGGTTTGAGTTCTGATTTAAAATCGGCCTCTGTCGGAATCGATACAAGACCGCTTGCACCAATAAGCTGGATAATTTCTGAGAATCGAGGGTATATCTTAGGGTAAAATTGTGTTGCGGCAAGCAATGGATCCGGATCGGGGGAGAAAACGCCCCATTGATTCATTTTTGCTTGTTTTTCGGATGAATAAATAAACCCTTTTAACGCCTCAATGCCAACGATAACCTCAGAAATTTTTTCATGAATATGCTGGTATTCGCTAATATTAATTTCATCAATCAACTTTTGCATAATCCCTAATAAAAATTCGGATTTAACAATACTTTTGCAAACGATTTGATGGGTTGTGTGAGGGAAAAAACCGCTGTCATTATATAGACGGTTATTAGCGAAAATGTTGCCGTGAATAAATACCCGATCCCAAGGAACTGTGACATGATCAAATACGACAATTGTATCCATTTCTTCAAAACGGGAGCCGAGCGGATGGTCAAAAGTTGATTTGCCGTAATCAAATGACTCCCTGGTGATAAATTTAAGGCCAGGTGTATTATTCGGAATGGCAAAGGCATAAGCATACGGCACTGTTCCATCGATTTGCGGCAGTTGTGCACCTGAGGGAAAAACAATGATTTCGTCTGTTGTTCCGCCTTGTGTAGCGAGAAGTCTGGCACCATGTATGACAATACCATCATCATTTTGATCGATCATTTTGGCAGCAATGATTTCCGACGAATCTTCGATGTAAAAGCTCCCCCGGTTTACTTGGGGCTGAATAAAGGTGTGTGTCAGAGCCAAATCATTTTCTCTTACATATTCATAGTATTTTTCCATGTTTTGTGCACATTGCTTACTTTGAACTTCTAACATTTTGGCCGAAGTCCCAAAGGTCATTAAAGCGGTATTTAAATAATCGGGTGAGCGCCCAAGCATGCCGCAGGATAGTTTAGCCCATTCTTGGATGGATAATCGTCTTTTTTCTAAATCTTCACTGTTTCTGGGAGGCAAATAAGATGTACCGATACGTTCACCGGTTGTGTCTGACTTCCAAGTCATTAAATCTTTAAGATCCGGGCGATGCTGGAGATCATAAAGCTTGGCCTGACTTTGAATAACCCCTTTAAATGCGGGGTGTTCAGAAATTTTTCCGGTAATTTTTTTACCTTCATGCCAAATATTTGTCTTTAATTGATCAATCCGATCGATATATTGTTGTCCATTGACCGCTGGCATGGCTGTCACCTCATTTTGTCTTTTCATATTTATAGTAAGAGGTTAGGCGTGTCTGAGTGACTATATTTTACAATACTCAGCGGATTGAAAGTTGTTAAATAAGGAGAGATAGAAATGAAACCAAATGATATTGTTACAACCCGTTACAAAACAGGGGAATATATTGCCAAAATTATTGAGGAACGTGATGAAAAACGGGCTGTTGTTGAGATACAAGCGGTTCTTAGACATCCGACCCAAGGGGATTTGCATCACCCCAATCAAGTCGATGTACCGCTGTTTCATCAACGGAAAGCGCTTGCTTACAGGGAAAAAGCGGTGGTTCAAACCCATTCCTTAAAGGCTTATCATCAAGAAGTTCCTGAATACAAAGAGTCTTTAAGACAATCATTAGATAAAGCTTACGAACAACTCAACAAACGAAATGACCCTTGGGCCGATAAAGCCAAGGAAAAATTAAAGGATCTTGAAAAAGATTACTTTAAATAAGGTGAAGCTTGTCTTATACTATAAGGTTGAATGAAAAGATAGAGGTGAACCTTTTTGGAACAATACTTAAATTTATGTCGGGAAATTTTAAAAGAAGGGTCAAAAAAAGAAGACCGTACCGGAACCGGGACAATCAGCCGGTTTGGTTATCAAATGCGATTTCCCTTACAAGACGGATTTCCTTTGTTAACAACAAAAAAGTTGCATATTAAATCAATCATCTATGAATTGCTCTGGTTTTTAAAAGGGGATACGAATGTTCGTTACTTGCAAGAACACGGTGTAAGAATTTGGAACGAATGGGCGGACGAGCATGGCGAACTTGGTCCGGTTTATGGGTATCAATGGCGTTCTTGGCCAGGTAAGAATGGTGAGACTATTGACCAAATCAGCCGGGTAGTTGAAATGATTAAACACAATCCTGATTCCCGGCGTTTGATTGTGACTGCCTGGAATCCGGCAGATATTGAAGAAATGGCTTTACCTCCTTGTCATTGCCTCTTTCAATTCTATGTGAATGACGGCCGGCTATCTTGTCAGCTTTACCAACGAAGCGGTGACGTTTTTCTGGGCGTCCCGTTCAACATTGCTTCATATGCATTGTTAACACATATGATTGCCCATGTCACCGGATTGGAACCTGGCGACTTTATTCATACGATTGGCGATGCTCATATTTATTTAAATCACCTTGACCAAGTGCAGGAACAATTAACAAGAGAGCCAAGACAGCTGCCTCAGTTAAAAATAAACCGTCATGTGTATTCAATATTTGATTTCAAGTTTGAAGATTTTACAATTGAAGGATACGACCCTCATCCTCATATCAAAGGCAAGGTGTCAGTATGATTTCATTTCTTCTCGCAATGGATAAAAAAAAACTGATTGGTAAGAATAATGATTTACCATGGTATTTGCCGGCTGATTTGAAATATTTTAAAAAGATCACAATGGGCCATACCATTGTGATGGGCAGAAAGACTTTTGAGTCGATTGGAAAACCTCTTCCCGGCCGTGACAATGTCGTTATAACGAGGGATACATCTTACCGCCATGAAGGTATCACTGTGTTTCACAATCCGGAAGACTTTTTAAGACAATATGATCATGACGGGGAAATCTTTGTTATAGGCGGAGCAAAGTTGTTCGAAGCCTTCTTTCCCTATGCGGACCGGCTGTATATCACCTTAATCGAAGAAACATTTGAGGGTGACACATATTTTAAAGGCTTTCATGAAGAGGATTGGCATCTTATTTCCGAAAAACAAGGCACAGTCGATGAAAAAAATAAATATCAACATCGTTTTCTCGTATATGAAAAAAAGAACAAGTAAAAAAGGGTGTGGCCGGACCACACTCTTTTTAAATAATTCAAGTAATATTATGGTAAAACATTATTTATTTGTTAAATGATGAATTATAAAAAGGCTATTAAATGGACATAAATTGTAGTAATTTAAAGCATTATACCGAAATGTTTATTATTTTACCGAATTTCTGTTTAAATGGTGAAAATTCGCGACTTTAAAGCGCTATTTAAAAAAACAAAAAAAAACTATAAAAAACTAGTATGAAAGCCTTTAAATAATGAAACTCAAGGATTATACTTGTGTATGAAAAAAAGAATATGCTAATTTGAAGCGCTATTCTTTGTTTGCTAAAATATGCTATGGAATAATTGATACCATGATTGGCGAAAAGGGAGGCGAATTCATCAATATCATGGATTGGTGATTTTCGACACCAATAAAAGGGATAAATTGTCAAGACAATTTATCAAACTAAAAATTGGTTTTGAAAGTGTTATTAAGAAAAGTGTTCAAAAATGAGGACAAATGTCCTAAGGTTTTTGAACAATTAACTAAAGGTTAGGTAATGTCACTATTAATCGCAGTTAGGAGTGTCGTAAAAAAATGGCTATTGATAAGACACTAAGCCAACAGCCATGGCAAGGATTTTTTGGTCCTAACCTCGGCTATGTTCAGGAATTATATGAAGAATATCAAAAAGATCCAGATTCTGTAGACCCTGAATTAAGAAATCTATTCGATCAATGGGGACAGCCTCCTGAAACCATTGATGAAAATGTTAATGAACCAACAAATGCAAAAGACAACCTTGATCAAGTTGGAAATTTGGCAAATGTTATCGCGGCTGTTAAATTAGCCGATAAAATTCGCACATACGGTCATTTAGGAGCACAAATACATCCTTTAGGCAGAGAAAAAGACGCTGATTTGTCGATTCTTGATCCTGCAAAGTATCAATTAACTGACGTTAGTTTGAGAGCTATTCCTGCTAAGGTCGTATGGCATAATGCACCTGACCATCTTCAAAATGGTCTTGAAGCAATCAATGAGCTAAGAAGAATGTATACAAAATCCTTAGCTTATGAATTTAGCCATGTTCATAATGTTGAGGAACGAGAATGGTTAAATAATATGGTTGAAAGCGGTTCATTGCATCATAACTTATCTGACGAAGAACGCATTGAATTGTTAAACGAATTGACTGAAGTAGAAGGCTTTGAAAAGTTTCTTCATCGCACATTTGTCGGTCAAAAGCGTTTTTCAATTGAAGGTGTCGATTTGCTGGTACCGATGCTTAACCGTGTTGTCAAAGAAAGCATTCATGATGGGGCGCATAATGTCATGATTGGTATGGCGCACCGCGGACGTTTAAATGTTCTCGCTCATGTATTAGGCAAACCATATGAAATGATTCTTTCTGAATTCCACCATTCTCCTAATAAAGAGCTTGTTCCATCTGAGGGTTCAAGAGGCATCAACTATGGATGGACTGGAGATGTTAAATATCATTTAGGCGCTGACCGTGATATAGAAGATAACGAAGTCCGCGCCCACGTTACTTTGGCAAACAACCCGAGTCATTTAGAATTTGTAAATCCTGTTGTTGAAGGCTATGCGCGTGCAACACAAGATAATCGTGAAACAGCCGGTTATCCAAGCCAAAATACAGCCGAATCTTTACCGATTTTAATTCACGGCGATTCCGCTTTTCCGGGTGAAGGCATTGTTGCTGAAACCTTAAATTTAAGCCAGTTGCCGGGCTATCAAACGGGCGGTACCATTCATATTATCGCTAACAATATGATCGGGTTTACAACAGAAAGCAGTGATTCAAGGTCTACGAAATATGCAAGTGACCTTGCCAAGGGCTATGAAATCCCAATTGTTCACGTTAATGCAGATGACCCTGAAGCCTGTCTTGATGCTATTAACCTAGCCTATGAGTATCGTAAGCGATTCCATAAGGACTTCCTTGTCGATTTAATTGGCTATCGCCGCTTCGGTCACAATGAAATGGATGATCCTGCAGCTACACAACCGCTGCTTTATGAAAAAATAAATCGTCACCCGACCGTTCGGACATTGTATGCTGAAACACTGAAGTCTGCCGGTACGATAACAGACGATAAGGTTAAACAATTAGAAAATGATGTTCTGGAACAATTGCAATCAATTTATGATGAAATTAAAAATAATAAATCCGGTGAAATAGAGGAGCAGGAATTACCTCAAAAAATTGCCTGTAAACTTCCGGAAATGAATACAGCTGTTCCATTTGACACTTTACGTGAAATTAATCAGCAATTGTTAGAATGGCCGGAGGGATTTACAGTCTATCCGAAGCTTGCGAGAATCTTAAAACGCAGGGAAAATGCATTTGATGAAAATGGTAAGGTAGACTGGGCATTGGCAGAAGAATTAGCTTTTGCAACCATCTTAAAAGAAGGTCATCCAATTAGATTTACAGGTCAGGATACTCAGCGCGGAACGTTTGCTCATCGTCATTTAGTTCTTCATGACAGTAAGACTGGAGAAACGTTCTCGCCATTGCATAAATTGCCTGGTGTTAATAAATCTTTTGCGATTCATAACAGTCCGCTGTCTGAAGCGTCAGTTTTAGGTTTTGAATACGGATATAATGTCATTGCACCGGAAACATTGACAATTTGGGAAGCGCAATTTGGGGATTTCGCAAATGCCGGACAGGTTATTTTTGACCAATTTATTGCTGCCGGACGTGCAAAATGGGGTCAAAAATCAGGTTTAGTCATGCTGCTTCCTCATGGATATGAAGGGCAAGGTCCTGAACACTCCAGCGGCCGTTGGGAACGGTTTTTACAATTATCTGCTGAAAATAACTGGTTTGTTGCTAATTTATCAAGCGCGGCACAATATTTCCATATTTTACGCCGTCAAGCTGCATTGCTTGAAAAAGATGAGGTTCGTCCGCTTGTGATTATGACACCAAAAAGTCTTCTTCGTCATTCTTTAGCAGCATCATCCAGCAAAGAATTAAGTGAAGGGCATTTCCAAGCAGTCGTTGAGCAACAAGGTCTTGGTGAAAAACAAGAACAGGTTGAACGTTTAGTTTTATGCAGCGGTAAAATTGCTATTGATCTGGCTTCAGAAGTTAGCGGATTAGAGAATAAAGATTGGTTGCATATTGTTCGTGTTGAACAGCTATATCCATTCCCTAAGGAAGAAATCAAGCAATTTATTGAACGCTTTACCAACTTAAAAGAAATTGTCTGGGTGCAAGAAGAACCTAAAAATATGGGGGCCTGGACATTTGTGGAACCAAGACTTAAGGGTATCGCGCCTGCAGGAATAACAGTCGATTATATTGGCCGTCCGGATCGTTCCAGTCCGGCTGTTGGTGAACCGGATATTCATAAAAAAGAACAAAACAGGATTATCACTACAACTTTAAAAATTAATAAATAAAAAAATATGATATGTGTCGGATTAAGGAGGTAACGTCCGTGATCGAAATTAAGGTACCGGAGCTTGCGGAATCTATTACAGAAGGAACTATTTCAGAGTGGTTAGTAAATGTAGGACAAAAAGTCAACAAAGGTGACGATATTGTTGAACTTGAAACAGATAAAGTTAATATTCAAATCAGCGCTGAAGACAGCGGTATTCTTCAAGAAGTTAAAAGAGAACCCGGCGACACCGTAGAAGTCGGCGAAGTCATTGCTGTCTTAAATGAAAATGGTGAAGAAGGGGCGGCGCCTGCTCCTTCAGAAAATAAAGCGCCTGAACAACAACCGGAACAAGAAGCTCCCGAACAAAAAACAGAAAAACAAACAGCAGCTCCTGAAGCTTCAGAAGAAAAAGCCAATGGCGACCGTTTAGTTGCTTCGCCGGCAGCCCGTAAATTAGCCAGGGAACTTGGTATTGATTTAAACAAAGTAGAAAATCGCGATCCATTAGGCAGAGTAAGGGTTGAAGATGTGAAAGCCCAAGCTCAAAAAGCAGCTCAACCTGCGCCTCAGCCAAAAGCTGCGCAACCGGCCGCTGAAGCGGATGGAAAGCCTGTTGAACGTATTAAAATGTCGCGCCGCCGTCAAACAATTGCTAACAGACTTGTTGACGTACAACATACTGCAGCTATGCTGACAACTTTTAATGAAGTTGATATGACAGCGATTATGGATCTTAGAAAACGCCGTAAAGATGCATTTGTTAAAAAACATGATGTTAAACTTGGTTTTATGTCATTCTTTACAAAAGCTGTAGTCGGTGCATTAAAGGCATTCCCATTATTAAATGCTGAGATCCAAGATAAAGAAATCTTAGTTAAAAAATATTACGATATTGGTATTGCAGTAGCTGCAGAAGAAGGGCTTGTTGTTCCTGTTGTACGTGATGCAGATCGTCTCTCATTTGCTGAAATTGAAAGAGAGATTGGCTCTTTAGCGGAAAAAGCAAGAAATAACAAACTTGGATTAAAAGAACTCCAAGGCGGTACGTTTACAATCACTAACGGCGGTACATTTGGTTCCCTGATGTCAACACCGATACTAAACGCTCCACAAGTAGGTATCTTGGGTATGCACAGTATCAAAACACGCCCTGTAACTGTTGGTGACAGAATGGAAAACCGTCCAATGATGTACATTGCGCTATCCTATGACCACCGTATTGTTGATGGCGCCGAAGCCGTTCAATTCCTTGTTAAAGTAAAAGAAATGCTGGAAGATCCAGAATCACTGTTGCTTGAAGGTTAATTAATATAGCCTCTCTTCTTTAAAAAAAAGCGTTGGGTTCACGAAAGGTGTGAAAGCCAACGCTTTTTCTTTATGCTGAGAGTTATTTTAAAAAATTGCCAATCAAGTCTTTTACGATTCCGGCAAAACTTTTCCAGGATTTAAAATATTGTTTGGATCAAATTGATTTTTAATCATCTGCATCAAAGGTATCGTATCCGCATGTTCCTTTTTTAAATATTTTATTTTTCCAAGACCGATACCATGCTCACCAGTACAGGTGCCGCCGCGTTCCAAAGCATATTCCACAATCTTCCTGTTCACATTATTTGCCTTTTCCACTTCCTCAGGATCATTTTTATCATACATTAAGTTTGTATGGAAGTTGCCGTCTCCCACATGACCAAGCGCTGAACCGTATAAACCGCTTTCATCAATGACTTTTCTGCTATAAACGATTGCTTCAGATAATTTAGAGACAGGAAGGCAAACATCGGTAATCATCATTTTTTTATCCGGAAAACCGTGGATAAAGGCATACGCTAAATTGTGACGGGCTTCCCAAAGCTTTGAGCGTTTTAAGGAGTCCGTTTCAAATATAAGCTCTTCACAGCTGTTAGCATCCAACAATTCTTTTGTGAACCCGATATCTTGTTTTACCCCTTGCTCGTTACCATGAAATTCAAGAAATAAAGTTGGACGGATAGGGTAATCAGTCTCGCTATGTTTATTGACTTGTTCAATTGATTCCTCATCGACCAGTTCAACACGTGCAATGGAAATGCCGGCAGATAAAAGGGAGACAGCCCCGTTAACCGCATCTTTAACAGATAGAAAAGTTGCCCGGCCGGCAACAATCATCTCGGGTATCCCGTATACTTTTAAAGTAATTTCTGTAAAAACCCCAAGCGTCCCTTCCGATCCAACAAACAGGCTCGTTAAATGATAACCTGATGATGATTTCGCTGATAGCCCGCCGGTATGTATAACATTGCCATCGGCTAAGACAACTTCCAAGTCACGAACTTGATTCCTCATAATGCCGTAACGGACGCTTGTAGTCCCGCTGGCATTCGTTGATGACATCCCGCCGATTGTAGCATCCGCTCCTGGATCAACCGGAAAAAATAAGCCATATTTTTTTAAGGCTTGATTAAGTTCAGTACGAGTGAGACCTGGTTGAACCCTGACAAGAAAGTCTTCAGGTCTCACTTCAAGAACCTTATTCATTAATTGAAAATCAATGGATATTCCGCCCTTAATAGGAATAGCATGTCCTTCAAGGCTTGAGCCAACACCAAAAGGAACGACGGGAATCCTGTAACTGTTCGCAAATTGCAATATAGCTGAAACTTCTTCCGTGGATTCAGGAAAGACGACAACCTCCGGAAGCACTGGTGTATGGTGTGATTCGTCTTGACTATGATGTTCAAGAATTGTTTTGTTTCTGGTCACGCGTTTTTCATCAATTAATTTTTTTAATTCTAATAGCAATTCATCATGTGTTATGGACATAAAAAAGCCCCCTTTGTTGTTCTATATAGTTAATTAAATATTTAAAAGCTGAAACCCTTTTATTTTAAAAGAATTTATTAAAGTTTTTATATTTATTCAAACAGGAAGCGCTTCATTAATTATTCACACAAAAAGACCTTGCGCATATTTTATTAAAAAGCGCATAGACGCTGACGGAGTTGATTGTAATGATGATGGAGAATTGGCTCACCATTTTCATCTACCTTGCCGTCGGTTTCACTATTGGATGGATGTTAATACTTCCGCTTCGCGCTAATTTATCTAGTTGGAATCGCTTTTTTTTACTTGTAATAATGATCTTCTTTTGGTTACCGATTTCCTTAATCTCGTTTGCTGTTGCACCTTTCATAAGCGCATGTTCCTCGAGGTCTCGATAAGAGGCCTCTTTGGTATGTTCATACATAAGGTTGGTAAAGATAAGTGGAGAAACGGAGGGATGCAGTTTGTCTGAAGATAAGCATGATTATGAGTCTGATGATATTGTCGTTTCTTTCTACCCCAATCGCTGCAACCATATTGGCAGATGCGTTCGTCTTTTAAATGAAGTTTTTAATCCGGATAACAAGCCATGGGTAAATTTAGAGAATGCCGATATCGAGGCCGTGTGCCGAACAATAGAGCAATGTCCGACAGGTGCGCTTCAATATCAGCGTTTGGATGGTGCAGATGGTGAAACGGCTCCTGATATTACAACGATAAAAACAGTAAAAAACGGTCCTTTTTTTATTCACGGGAATATTGAATTATTAGATGAAGAGGGCAACCCGCTGACAGAAAACAAAAGGATAGCATTATGCAGATGCGGCCGGTCAAAAAATAAACCATTCTGTGACGGCACTCATAAAAAATATCATTAATAATAAAAAATATCATTAAAATACCTCTGATAGCCTAAAATAAGCGGGTTATCGGGGGTATTTTTTATTGGGAAAAAGACGAAATTTGATTGCTGATATACCCTGACAGTCATAGTAATTTACATTACGATATACATAAGGAGGTGAGGGAATGGTTCAATCAAAATTGTCCTCTGACCTGCTGCGCGGCCATGCGGATACGATGATTTTAAAACTCCTTTTAAACGGGGATAAATACGGGTATGAAATTAGTAAACTCATTTTGGAAAGTTCGGAAGGACAATATGAATTAAAAGAAGCAACGATGTATTCCAGTCTTAAGCGCCTTGAAAAAGAAGGGAGCATTAACTCCTATTGGGGGGATGCCACACAGGGCGGCAGACGGAAATATTATACAATTACGCCAATCGGTGTGGACACATATAAGCAAAATAAAAAAAACTGGGAACAGGCAAAAGAAATTCTTGAACGCCTGTTATAAGGAGGAGCAATATAAAATGATTGAACAATTAAAAGCGCATGTTGAGCGAATTTTTGCGCCGTATCAAAATGTAAAATCTGCACAGGAACTCGAAGAAGAACTGTCTCAAAACTTAAGAGAAAAATACAATGACTATAAACTAAAAGGATACAGTGATAAAGAGGCATATCAGTTGACCATTGATTCTATAGGTGAAGTTTCAGAACTCATTGAATCTATTAACCTTCAGCATAATGAGCTTGAACAGGCAGTAAGTATGAATTTTTCCAAACAACGTCTGCATGATTGTGATTTCCGGTCGGTATCTGTACATGATGGTAAATTCAATTCAAGTGATTTAAAGGGATCTGATTTCAGTTATTCCGATTTAACGAACAGTACATTTAAAAGCAGTAACTTGAATAACTGTACATTTAAAGAAGTTAATTTAACAGAAACTTTCTTTAAAATGTCAAATTTAAAAGGGGCAACATTTAAAGGCTGCACATATGACCGTGCGTATTTTAAAGGCTGCAATTTAGAGGGGCTTGTTTTTGATGGGGAAACATTTAATCAAACGATTTTTGAACACTCTTCATTAAAGAAAGCATCTTTTCGTCATGCCGTACTAAATAATGTTCAATTCCGCTTGTCAGATGCAAAAAAAATCGATTTTGACGATGCAAAAATGGATAAATTAACATACAACTTTTTAAAGGGAGCTAAGGCTGATCTTAGCAATGTCACATTACTTTAAAGGAGGAGGATTTACATGAGTATAGCAACTGCTATTGTCGTATCTACCGCAATCGTTTGTGCAACTGTCTTCATCACAGCAGTTACATTAAAAGGCATGGGGATGGGTGACTAAATATATAGCCGGATTAAATAAATGAATATATAATAAACCTTTCTGAAAGTTAATTTTAAGATGTTAATATGACTTAGGAAATGAGGTAAGAAATGACGTCTTCTAAAGAAAGTAAAATAGGGTTTGTGGTTGCCGGTCTATGTATAGGTTCTAAAATTAAGAATCGGTCAAAAAGCCAATCAACTGAAACTCCTTCCTTCGAATAATACCTATTTTATCCTGAGATCCGGTGCTGCCAGCGGATCTCAAGATTCTTTTTTGATTTTTAATCTAGTATATAGAGCCCGCCGGACAATTCAATTTGCTTTTCTATATTCGCCCCGGAAATTTTTATGAGAAAGGGTCTTTCACCCCGGTTTTTTAATGTATCCGCTAGAATGCCATCACCTGTTGGCGAACAAAGCACAAGGTTGGTTCCTTTTAAATGCAGTCTGCAGTATTTGGCATTTAATTGTTCGTTGAAGATAATCTGATGATTTTTTAGATTAAACCATTCCTTCCATTTAGAAACGCTTTTCTCTATATCCTTGACAGCTATACCGACATGGGAAAGCCTTGCATCTCCTGCCAAATGACGGTCAATAATATGTTGATTAATTAAACTATTTCTTCTTTCTTCATCTGTTTGCTTCCAGTCAATGATAAAAGGTAAGTGGTATGGATCGGATTCAGGATCTTCTATAAATAACATTGACCATTCTAATAGTGATCCATCTGCTCTTTTTCGACTGCCCTTTACCGGACCTTTTACAGATAATCCTTTTTTATGAAACCATTCTCCGGCTTGCTCAATGTTATTGGTTCTAAGCGCGATTCTTGATAAGCCTTCACCTGAATTTTTTTCAGCAACGATCTGTTTAATAAGAAAATTATCTAATACAGATTCAGCTTTATTGATATCTTCAACCCCAATATACTCAATGTAGCTTAAATCAAAATGGCATAGTCCATTATATGTTCCCCAATCCTGGTGCTGACCTCCTAATAAGGCATGAAAACCCAAATCATTCATTTTATCGATAGCAGATTCAGGATTGTTTGTAAAATGAACAACGTGGTCAAAACGAAAATCCATGTGAAACTTCCTTTCCAGACAATTTATTTTTACATAATTCATTCTTCACATGACAGCTGTTCTCCTTTTTTGTATAGTTGTTAACACACTTTGTCAATGATAAAGGTGAAGGAGTGATTTTAATATGGAGAAATTTGTAGCTGTCAGAAAAAATGGTGACGGGGATATTGTTGAATTAAAAACATCATCCGGTCAAATTGTTGATTATAAACAAGCTCAGCAAATGGCTAAAAACGGGGAAGTAGAAGGCGTTAATGTCTTTCGGGGCAGAGACGGCGATGAACATTTAAGATCAAATGCTGATGGAGATCCATCAAATAACCTTGATAACCTGCCGACTTTTTAAAAGAGCCTATTTTGGCTCTTTTAATTTCTGAAATTACGTTGATTGAATATATAAAATAATATCTTTTCCAGTGGATTTAAGAAGTATTTCCAACCCTCGCCGCAAAGCTGCGATGAGGTTTATTCAAGCAGCAGGCTCACAATTGGGAATCTTACCTTATAAAACGAAGAATTCCTACTTGACTAATGGGTTTAGTTAACATATATTTTATAAAAGAGAAAGGGAGGGGTAAGCTTGGCCACGTTTTTTGTTATTTTGAATATCATTATCATGCTTGTCTTTATTTCAGTGCTATTTTACATGCAAAAGAAGCATGTTTCATTTTCCAAACGTGTTTTTACTGCGTTAGGAATAGGTATCATCTTCGGTCTTATTCTGCAGTTCTCTTATGGTGCAACGTCTAAGGTCATTCAAGAGTCTGTCAGCTGGTTTGATATAGCCGGTGTAGGTTATGTTAAATTACTGCAGATGGTTGTTATGCCTTTAGTATTTATTTCAATTCTCGCTTCATTTACAAGATTAAAATTTTCTAAAGGCGTTGGGAAAATCGGCGGATTGATTATTGTCTTCTTAATAGGGACGACAGCTATTGCTGCTGCAATCGGTATCGCTTCGTCATTATCATTCCATTTAGAAGGGATTAATCTTCACCAGGGCAGTGCAGAAACAGCGCAAATACAACAAATTCAAAGCAAATTAGGCGATGCTAAAATGACACTGCCTGAAAAAATTCTGGAGCTGCTGCCGGGAAATCCATTCTTAGATTTAACAGGGGCACGCCCGACTTCAACAATTGCAGTTGTTATTTTTGCCGCCATTTTAGGCATTGCTTTTCTTGGGGTGAAACGAAAAGACCCTGAACATGCCGAATTATTTTCAAAAATTGTTGATGCTCTGTACGCTATCGTTATGAGGGTCGTTACTCTTATTTTGCGTTTGACGCCGTTTGGAGTCCTTGCATTAATAACAAAAGTAGGAGCAACAAGTGATTTAGATGCAATTTGGAAACTTGGAAAATTTGTTGTAGCTTCTTATGTCGCTTTAATTGTTATGTTTCTTATCCATTTGCTGCTCATTACAATTTCAGGTTTAAGTCCATCAAAATACGTTAAGAAAGTCATACCGGTTTTAACTTTTGCATTTACGTCGCGTTCAAGCGCAGGAACTTTACCGCTAAATATTAAAGCACAAACAAAAGAATTGGGCGTTCCGGAAGGCATTGCCAACTTTGCAGGGTCATTCGGCGTGATCATGGGGCAAAATGGCTGTGCCGGCATTTATCCTGCTATGCTTGCGATTATGGTCGCGCCTGCTGCTGGGATTAATCCGTTAAGCCCTTCGTTTATATTGACGCTGATCGTTGTTGTCGCCATAAGTTCATTTGGTGTTGCCGGCGTCGGAGGGGGTGCAACGTTTGCAGCGCTCATCGTTCTATCAACAATGAATCTCCCTGTTGCAATCGTCGGTTTGCTGATTTCTGTAGAACCATTGATTGACATGGGACGTACAGCATTGAATGTCAGCGGAAGCATGACATCCGGTATATTAACAAGCAAGGTAACGAAAGAGTTAGATACAGAAATTTATACTTCCGAAACAAAGCAACAAATCGGAGCGTAAACTAAACGTTTTAATCAAGGCTGTCGAATAAATCGGCAGTCTTTTTATGTATTCCTTTATTTTTTGTCCCGGTGTAACCGTCCGTAAGACTCCCGCCTAAAACTTAAGTTTAATCGCGGAAGTTTAGGCGGGAGATAACGGACTCTAACACCCCGATAAGTTCAACTAACCATCAGTGGGGGATGAAAAAAACCCCACCGATGGAAGTTTCACTATATGAATTGTGCTAAAATTAAAATTGAATGGATGAAGGAGGAGAAACAATGGATTTCATAACTTCTAAAAGAGTACAAGCTTTTGAGAAACTTATCTTCAGTGAACTGTCGGAATATAAGAAAAATAAGCAAGCAGAGGGTATTGATATGATCGATTTAAGTATTGGAAGTCCAGATCTTTCACCGCCGCCATTCATCATGGAGGCTTTAATAAAAAATATTCAAGACCCTTCACAATACGGATATACTATGACAGGTTCCCGGGAATTTAATCAGTCTGTATCTTATTATTACAAAAAGCGTTTTAATGTTGACCTTGATGCAGATAAGGAGGTCCTTATGCTCGGCGGTTCCCAGGACGGGATTGTTCATTTGCCGATGGCTTTTGCTGATGCAGGGGATATTATTCTAGTTCCCGATCCCGGTTATACGGCATATGAAGCAGGTGTTAAAGCAGCGGGGGCTGCCTTCTGCCCAATGCCGCTTTTAAAAGAAAATCATTTTATGCCTGACCTTTCCAAGATTCCCGAAAAGATTGCGCAAAAGGCAAAAATGATGATATTAAATTTTCCAGGGAATCCTATTCCGGCGCTTGCGACTTATGATTTATTTGCTGAAATCGTCGCTTTTGCAAAGAAACATCAAATTTTGGTCGTTCATGATTTTGCTTATTCTGAATTGGTTTTTGATGGAAGGCGTCCTGTAAGCTTTCTTGAAACAGAAGGTGCAAAAGACATTGGTGTTGAATTCAATTCATTGTCTAAAAGCTTTAATATGGCTGGATGCCGAATTGGTTATGTTGCGGGCCATCCGAAAATTATTAACGATTTTGCCAGCTTTAAATCAAATTTAGACTACGGAGTTTTTTCGCCGATTCAAAAAGCGGCTGTCGCGGCTCTGAAAGATGACAGCGATTTTTTATCTGAACAGGCTCTGATTTATGAACGCAGACGGAATATACTGGTTAATGGATTAAATGAGATTGGCTGGCATGTAGACACGCCGCCGGCAACTATGTTTATATGGGCCAAAATTCCTGAAGGGTGGTCATCAAAGCAATTTGCCTATGAATTGATTGATAGAGCCGGAGTTGTTGTGACACCCGGCATTGCATTCGGCAAAAACGGTGAAGGTTATGTTCGAATTGCAATGGTACAATCAGAGGAAAAGCTGCGCCTTGCCATAGAAAGGATCAAAGAAAGCGGTATTATTTTCTCTAAAACGATCTTTGAAAAACATTAATGACAAATCATTATTTCATCGCATATAGTATCCATGAAAGAGAGACTGGAGGAGGGCAGGGTGCATCATGTTATTTCACCATGAGATTGTTTCACAAAGTATTTGTGCACCTGAACAGGTACTCATTCCTGAATTTTTATTAAATGCGATTGAGCATCTGCTTGTGGTTAAACAGGATGTGCTTTGTCCAAAGTCGGACATTTATAAGTATTACTCTGATAAAAATGAAAATCAGCTGGTTCTTTTACTAAACCCAATCGATCCGGAAACTGTTAACGGTTTTTTTGAGGTTGAAAAGAAAACCGGCGTTGTAATTGAACAGATTTTCAAAAAAATTAAACATGATTTCAAACACATAGAATATGTTGATTTAATGGACTTAAAAACAGAAAGTCAGCATAAACAGATTCTTTTTTTGGCTGAAGAGAAAGAGAAAAGATTAACTCAAGCCCAAAAAACTTTTATTGAAGCAAAGAATACTTTGAACAATATTTACACTATTTATGATGAAGCGACCGACCCGGATCAAATTCAAAAGTTTATAAATGATTTGTATCTATGGGTATCTCCATTACTTGATGAGGAAGAAAATAAAGAAAAGGATATTCAGTCTTGTTATTTTCGCTCTCAATCTTTGTTTCATCTAACCCTTCCTTTTAGAGATATTAAGCAAAAGGTTATTTTGAAAGGACACTACAGAACCGGAATCTCTTACTGTCTTAAAGTTTTAGAAAATAAAATAAAGCAGTTAAATCAAGCCATTATCCGTTATCATTGCCCGCTATATTCAAATGATGCCGATATGCTTTACCTTTCTAATCAGAATCTGGCTATTATTGACGGGATGGATCCGCATAGATTCGAACCTATCCATCCCCTTGATAAGACCTTCAATTTAGATGAACAATGCATAGATCTGAAAAAAATTCTTCTATATACAAAGGAAATCAATGACGCAATGTCAAAATATAATAAATTGTTAAGCCGGGCAACCTTAATTTTACATTCTGCAAATGTGTATCAAAAACAATATCAACACATCATGATTCAAAATAATCCCGGACTGGAGAAATTATTTAAGATGTAGAATGACAGAACTTCCGTTTGTTTGAAATATATCAATAAAGTCACAGGGAGGAAAATATAATGAATGAAATGGAAAATAAAGATCTCTTAGACGTGCCATTAATTTCACAGATGCCTGAGCTGCCCAGGGGGTGTGAAGTAACAAGTTTGGCCATGGTTCTTCATTATGCAGGTGTTGAAGCTGATAAGATGAAGCTGGCAAAAGACATTCGAAGGGACCCGACCCCTTATGAAAAAAAGGAAAGTCAAGTCTATTTTGGTCATCCTAATAAAGGCTTTGTAGGGGATATGTACAGTTTTGAAACGCCGGGTCTTGGTGTATATCACGAACCAGTGGCGGATTTGGCCCGTGAATATTTGAAAGATAGAATCATTGACTTAAGCGGTCAAGGATTTCAAAGTGTCTTAAATCAATTGGATGACGGCAAACCTGTCTGGGCCATCAATAACACTTGGTTCGACTTTTTACCGCAAGAATATTGGGAAACATGGCAAACGCCTGAAGGAACGCTGCAAATTACATATAAAGAACATGCCGTCGTTTTAACCGGATATGACGATCAGTTCGTTTATTTTAATGATCCTTTGGAAAATGAAAAAAATAAAAAAGTAGATCGCGAAAAATTTATTAAAGGTTGGGAACAAATGGGCAGGCAGGCAATTTCCTATCGATAGCAGTTATAAATAAGGCATTCGCCAGTCAATTTGGCAAATGCCTATTATTTTTTTATCGATTATCAATTTTTTCCGGATACATATCATGGTTCGCTAAACGGTTAAAAGCGACTTCTTCCCACTTAGTTCCTTTTTTGCCATAGTTAACATAGGGGTCAATGCTAATGCCTCCGCGCGGTGTAAACTTTCCCCAGACTTCAAGATATTTTGGATCCATAAGTTTGATCAGATCGTCGGCAATTTTATTCATGCAGTCTTCATGAAAGTCCCCGTGATTTCTAAAGCTGAATAAATATAGTTTTAACGATTTACTCTCGACCATTAATTTATCGGGAACATAACTGATATATATCGTTGCAAAATCCGGCTGGTTGGTGATCGGGCATAGACTTGTGAATTCCGGAAAATTGAATTTTACAAAGTAGTCGCGGTGAGTATTGACATTATCAAATGACTCCAGTAAATCCGGGTCATAATCAAAAATATATTCCGTTTTTTTATTTCCTAAAAGTGTTAATCCTTCTGTTTGCTTATTTCGTTCTGTCACGTATTTATCTCCTTCATGAATATTTTTCAGGGAATTTACTAAAGACAATTATACTAAAAATAATTAAACTCGCCAATCGGCGAGTTTAGTTTATAGGTCAATAGGTTTTAAGCTCTCTTCTCCGGTGAGATTGACAATCATATCAACAAGCAGTTCAATTTCTAACTCTATATCATTCAAACTGACTGTCTCTACCGGGGAGTGCATATATCTAAGCGGAAGTGATACGAGTCCGATTGGCACGCCGGCACCTGTTAAACGCATCTTGTCGGCATCCGTTCCGGTTTGGCGCGGGGTTAATTCATATTGCAATGACATGTTAAGACGCTGTGCCGCATCTTCTAATAATTGATTAATTTTATAGTTAATCGGTGCCCCCTTTGCCAGAACCGGACCGCCGTCCAGACGGACATCTCCGTATTTATTGACGTTGACGCCGGGATAATCTGTCGCAAAAGTCACATCGCAGGCAATGGCCATTGTCGGTTTGATACCGGCTGCTGCGAAGTAGGCACCGCCCATATTTGTTTCTTCATTAACAGTACTTGCGGCATAAACACCGACTTTCGGATTTCTTTCAGAACAGCGTCTGAGAACTTCAGCAACAATGAAAGCGCCAGTCCGGTTATCAAGGCCGCGGCCGCTTAACCTGTCATTAAACAGCCATTCAGGTTGGCGCGTATAAACAGCAAGATCACCAATTTGAACATATTGAGCGATTTCATCTTTATTTTTTGCACCGCAATCTATGTATAGATCCTCAAACTCTAAATCTTCTTTAACACCGCCATGATGTTCCGCATTAACCCCGATCACACCGGTTAACTTTTTCTTATAGCCTAGAACATTAACCTTCATTCCTACAGCAACTTTAGGACTAATGCCGCCCATTTTATCAAAGTATAAGAAACCTTTTTCATCAATCCGATTAATCACCAGACCGATTTCATCGCAGTGACCTGCTAATAAAACTTTAAAAGATGCATCGGGATTTATAGAGCCAATGACGTTTCCTGCTGCGTCCGTTTCCACACGTTCAGAAAAGTCTTTAATATAATTCAGCCATTTTTTTTGAATCTCAACTTCCTGGCTTGAAGGTGATGGGGTTGATAATAAATCCAATAAAAATTGCCTGGATTTTTCATTCATATTATTCACTCCTTTTTATTAAGCATTACGATCACTCTTATGGTAACATAAGTTTGAAAAAGTCTTTATATAAATACATTTTTCTTTTAATGCTTTATACTTATTCTTATTATATTATCCCGGTGAAACCGTCCGTAAGACTTTCGCCTCAAAACTTACGTTCCAGCGCTGAAGTTTAGGCGTGAGTAACGGACTGTAACACCCCTGATGGAAGTTTTACTTTATCAGCTTTATATGATGGAGGATTTGCTAATGAATATTCAGAAAGATCCGCAGCATGTAAGCAATGAATATTTAGATCAAGAAGCTGGGGATTTTCTTACCTTTACAAAATATTTTTCAGACATGATCTCGAGACATATATTAAGTGATGATGGTTATAATGGTGCATTTATTTACGCTTCACAAGCGGCAAAAAATCTCATTGGCTTGGAGCCTTATGAATTGCAAGGCAAACCAATTTTTCATTTTATTCATCCAAATGACCGCCTGAATATTGAAAATTACTTAACAATAAACAAATCATTTCAAGGTGAAAAACTGTCATTCCGTTTAAGGCGTCATGAAGGGGATTACATATGGGTTGAATCAACATTTTTCCAGGATGAAGACAAGCAAAATGAGTTTTTGTGTATAACAAGAAACATCTCAGAATTAAAGCTGGCAGAGGAAGAAATACATGACAGTGAAAGAAAATACCGCCTTTTAGTGGAACACTCTCAAGATACTATTGGTATTATGACACACGATGGACACTGGATATATATCAATCATGGTGCAAAACGTTTATTAGGCGTGACCAGACCGGGTGAAGTCATTGGTAAAACTTTATATGACTATATTCATCCAAAGGAACATGACCGGTTGTCAGAACAATTATCTATCATTAAGAAAACGAATGACCCGGTTGAAGTTCAAGATCTTCGCATTTTAAGAACCGACCATGAAACACGCCAGGTCGAGGTAAAATTTATCCCAACAAGCGATAAGGATAGGAAAACAATACAAGTTGTTATGAGGGATATTACAAAAAGAAAAAAGGCGGAAGAGTTATTGCAGCAAGCGGAAAAATTAACTGTTGTCGGTCAGCTCGCTGCGGGTATTGCACATGAAATTCGTAACCCGTTAACCGCCATCAAAGGGTTTACTCAGCTGTTGGAAAGCTCGACCGAGAATCGCTATGTACGGGTTATTCTTCAAGAGCTGGACAGTATCGAAAATATCGTCAGCGATTTGCTTATTCTTGCCAAACCTCAGGTAGCTCAAACTGAAAAAACAGATCTTATTTATCTCTTAAACCGGACCGTCACATTATTAAATGCTCAAGCGATTATGAAAAATATCGAAATCCTTACTGACTATGAAATAGAGTTTTTAGAAATTGAATGTGAGCCGGACCAATTGAAACAAGTATTTATTAATGTCATAAAAAATGCCTTGGAAGCTATGGAAAATGGCGGTAAGATTTTTATAAAACTTCGATTTATTAGAGAAGATCGTATTTTAATTCGGATCATTGATCAAGGCGTCGGCATACCGCCGGACCGCTTAGAAAAAATAGGGGAGCCTTTTTATAGTACAAAAGAAAAAGGAACAGGTCTTGGTCTGATGATTTGTCAAAAAATTATTCAAAGCCATCAAGGAACAATGAATGTAAAAAGCACGCTTCAGAAAGGAACAACAGTAGATATAACATTGCCTACACTGTTATCACCAGAGAAAGACGGGGATAATTAGGAGAAATAAAAAATCGTTGCTCTCCGCAAATGGAAGGGGTCTAAATTCACTTTGTTCTAACAGTTGCAAAAACTGAGGAAATAGGTTAAATTGTATAAAAATTGTTGAAGGAATAGGAGAATTTATAGAAATGATAGGAAGATTACTCGTCTCATGTCAAGACCGGCCAGGTATTGTAGCAGCCGTCTCCCGTTTTTTATCTGAACATGGAGCTAATATCGTTCACTCGGATCAACATTCAACTGATCCGGAAGGCGGAATATTTTTTATGCGAATTGAATTCCAATTGAAAGAGTTGGATGATAAGATTGAAAGTTTAAGAGAACAGTTTACCGAAATAGGAAAGCATTTTGAAATGGAATGGCGGATCGAAAGCACTGCTAAGAGAAAAAAGACAGCTATATTTGTATCCAAGGAAGATCATTGTTTACAAGATTTACTATGGCGGTGGAAAATAGGAGAATTGGTTACGGATATTTCATTGGTTGTCAGTAACCATAAAGATTTAGAGTCTGTTGTAAAGCCGTTTGCGATTCCGTATTATCATGTACCTGTAACAAAGGAAACTCGTCATGAAGCGGCGAACAGTCACTTGCAACTGTTAGATAAGTATAAAGTTGATACGATTATCCTTGCAAGATATATGCAAATCATTCCTCCGCAAATGATTGAAAGCTACAAAAATCAAATCATTAACATTCATCATTCTTTCCTGCCGGCCTTTGTAGGAGGAAAACCATATGACCAAGCGTACGAACGCGGGGTTAAAATTATTGGTGCTACTGCCCATTATGTGACTGAGGAACTGGATCAAGGTCCTATTATTGAACAAGATGTTCAACGCGTCGACCACCGTCATCAGGTTAATGATTTAAAACGGATCGGGCGGGATGTAGAAAGAATGGTGCTGGCCAGATCAGTACAATGGCATTTACATGACCAAGTTTTGGTTCATGGCAACAAAACAATCGTATTCCGTTAAAGTTATCTTACAACATGAAAATTTAGATTAAGAGCCGTTTATAAATAGAACGGCTCTTCTTAATTTGCTTTAGAAGTAAATATACTTATTTGATTATTCATCATTGCGGGAAAACTGTTATAATAAATGTAGATAAAATACTAACCGGTTAGTTTCATTGGAAGTGAAAGATAAATTATATGAGACAACCATGTGTGAAATCAATTTTAAGAAAGGATGAAAAAAATGATCAAAAAATTGCCTGAACAGCTGACCGATCAAATTGTGCTGCCCGTTATTGCAGCGCCAATGTTCCTTGTTTCCAGTCCGGAGATGGTTATTGAAAGCTGTAAAGCTGGGATAATTGGTTCATTTCCTCTTCTAAACGCACGTACAACTGATATTTTAGAAGGGTGGATGGAACAAATTAATGGGAAGCTTGAGAAAATACGCAGGGAAAATCCTGAACAGCGGATTGCACCATGGGCGGTTAATCTTATTGTACATCGGACGAATATACGATACGAGGCAGATTTAGAGCTGATTAAGAAATACCGGCCGCCGATTGTCATTACGTCCCTTGGGAAACCAACGACTGTTATTGATATCGTCCATCAGTATAACGGTCTTGTTTTCTCTGATGTCAGCAGTCTGGTTCATGCCAGAAAAGCCGCCGAGTCTGGGGCGGATGGCCTGATTCTCGTTTGTGATGGTGCCGGTGGGCATGCGGGTACCATTAATCCAATAGCTTTCACAGGAGCTGTTAAGGAGTTTTGGGATGGTATTACAATTCTCTCCGGATGCATATCTAATGGGCAAGATATTCTGGCTGCAAAGGCGCTTGGTGCCGACTTGGCTTATATGGGAACACGCTTTATTGCTACTCAAGAAAGTTTTGCAAGTGAAGAATATCAAAAAATGTTGATCGAATCCTCCCTAGAAGATCTGATTTATACGGACGCATTCAGCGGCGTTAACGGTAATTATCTTATCCCAAGTATTCGGAAAGCCGGTCTTGACCCGTCTCATCTTAAGAAAAAGGACGCCGTAGATTTTTCTAAAATAAATCAGCCTAAAGCAAAGGCTTGGAAAGATATATGGTCCGCCGGTCAGGGGGTAAGTACAATTAATCGGGTGGTACCCGTTAAAGAGTTAGTTAAGGAACTTAAGAATGAATACGATCAAGCGTTAGCCTCATTGATACCTGAGCGCTCAAGACCTAATTTAGCCTGAAAATAACCATTGATTTGGCCTGTATCTTTTATGTTACAAAAATTAATGTTAAACTAAACATTAGTAAAATTGTAAAGGTGAAGATATGGGACAAGATAAATTGAGTAATATTATTGAAGCAGCCAAATTATATTATCAATTAGACTATAATCAGCAGGAAATCGCGAAAAAACTAGGGGTTTCCCGTCCTACTGTTTCCCGGTTTCTTCAACAAGCTAAAGAACAGGGGATTGTCAGAATTGAAATTGTTGATCCTTCAGAAAGCTTAGAGAAAATAGCGCTTGAACTTGAACGAAGATTTCATTTAAAGAAGGTTTTAATTGCCCCTGTCTCGGAGTATGAGGATCATGCAGTCAAACAATCGATTGGAAAATTAGCTGCTAAATACTTATATGAAACTGTAAAAGATAATGATGTGATCGGGGTCACGTGGGGAACGACTGTATATCATATCGCCAAAGAACTTAAACACAAACCGGTAAAAAGTGTAAAGGTTGTTCAATTAAAGGGCGGCGTCAGCCATTCTGAAATAAATACTTATGCCTCAGAGGTTGTCGATCTTTTTGGAAAGGCCTATGATACAGTACCCCATTACTTGCCTTTACCAGCTATCGTCGACCATCCGGTAGTCAAGAAAACAATTGAGGCAGATCAGCATATTCATAAGCTGTTAGAGATGGGCAAAAACGCAAATATTGCTGTTTTTACAGTCGGCGGTATCGTGTCTGACTCATTACTGTTTCGATTGGGGTATTTGAGCGAAGAAGACCTTCAGGTAATTAATTCGTGCGCTGTAGGGGATATATGTTCAAGGTTTTTTGATCGTGAAGGTCATATATGCAGTGAAAGTTTAAACAACCGGACGATTGGCATTGAATTAAACCATCTCAAAAAGAAGGAGCAATCCGTTCTCGCTGCGGGAGGCATGAAAAAGATTGACGCTATCCATGCAGCAATAAAAGGCGGATATGCCAATGTTTTAGCAACCGACCAATTTACCGCAAAATTTTTATTAGATAAGGAAAACGATTAGTGCGCTGTTCAAAAACATTTTTTATGTTGAAAGAATAATACTCATAATGGATAGGCTAATTCCAAGCAGCATGATTTTGGGATTAGCCTTTTTTGAATTTATACTTTTACATTTGATCATTGTTTAATTTACATATGTTCAATTGTTTGTTATATTGTTGGTAAAGATTAAATGATAATGTTCATCAATTGAGTTACATAAAAAAATGAACAGGGGTGTTTTTGAATGAGGATGGTAGATTTAATTGAGAAGAAGCGTGACGGGAAAGAACTTAGTCAAGAAGAAATAAATTTTATCATTGAAGGCTATACAAACGGAAGCATCCCAGATTATCAAATGTCCGCCTTTCAAATGGCTGTCTTTTTTCAAGGCATGACGCCAGGCGAAACGGCAAATTTCACAATGGCAATGGTTAAATCCGGTGACCAAGTGGACTTGTCAGCCATTGAAGGTATTAAAGTTGATAAACACAGTACGGGCGGAGTTGGTGATACAACAACGCTTGTCCTTGCACCGCTGGTTGCGGCTGTTGGAGTACCGGTGGCGAAAATGTCAGGCCGCGGATTAGGGCATACCGGAGGGACAATTGATAAATTGGAGTCTGTTGATGGATTTCATACTGAGATCAGCGATGAACAATTTTATGATCTAGTAAATAAAAACAAAGTTGCGGTTATTGGGCAGTCAGGAAATTTAACTCCTGCCGATAAAAAGATTTATGGATTGCGCGACGTGACAGCGACAGTGAATTCAATTCCGCTGATTGCAAGCTCTATTATGAGTAAAAAGATTGCTGCAGGTGCGGATGCGATTTGTCTTGATGTAAAAGTCGGCGCAGGCGCATTTATGAAAAATTTAGAAGATGCAAAAGAACTAGCCAGAACAATGGTTGAAATCGGCAAAAACGTCGGACGTAAAACAATGGCTGTTATTTCCGACATGAATCAGCCCCTTGGATTTGCTATTGGTAATGCGTTAGAGGTAAAGGAAGCTATTGATACACTGAAAGGTCACGGTCCGCGTGATCTGCATGAACTTTGTTTAACGCTTGGCAGTCATATGGTTTGCTTAGCTGAGAAGGCTGATACACCTGAAGCTGCACGAGCAATGTTAGAAGAGGTCATCGCCAATGGGAAGGCGCTTGAAAAATTCAAAGTATTTTTAGCCGCACAAGGCGGAAATGCCTCCGTTGTTGATCAGCCTGAAAAATTGCCGACTGCAAAATATACTTTTGAAGTTAAAGCAAAAGTTGACGGGACTGTATCAGAAATTGAAGCAGACAGCATTGGAACGGCGGCCATGCTTCTTGGAGCGGGCCGGGCTACAAAAGAATCAACCATTGATTTAAGCGTTGGTCTTATTCTTCATAAAAAAATCGGCGACAATGTGAAAAAGGGAGAACCAATTGTTACGATTCACAGTAATAGTGAAGAAAATAATGAAGTCATAAAGCGTATCTATGAGTCCTACTCAATAACACATGAGCATGTGGAGCGGCCAACATTAATTTATGATGAAATTAAAGAGTAACACTAAGGAGGAAATAGACATGAGCAACAAACAAGCAGCTGGAATAATAGATCATACATTATTAAAGGCAGATGCCACAAAAGAAGCCATTATTAAACTTGCTGAAGAAGCTAAAGAATATCAGTTTGCTTCTGTATGTGTGAACCCTGCCTGGGTTAAAACATCCTATGAAATATTAAAAGATACACAAGTTAAAGTATGTACAGTTATCGGCTTTCCTTTAGGTGCAACAACACCGGAAGTAAAAGCTTTCGAAGCCAAAAATGCCATTGATAATGGTGCAACTGAAGTAGATATGGTCATTAATATTGGTGCATTGAAAGGCAAGCAAGATGACATTGTAGAAAAAGATATTAAAGCGGTCGTTGATGCCGCAAAAGGGAAAGCTCTGACAAAAGTCATTATTGAAACCTGTTTACTGACAGATGAAGAGAAAGTTCGCGCTTGTCAAATCGCAGTGCGTGCCGGGGCGGACTATGTAAAAACATCAACCGGTTTTTCTACGGGAGGCGCAACCGCTGAAGATGTAGCTCTAATGCGTAAAACTGTAGGACCGGATATTGGTGTTAAAGCGTCCGGAGGCGTCCGCAGCTATCAAGATGTGCAAAAGATGATAGAAGCCGGCGCAACACGGATCGGGGCAAGCTCAGGCGTTGCCATTGTAAAAGGTGAAGCATCAAATACAGACTATTAAAAACTGAAAAAATGGTTGGCTGTCAGTATTAAATGAAAGCCAACCATTTTTTTTATAAATTTGTAACCCTGGGTTTAGCCGGATCACAATCAGGCTTTTGAAGTCCCCTGGATTCGGCTAATTTTATCAAATAATAACATTCTTCTCTTGCCATATGATCGGCCATCAAAGGGGATATGACATCAAGAACTTCACCTTTCAGTTCCATTTCCTCTAATTCAAGTAAGAACTCTTTAAATACTTTCATTTCAATATCAACCAGGTTGTTAAAACGGTTTAGTGCGGGAAACTCCTGTACGTATGATCTTAAATACCCGGCCATTTCAACGGCTCTTAAATAAAAATGTTCAAATGTTTTTGTGAATTTATCCGATTTATCTTTTAGAATATATTCTCTTTCGTCTAATGAGACTCTTATTGAATCAGCATGCCCTGCGGCATCCATTAACCATACAAGATGGTGATGGACCTCATGAACTAACGGGGGTGTCTCATCTTTCACTAAAAATTCAAGGACTCTAATATACTCTTCGACTTCGTTAACCATGTGATTTAAAAAGGTAGGGGTTAAATGAATCATTAAATGATTGGTTAAGTGTTCTTTAATTAATTCTAATTTGAAAGAACGAATGTCTTTAGCGCATTTATCTGCTTGTTTGGTAAGTATTTGAAGTTCTTCATTTGATGGTGACGATCTTGCCATCTCCAATAATTGATCAAATGCTTTTATGAACTGTTGTGCTGTTTGAACATGTTCTTTTTCATTTGGTGATAAAGCGCCATAAATAAATCTTGAATGATCACCAAGAACCTGTAACCAAAAACGATGCTCAAATAGACAAACTTCCCGAAAACCGGCCACAGTTATGTCACCCTCTCTTCATTGATGCATCTCTTAAATGTTTATGAAAATATTTATATAAACATGTTTTTAAAAAAACCAACGTTTGCCTCCATTAAAGCGCCCTCAATTATTTTATAGTTAAGCCATAAGCTAGTGATATAGAAAACTTTGCTGCCTGATGAATTTTAATAAGTTATGCCATAAAGATCTTTTTTTAGATGTGCCTTCTATTTTGACTTCTTGAATTTAAAATTTTGTGCCAAGGTTAGATGAAAAGACTAGCAGAACTGACACTGTAAAGAAAGATTTTTTATCCTTTCTTTTGAGTGCTGGAAAGGAGTGTATTAAGGTGTCTGTTGATCATTTCTATAATCAATGCAACCAACACATCAATAAACCTTGCGAAATCGTTTGTCATGACGGTACTATCCACCGGGGGATTGTTCATTCTGTAGACCGTGAGAACGTTTATCTTCGTCCTTTCGATGGTTTTGATGGATACCAAGGCCAGGACGGCCCTCCTTATGGCGTCTTTGCTTGGGGATTTCCCGGTGCATTTGCCGGCGGATTTGCCGGTGGATTTACTGGCGGATTATTAGGTGTGGGTCTTGGAAGTATTTACGCCTTTCGACCGTTCCCATACTTTTGGTAAGGATGAGCAATACAAAAACACGAGTCCATATCCCCGCGGAATACTATTCCGCGGTTTTTTACTTTACAGACATGTATAATGAGGGAATTTTCTGTATTAATACTTACAGGTTATAAAATTTAACGACTTCACATTTAATATAACTACATGATGATAATAGGTGGGATAAATAAAAATGAATATAAACGGAGAAATAGTTGTCGAGGTACCTCAAGAAAAGGTTTGGAAAGCCCTTAACGATCCGGATACTTTAAAAAAAGCAACGCCGGGGTGTCAATCCCTGGAAGAAGTCGCTCCGGATCGTTATAAAGCTAATATTGTGCTCGGTATTCCGGCAGTCAAAGGGAACTATGAAGCGGATATGAAAATACTTGAAAAATCCGCACCTGATCAATATCGGCTAATTTTGAATGCAAAAAGTACTAAGGGATTTGTTGAGGGAGATACTATAGTTAAATTGGAATATCAAGCACCGAGAACGATTATAAGGTATAACGGAGAAGCAAAAGCAGGGGGATTTATCGCGAAAGCCGGAAAGCCGATTTTATCAGGTATTGCTAAGATGTTTGTTAAAGACTTTTTTAAAAAAATAGCCAAAAATGCAAGGACACTTTAGGATTTACAAGCTTATAGGGCACTAATCTGATAAAATTTCAAAAAGGATAAATGGTTTTACAATTGACATTTGCCGTTTCCCATACCGGGATTCGGCTTTTTTATTTGATTTTGAAGTATTTAATTTATACAATAAACAATCGTATTTTATATTTAATTAATTTAAATTGGAGGTTAATACAATGGGTCCCATTCCGGATCATATTAAGAAAAACTTAAAAATTTTATTCGTTGGTTTTAATCCAAGCATTCGTTCAGGAGAAACCGGGCACCATTATGCAAACCCAAACAACCGTTTTTGGACAATCCTTTATCAATCAGGATTAACTCCGGTAAAACTTAAGCCGGAAGAAGATCACAAGCTGCTTCATTACGGCTTGGGCTTAACGAATATTGTTCAAAAGCCGACGAAGGAAGCAGCCGATATTTCTAAAGAAGACTACGAAATCGGCAGGGTTCAACTTAAGGAAAAAATTAAAAAATACCGTCCAAAGATTGTCTGCTTTGTCGGAAAAGGTGTTTATCAGCAATACAAGAAAGAACGTCGCGTTGCATGGGGTATTCAAGATGAACAGGAGGTTGAAGGTGTGATTGATTTTGTTGCACCGTCATCGAGCGGACTTGTACGAATGAAGCTGGATGAGATTGTTTCCATTTATAAGGAATTGAGAAATCTTATAGAATAATCCTATTCATAAACTTTATGAGATGATAAAAATTATGTATTTCACATTATATATAATGTATTTTACAATTTTAATTAATAGGAATAATCAGTCATTTAAATCCTTTATTTCAATTTGGCTCAGCTAATACCCAGTTTTTTAAGAATTCATTTAATCCCAATACATATTGGAGGGAAAATTAAAATGTCCAGACTGGTAGATTTAACAATGCCATGGGGAACCGAGGTGCAACCGCTTGAAGGTCATCCCCGTATTTCTTTTAAGCCAATAACGACACATGAAGTAGAGAAACGATCTAACACCGAAGTAGTTTTCAGTATTCATACTGCGACACATATC
The DNA here is from genome assembly GCF_042665295.1 of Scopulibacillus cellulosilyticus. Lineage (NCBI taxonomy): Bacteria > Bacillati > Bacillota > Bacilli > Caryophanales > Sporolactobacillaceae > Scopulibacillus > Scopulibacillus cellulosilyticus. The sequence goes on from NZ_JBHTCO010000005.1 coordinate 195,978, forward strand.
GATTCACCTTATCATTTTTTCTCCGATGGAAAATCAATCGCTGAATTGCCTCTTGAAACTTTTATAGGACCGGCTATTTTAGCTGACTTACGTGAAATTGCTAGACCCGGTCATGAAATTTCATTAGAAGAATTAAAAACAGTCGGCGGTTTAAGCGAGGAGCTTATCCGTAACAAACGTGTGATTTTATGGGGAGATTGGGCTTGTCATTATTGGAATACGCCAAATCTTTATAAGAATAATCCCTATCTTTCAAAGGAAGCGGCGAAATGGCTAAGAGATTCCGGGATTATTGCCCTCGGATTAGATTTTGCTGTAGACGGGGCACCGCCTTATCCGAATCATCCTATCTTCTTAGGCGCTGAAATCCCATTAATCGAAAATCTTCTTAATCTTGATTCTATTAATGCCAAGGAATTTACTTTAATAGCTTTTCCGCTCCCTGTTGTTGGGGGGGATGGTTCGCCGGCACGAGTGGTTGCAAAAATTGACTGATAGGTTTTTGAACACATATTTAAAAGGAGGCGTAAAAGATGAATGTAAAAGGTGAAGTTTATGTAGAAGCAACACAAGAAGAGGTTTGGAAAGCTTTAAATGACCCTGAGGTATTAAAAAAAGCAACGCCTGGCTGTAAGTCACTTGAAGAAACTGATACTGATCACTATAAGGCAAATATTACACTTGGAATTGCGGCTGTAAGGGGGAAGTATGAGGCAGATATAAAAATCCTAGATAAATCTAAGCCTGATAAATACCGGTTAATGATCAGTGCAAATAGTTCTATGGGATTTGTAGAAGGAGATGCTCTTGTTAATTTGGAGTATCAAGCACCAAAAACCATTATTAAGTATGATGGCGAAGCAAAGGTAGGCGGACTCATTGCAGGTACAGGACAAAGGATTCTATCAGGGATTGCCAAAATGATTGTTAAAGACTTTTTTAAGAAGATCGCCAAAAATGTGAAGCACGAACAGGTTGGCTGACAAAAAAATAACAAATTTTAAGGAGTGATCAAATGGATCTGCAATTAAAAGAAAAGGTGGCTCTAATTACCGGCGGAAGTAAAGGAATTGGACGTCAAACGGCTTTAACTTTATTAAAAGAGGGAGCAAAAGTCGCTATTGCAGCAAGAAACGAACAAGATTTGCAAAAAGCGGAACAATTATTAAAAAGCGAGGTTCCCGGCGCTGAAATTTTAACCGTGTCTGCTGATTTACAAAATGAAGCTGGCGCTGAAAAAGCTGTTCAACAAACAGTAAGTTATTATGGTCAGATCGATATTTTAGTCAATTGTGCAGGTGCTGCACCCGGCGGGTTATTACTAGATCTTACAGAGGAAGATTGGGATTTTGCGATGGGACTGAAATTCCGCGGTTATGTACGGATGGCAAAAGCAACTATCCCGCAATTTCTAAAACAAAAGCAAGGTGTTATCGTTAATGTCGTAGGAAATGATGGTGTCAAGCCTTCATGGTGGGAATTAACAGGTACAGCTGTTAATGCAGCTGATCTGGCTGTCATGTCTGCATTAGCCAATCAATATGGTAACGAAAATATAAGAATTAACTGTGTCAATCCCGGACCGGTTGATACAGGCCGTTGGGAATCTTTAACTGAAGCTTATGCCCGGGATATGAAAATTAGTATTGAGGAAGCAAACGAGGCTGCGGATAAATCAATGCCATTTGGCAGAATTGCCACGCCGCAAGAAGTTGCAAATGTCGTAGCTTTTCTAGCCTCTGACTGTGCTGCATTTGTTCATAACTCAGTTGTTAATATCGACGGCGGACAAATGAAAAACATTCTGGACAGAAAACAGCAAAAAAGTAAAGAAAACCTGCCGACCGGTAAGCCTTAAATGACAATGGCAAAGAAACAATTCCTTGAAACAGCTTCTTTGCGGCTTTACGACGAGAAGTGGTGATCCGCCGTTGAATATTCACCGGCGAAGGAGCACCTATAGTGAACTTATACTTTCATCCATTAATCATTTAAATCATTTAAAAGAAAAACAAACAGTTAATGTTGTGTTCATAAAGGAGGACAATATTTCCTATGAAATTTGGAATTGTCCAGTCAAAAAATCTCTCAGGCATTGAAAGCGTTTACCAAAATCGCAAGGCAAATAGAGAAGCAATAGAAGATCTGTTCAAAAAAGGTGCGAAAGTTGTTGTATTGCCAGAGTGTTCCAACTCCCAATATGTCATGAAAAACAAAAACGAAGTATTAACATTTTCCGAACCGTTAAAAGGTGAAAGTTATAACTGCTGGTCGGAGCTTGCCTCTTTTTACAATGGCTATATTGTTGGCGGCATTTTAGAGCGGGATAATAATGATATTTACAATACTGCTATATTAATAGGACCTGATGGCTATATAGGCCATTACCGGAAAGTCCATTTATTTGACTGGGAAAAGAAGTATTTATCACCGGGAAATTTTGGTTTTCCGGTATTTTCCCTACCTGATTTAGACATAAAAGTCGGCATGTTAATATGCTATGACCTGCGGTTTCCGGAAGCGGTGCGTTCAATAGCATTAGCAGGCTGTGATGTTTTGCTCGTTCCTACGACTTGGACCTCAATTGGCAAAAAGATACTTTGGGACGATAGAGGTTTTTGTCTGGCCAATTATTTGGCTGTCGCCCATTCGTATAGTAATCGATTGGCCATAGTCTGTGCAGATAGGGCTGGGCATGAACATGATGTCCGTTATTTAGGTTCAAGCTTAATTATTGATTCCGGTTCAATCGTTGCCGCCGGTCCAGCTTCAAAAAATTGTGCCGACTGTCTGATAGCCGACTTGGAACCCGAGGCATCAAGAAATAAAAAAGTAGGTTCAAAGAATGATTTATTCCGGGATCGGCGGCCTGAATCTTATTTTCAACCAGTCGGAAAATAATACTATTTTGTTTTAATTTTGATCATGAGGGTGAAAAAAAGTGGCTGTACAACAAATCGATCACATTGGCATTGTTGTTGCCAATCTTGAACTGGCGATTAATAAATATTGTGACACGCTTGGGGCAGAACTTGACCACATTGAGGATTATGGTGACGGTCTGTTAACCATTGCCTTTTTACCTATTGGAAATGTTCAAATTGAACTGATCCAACCGCTTAAACCAGGCAGTTCCGCATGGGATTTTTTACAGGAACATGGAGAAGGTATTGAACACATAGCGTTTAAGGTCGACGAAGTGAACAAAGAATGGGATAGAATTTTAAAACAAAAAATTCCTGTTAATGACTTAGAACCTAGAAAAGGTGCGGGAAATACAATGATAAGTTTTTTGCACCGGGATGCGCTTTGCGGCGTTTTAGGTGAATTTGTTTGTCATAAGAAGTGATTATACCCTTTAAGCGTTTGCGCTGATAATTAACCCCAAGAGGCGGTGTTGCTATGAAACCTGCAGTATTCGATTATTATAATCCGGAATCACTTAAAGAATCACTTGTATTACTGGACAAGTACGGCTTTGATGCAAAGATATTATCCGGCGGCCAAAGTCTTGTACCTATGATGAATATGCGTTTGGCACGTCCTGAAATTTTAATAGATATCAATAATATAGAGGAGTTAAATTATATTCGTTTAAAGGAAGACGAAATGATTATCGGCGGACTTACACGCCACTGCCAGATTGAAAATTCTGAGGAGGTAAAAAACGCTTGCCCTTTGTTAACCGAGGGAATTAAGCTGATTGGTCATTCCCAAATTCGTTCAAGGGGGACAATAGGCGGCAGTATTGTTCATGCTGATCCGACAGCTGAACTGCCTGTGATACTAACAACATTAAATGGAACGGTTACTTTAGCATCAAATGAAGGAGAGAGAACTTTATCGACCGATGAATTCTTTTTAACTTATTTAACGACAACGATTGAACCGAATGAAATACTGGTTTCGGTTCAAATCCCGCTTCCAAAGCCCCGGTCAGGTCAAGCCATTGAGGAATTTACATTAAGAAGCGGTGATTTCGCTATTGTTTTAGCCTCAGCTGCCGTCACACTGGACGCTTCAGGCCAAGTTGAAGAGGCTAGGCTTGTTTTAGGCGGGGTTGACGGAATACCGGTAGTCCTTGACGAAGTAACTGATCAACTAATTGGAAAAACAGCGGATGATGACCTTATCAAAGATGCCGCAAATATCATCGAAGACTTGATAGATCCCGAGCCGGATATTCATGCGACTGCGGAATATAGAAAAGATTTAAGTAAGACACTTTCCAGACGAGTACTGGAGCGTGCAATAAGACGGGCTTCAAAGGTTTAGTTTTCAAAGGGGAGGTGAGATAATGACAAATAAGAAAACTATTTCGTTAAAGGTAAATGGCAAGGAATATACCGTATCAGTGGAACCCCGAATGCTTCTTTCTGATGTATTAAGGGATGAGCTCAGATTAACCGGCACTCATGTTGGCTGTGAACATGGTATTTGCGGTGCCTGTACGATTTTAATGAACGGCCGTCCTGTCAGGTCATGCCTGTTATTCGGCGTTCAAGCTGAAGGGGCGGAAATAAAAACGGTTGAAGGGCTGACTAATAGTGATGGTTCGCTCCATCCGCTGCAGGAAGGATTTTGGGAAAAGCATGGTCTTCAATGCGGTTTTTGTACGCCGGGGTTTTTACTGACTGCTTTGCATCTGTTACAAGAGAATCCTGATCCATCACGGGAAGAAATCCGGGAGGCGATTTCCGGTAACTTGTGCCGTTGTACAGGATACCAGAATATTATCGATGCGATTGAATATGCGGCAAAAGTTTTAAATGCACAAAGGGAGGTGAAAGCATGACCATCGGTATAGGTGTCAAGCGAGTTGAAGATCCCAACTTAATAACGGGAAATGGAAAATATGTCGGGGACATTAATTTGGCTGACCAATGTGAAGCTGTTGTTGTCCGCAGCACCCGCGCACACGCCAACATTATTTCAATTAATAAAGAGGCCGCTGAAAAAAGTCCGGGTGTTTTAAAAATTTTAACTTCAGCTGACCTTCCCGATGATCTTCCGCCAATACCGATGCGATTGTCACCGGAAAAATCACTGAATTATGCCCTGCAATATCCTCTTGCCAAAGAAAGAGTCCGCTATGTCGGCGAACCAATCGCTTTGGTTGTGGCAACAAGCAGGTATGCCGCAGAGGATGCAGCTGACTTAATTAACATTCAGTACAGCCCTCTGCCTCCTGTAATAGATGTTTATCAATCTATTAAATTAGATGCTCCTTTGCTTCATCCTGACATTGGCAGTAATGATTTATTTGTCATTCACTCGAAAAAAGGCAATTTTGAAAATCAATTAAAGGCATGTCCATTTGTTTTGGAAAAAGAATTAACTATCCAGCGCCATTCAGGTGTACCATTGGAAACAAGGGGATTGGTCGCTGCTCCGGAACCGGATCATCATCTTACGGTGTATGGGGCAGCTAAAGTTGTCCATTTTAATCATCAGGTGCTGGCAAAACTTTTGAAAAAAGATATGGCTGACATCAGGTTAGTTGAAACAGATGTGGGCGGAGGCTTTGGTGTCCGCGGCGAATTTTATCCTGAAGACTACTTAATCCCTTATGCTGCTATGCAAATCGGCCGCCCGGTACGATGGATAGAAGACCGGCTGGAACATATGAAAACAACCAATCATTCCCGTGAACAAAAACATCGTGTAACGGCAGGCTTTAATGAAAAGGGACGCATTCTTGCCTTTCGGGATGAAATTTTTGTAGATACAGGTGCCTATATTCGTACACACGGTGTTACTGTACCGGAGCTGACACAAGGCATGCTGCCTGGTCCGTATGATATACATGCTTTAGAAATTGTGACCCATGTTATTGCTACGAATAAGACACCGGTAGGAACGTATCGGGGGCCCGGGCGTTTTGAAGGCACATTTGTACGTGAAAGGATTATAGATATGATCGCCCAGGAGTTAAAAATTGATCCCACGGTCATCCGGGAAAGAAATGTTATCAGAAAAGATCAGATGCCTTACACTAACGGTATCTATGCCCTCGGTCAAGAGATTAAGTTTGACAGCGGCGACTATCAATCTATTTTAAATAAAGCACGCCTTGCCGTTCAGTGGGAAAACTTCGAAGAAAGACGAAAGCTTGCAGAAGCAGATGGGCGGCTGTTGGGACTAGGATTCGCTATGTTTGTAGAAAAGTCGGGGCTTGGACCATGGGAGTTTTGTGAAGTCGAAATATCAAAGGATGGCCATGCGTTTTGTAAAACCGGACTTGCTGATGTTGGTCAGGGAATGAAAACAATGCTGTCGCAAATATGCAGTCAACAATTAGGCATCCCATATGACAAAATTAAGGTTATACACGGTGATACCGATAAGGTAGAAAAAGGGAATGGATCATTTGCAACGCGGGGAACCGTCGTCGGCGGTTCAGCGGCATGGTATGCCTCACAGTCGCTTAAAAATAAACTATTGGACACAGCTTCGAAACTTTTAAGCATTTCCTCAGATCAACTAAATCTTAGCGACGAGTCCGTTATGCATACAGAAAATAAGCTTAAACTGATACCGATAGAAGAATTGATTTCTGAATGTTATAAAAAAGGCATTCAACTAAAAGAAAAGTATACTTTTTCTACGGATCATATGACTTATCCTTACGGCGTTCATGCAGCTGAAGTGGAAATTGACCTGGAAACAGGAAAAATAAAGATTAACAAATATCAAATTGCTTATGATGTTGGACGATCCATTAACCCGTCTCTCGTTGGCGGGCAGCTGATCGGCGGTATGGCTCAGGGACTTGGCGGTACGCTTTATGAAGAATTGAAATATGATGAAACGGGCCAGCTATTATCTGGTACATTTATGGATTATTTGATTCCCACTGCAAAAGAAGTCCCTGAAGTTAATATAAATATTTATGAAAATGAACTTTCCCCCTTAAATCCATTAGGTGTAAAGGGTGCGGGTGAGGGAGGAACTGTCGGGGTTGCCCCGGCAATAGCCAATGCAGTCATGAATGCCCTCAGAGAATATTCAATTGAAATTATTTCCTTGCCAATTCGTCCGGACATGGTTAGAGAAGTCATAAGAAACGGAAAAAAGAGTAAAGTACCCCCGGAGGCGAGATCATGAATTATTTAGGAAAAGCATTAAAAAGAAAGCACGATCCGAGGTTACTTCGAGGACATGGATGCTATATTGCTGATTTACAAAAAAGAGGGACATTAAGCGCAGCGTTTCTAAGAAGCCCTCATGCTCACGCAAAAATTACTGATATAAATTTTGAAGAAGCCAAAAAACTGCCGGGTGTCGTTGCTGTATTTGGAGCGGACGGGTCTTCTGAACTTCCGTGTTTACCCTTAATATTCCCCCAGCCGGATTTAACAGGAGTGACACAACGCCCTTTTAATCCATTTGTGCATCATGTCGGTGAACCTGTTGCCATGGTTATTGCCGAGTCAAGATACATAGCGGAAGACGCCCTGGACCTTATTACTGTTCAATATGAGCCGTTGCCAGCTGTTGCTAAGTTAGAAGATGCTGATTTAGAAGGAGCAGCATTGGCTCATGAACATCTTAAGTCCAATTTAGCTATTGAATTTAATAAAAGTACCGGGGATGCTATGGCAGCAATGCAAGAAGCCGATATCGTCGTATCGCATCGTTTTGAGATTGGCAGGGTCAGCTGTTTGCCTATAGAAACAAGGGGATTGATGGCTGAATGGAAAGAGCTTGGCCCTGAACCGGTGCTTGAAGTTCATGCGGCCACCCAAAGTCAACATGAAATGCGCAATATTTTAGCAAAGCTTCTTAATATACCGGAAAACCAAATCCGTGTTATCGCACCTGATGTCGGCGGTGCATTTGGGGCAAAAGCTATTTTTTACGTTGAAGATTTTCTCATTCCGTGGGCTGCCCGTTTAGTAGGCGCACCGGTACAGTGGATTGAAGACAGGTTGGAACATTTAATGAGTTCAATCCATGAACGCGAACAGATTCATGAGGCGACACTTGGTATTTCAAGCGAAGGAAAAATTATTGCAGTTCATGATAAGATGCTGGCTAACACAGGTGCATACGTCCCATGGGGCGTTATTGTTCCCATTATGACAGCAACACTGATCCCAGGGCCTTATAAAGTACCTAATTACTTATGTGAAGCCAGGGTGTTGTATACAAACACAGTTCCGCTTGCGCCATTTCGCGGTGCCGGACGGCCTCAAGCGGCACTCATTTTAAATCGGCTTCTTGATTTAGCGGCAAAGAAATTAGGTATTGATCCCGTCGAAATAAAGAGAAGAAATCTCATTGAAAAAAATGAATTTCCATACAATACGGGATTAAAAGCAAGAGATGGCAGTCCGCAAATTTATGACAGCGGGGATTTTAAGAAACTTCTTGAGAGAGTTACAGAACTTGGGGAATATGATCATTGGCGTCATCAGCAGCAAAAATATCTTGAAGAAGGCCGGTTCATAGGCATTGGCGTCGTATCATCAATTGAAAATACAGGATACGGAACTTTTGAAGGCGCTACTGTCCGGATCGAAGTTAACGGAGATATTTCTGTTCATACCGGGGCAGCAACACAAGGGCAAAGTCACGAAACCACGCTTGCCCAGATTGCGGCAGAAGTATTTAATATACCATTGGAAAAGGTGAATGTGCGTGAAGGGGATACAGCATTGATTTCATATGCCACGGGGACCTTTGCCAGCCGCGTTGCAACAGTCGTTGGAAGCGCTGTCTATAATGCTGCGGTTAGGGTTAAAAATAAAGCTTTAAAAATTGCTTCAAATATTTTGGATACAGACATTGATGATCTGGAATTGACTGGCGGCTATATTCAAATAAGAGATACCGATTATAAAATTCATTTAGGAGAGTTAGCACATCAGGCAAGAGGTGTTATTCCCGGGTCAACCTTTTCTTTTCCAGTTTCGCCGGGTCTTGAGGTGACAGAATACTTTTCTCCAAAAGCCGCTGCTGTGACATCAATGGCAGATTTAGCAGTTGTCGAGGTTGATCCTGATTCTTATAGAATAAAGATTCTTAATTATGCAACAGTACATGATAATGGGCGTATGTTAAACCCTCTTGTTGTCAAAGGGCAAATTCAGGGAGGGGTGGCCAATGGTTTAGGCAACGCTCTCTATGAGGAAATTATCTATGATAATCAAGGTCAAATTTTAACAAGCAGTTTAATGGATTATCTTGTGCCAACAGCATGCGAAATCCCGGATATGAAAATAGATCATATTGAAACACTTTCTCCATTAAACCCGTTAGGAATTAAAGGTGCGGGTGAAAGCGGTACAATTCCCGTTCCTGCGGTCATTCAATCCGCAGTTGAGGATGCTTTGTCAACATTTGATATTAAGCTTAGTAAAATTCCTGTAAAACCTTCACAGCTTTGTGATCTTGTGAGCCGGTCAATGGTGAAGGGTTAAGGGGTGATGGGATTTGGAATCGCCGACCCAGTTTATTAAAGAAACAACGACGATGGCTGTTTACAAGCATTTAAAAAAACTTATATTAACCGGACAATTTCGGCCAGGTGAATGGATCAGAGAGCGGCAGGTAAAGGAATTGCTGGACGTCAGCAGCACACCAGTTCGTGAAGCGCTTCGAATGCTGGTTCAAGAAGGTATCCTGGTTTCTGTTCCGCATCGCGGCGTTCGGCTGAAAATATTATCTAAAAAAGAACTGCAGGATTTTTATGAACTTCGGAGCGAAGTTGAAGGATTAGCGGCGCGGCTTGCTGCTGCCCGCCGTACAGAAGCTCAATGCAAAAAAATGGATGATTTATTAAAAATAACTGAAATAAAATTGAACAACAGCTCCGATTTTGGAACCGATGCAGCCGATTATAATAATGCATTTCACGATTTAATAGCGGAAGCCAGCAATAATCAAGCATTAATAAATTCATTATCAAAAATGCGAACGGAAGTCAATTTATTAAGAGTCATGCTGTGGAAAAGTGAAAAACAAAGACCGATAACAACCTTAAATCAGCATCGCTTAATATTCCAAGCTATTGCTGAAAAAGACAGTCATTTAGCGCGTCAAAGGATCCGGGAACATATAGAAGACTCCGCTAAATTAGTATTGCGTGTCGCTGAAAAGGCATTAAACAAAGAAAATTGACTTATAGTCTGCTTTAGGAGGGAACAAAAAATGAAAAGTTTTAAATTATACGCTGTAGCAAACCGCATTTTAAAAGAATCGGTAAAACTTCAGGCAGGTGAAAATGTTTGTATTGTGACTGATACTAATACAATGGAAATAGGTGAGGTTTTCGCTTCGTGTGTAACAGCAATGGAGGCTGAACCGGTCCTTTTGGTTATTAACCCAAGAAAAACACACGGCGTAGAACCGCCAGCTATTGTTGCGGCAGCCATGAAAGAAGCGGACGTTATTTTACAGCCGATTACTTATGCGATTACACATACTAATGCTACAAAAGATGCCTTGGCAAGAGGATCACGTGTATTAGTTATGAGGGGCGTTACAACTGACTTAATGATAAATGGTGCAGTCGGCGCCGATTACCAAGAGATCGACCGTGTTTCTGAACTTGTCAGACGAAAAATGACAGAAGGAAGCCAAGTCAAAATCACCTCGCCATCAGGAACGGATCTAAATCTCAGTATCGATGGACGGACCGGCATTATGCTGACAGGACTCGTAAAGGGGCCGGGCACTTTTGCCGCTATGCCTGACGGGGAAGCTGCTATTGCGCCTGTCGAGGGAACGACTGAAGGAACATTAGTGATTGATCATACGATGGACGGTATAGGATTACTTGATGAACCCATACGGTTAAAAATCAAAAAAGGTCTGGTTACTGAAGTTAACGGCGGACAGTCTGCTCAAAAGTTAAAAAAAATAATTGAAGAAGCTGATGAAGGCGGACGTAATATTGCTGAATTTGCCATTGGAACAAATCCAAATGCAAGGTTGATAGGAAATATGGCAGAAGATAAAAAAGCCATCGGAACGGTACATATTGCTATTGGCGACAGCCATGTGATTGGCGGTACGGTGGAAAGCAATATTCACTTAGACGGCTTGCTTTTATCGCCAACAGTCATCATTGATAATGATTGTGTGATTGATAAAGGTAACTTATTGATTGAAAAAATTCCGCAAACAAATGTTTAATTGAGAAATGAAGACACCGGAGATCAATATTGTAGTCTTGGCAAGCGGTTTGTCAAGCAGGATGGGGGAGCAAAAACTCCTCCTTCCGTTAAAAGGAAAAACACTTTTGGATCATGTGCTTATTAAGGCAAAATCATCATGTATAAGTAAGCTGTTAACCGTAGTTCCTGCAAAAAATAAAGAAATTAAGAAAATAGTTTTTTCTCACAACGCTCGTCTTATATGTAATTTCCAGCCCGAAAATGGTATAGGTTCTAGTCTGGCATTAGGAGTGAAAAACCTGCCAAAAACAACTGATGCTGTTATCGTTTTGCTTGGTGATCAGCCAGAGATACAAATTGAAGATATTAATAGAATAACAGATTATTTTCTAAATCATTGCTCTTCTTTAGCAAACCCGGGGACATCAGGAACGATCATTCAAACCTGTTACAAGGATAAACGGTGCGGTCATCCTGTATTATTTTCAAAAGAATTTTTTCAGGCCATTTGTCAATTAAATGGAGACTCTGGCGGTAAGCATATCATTAGATCCAATCCCCGGAATCTAATAAAAATTCATAGCCCGAATATCTATCCCTGCGATATTGATACGCCAAACGACTATCAAAAATTATTAATTCGCAATAAAGTCTAAAGGAAAATCGCCAAATATGTTTAATAATATAGTGAAACTTCCATCAGTGGGAGTTTTGTTTATCCCCCACTGATGGTTAGCTGAACAAATTGGGGTGTTATCGTCCGTTATCTCCCGCCTAAACTTCGGCGCTTAAACTCAAATTTTGAGGCGGGAGTTTTACGGACGGTTGCACCGGGATAAATTCATTAGGCTTGCCATCAGCTCATTTAAATTAATGGGATGATGGCTTTATATCGATCAAATATGCTTTGCATAGGAGGATCAATAAATGAAAGAGCTTTATAAATGCATGCAAGTAATGAAAGAAAGCCCAAATGCCAAATTTGCGATGGCGACAATCATCCAGGTCAAAGGATCCAGTTATCGCCGTGAAGGAGCAAAAATGCTGATTGGGTCTGACGGGGAAATGTTCGGAACGATCAGTGCAGGATGTTTAGAGGAGGATTTGTATTATCAAGCTTTGCGAGTTCTTGAGACAAAAGAGACAAAGACTGTCAGTTATGATCTCAGATCAGAAGACGATCTATCTTGGGGACAGGGGGCCGGATGTAACGGAAAAATCGATGTGTATATTGAACCCTTTTATTGGAATTATATACCGAATTATTATGACAGCCCTGTCAGCCCGTCGGTTTATCAATATATGAACAAGGGTAAGAGGATCGTTTCTGTAAAATATTTAGGGGATCAAATTCAACCGGAGTTTTTATTGTTTTATTCCGATAATCAACAATTGTTAACAGAGCCTTATCAAACATTAATTGTTGACGATGTTATTAAACCTTATTTAGAAGGCTTCCTTAGCAGCGGACTCAAAACCAAAATGATAAAAATCAACGGTTTTGAGAATCAATTTTTGTTTGAAATCAATGAGCCTAAAGATCCGTTATTTGTTTTTGGAGCCGGTCCGGATGCAGAACCCTTAGTAGAACTTGCATCTAAATTGGATTACTCTGTAACAGTCATTGATCCCCGGAGCAGCCGTTGCTCCAATAAAAAATTTCCCTCGGCAGATTTTCTTTATGCAGAACACCCGGAAAAGTTTCTTAAAGAAACCCAATTGCCCTCATATAGTTATGTCATCGTTATGACGCACAATTTTAACAGAGATCAACAAATTTTACGTCATCTTGCCGATGTTCCGCTTCAGTATTTAGGAGTATTGGGGCCTAAAGATAGAACAAGCAGGCTGCTTTCTTCAAAAAGCATGATTAATAAGATTCACTCTCCTATCGGATTAAATATAGGTGCAGACGGACCAGAGGAAATCAGTGTCAGTATTATGGCTGAACTTATAAAAATAAGAAGTGAAAAATCCGTTTTTACTTTAAATAGATGACGATGTTCAATTAAATTACTGTTTACTTAAGTAAGAAAATCTTATAAGGGTGGTCATGCGATGAACTTAACTTATTTAGAAACGTTTTTAACTGTATATGAGTGCGGGAATTTTACCGAAGCAGCGAAGCAGCTTTATATTCCTCAACCGACCGTTTCCAATCGTATCCGTTATTTAGAAGAAGAACTTAGGCAGGATCTTTTTGTCAAAAATCAAAAAGGAAAGCGAAGTGTTAATCTTACGAAAGCGGGAGAAAAATTATTGCCGTATGCCCGGCAAATTCTTGAGACGATGACAGTTGTTAAAGAAGAATTAAATGTCACAAATCGAAAAAACCTGAAGATTGGCAGCACTATCCCGCTGACCCATCCTTTTATTTATAAAAAAATTCAAATGTTATATTCGCCAGATAATAATGTTAATGTCTACGTATCATCTATTAATCAATCTAATGTTATAGAAAATATAATCAACAAAGATATTGATTTTGCGTTGGTTACTGAACCAATAAATGATATGAATATTAAATCTTATCCCATAAAAAGCGAAGAATATGAACTTATTCTATCAAAGAAACACAGGTTATCAAAACTGCCAATTCTGGATAATATTAAATGTTTGGAAAATGAAAATATGGTTTATTACGAATACTATCGGTTAATTATGAAAATGTTAAACGCTCTGCAAATGAAATATAAGAAAAAGCTAGTAACTAACCAAATAGAGTTGGTCAGGAAGTTGGTAAAAAGCGACTATGGCATCGCCATTTTACCCTCCGTTTTATTTCAAAAGGAAATAGAGGATGGAGAAATTATAAATATACCTATTTCAAAAAGTTTTGGACTCGATAAAATCCACTATTATTTAGTTTGTAATCAGAATAATGTGATGCTCAAAAATATATTTTTATCAAATTTGCAAATGGAGCCAATTTAAATGTGCTATTTGCTATTAATAAGTAAACCAAAATAAAATAAAAAGGGTTATTTTTCTAATATTCGTGATAAAATAATAATTAATATACTAACTCCAATAATATAGACCGGAGGATAAGCGATGAATTTTATTATTAAAGAAATAACCAAGGAAACGAAGGATTCAATCAAAAACATTTTCATCGAACAATGGGGAAGCCCGCAAATGGTTTCTCGCGGAAAGTGCTATGACTTAATAGAATTGCCGGGGTTTCAAGCGCTTCATAACGAGCGGATTATTGGTATGATTACATTTAAAATGAAACAAAATGAGATTGAAATTATTTCACTTGACAGCATTGTTGAAAATCATGGTGTCGGTATACGCTTGCTAAACGAGGTCATTAACATAGCGGGAAAAGAAAACATAGACCGTGTTTGTCTTGTAACAAGTAATGATAACACTAAAGCGATGAGATTTTTTCAAAAAAGAGGTTTTAAAATGAAGGCTTTGCATTTAAATGCTGTTCATGATGCCAGAAAGCTTAAACCTGATATTCCGCAAACCGGATATGATGGTATTCCAATCGAACATGAAATTGAGTTTGAATATATATTAGGAAAATCGGAAAACCCGCAAGAGGTTATTAAGACAATCAACCTGGAAAAATGGGGGATAATGGAGAGTTCTTAATAAGGGGCCTTGTTTAATTTTTAACTAAAACTTTAAGCGCCTGCCTGTTTTAACAGGCGGACGCTTTTTAAATATCGAATAACATCACAATTGCATTTACGAGATCATTTCATAAATGCCAATCCCTATGAGTACAAGTCCTGCGATAAGCTGAGAGTATGGTCCAATAACTGACTGATAAGCTTTTTTGCCAATTCTCTGTCCCATCTCAATAGATATAAATGAGAAAAGACCGATAATAAACAGGAAGAAAAAAGAGTGTATACTGGTTAAACTTGAGCTGAAGGAAACACTCATTGCATTCATTGATAAGGCAATGCCAATTAATACGGCTTCAATATTAGATATGACACGGTCTTCGTTAAGATCACCTTGATCCGGGTTTCCTAAAATTTTAATAAAAGAAGAATTAATTTGCTCGCTATTTTTCTTAGTGCTGTCATGAATAATTGACCAAATCGTAAACCCGCCAATAATAATTAACAAACCGCCTCCCAAAGCATTTGTAATGTCTTGTGAAACAAATTTTGTAATAATTTCACCAGCAATAAGGGAAATTCCCGCCAGAATAATAGCTACAATACTCATAATCAGGTTTGATAAATAAGGGATTTTAACATTTTTCATACCATAGGAAATAGCTATGCCTAAATTATCTAAATTTGCGGCAACGCCTAATAAGACAATGGTTAACCAATACATTATGTCTCTCCTTATCATGACCTATTAACGGTATACGCTAAATGAGCCTAAAATGTGTTTGGCTAAAGAAAAGACAAAGAGAGACATAATAAAATAAAAAACTTGTCTTAAAAGGTGAAGACAGAGAAGCAACAACTTGAATAAAAAAGTTAATATAACGCTTTCGGTTCAGCTTTTTCTTCTTCAATTGTTTTTCTTGCGCGTGTTTCTTTACCAAGTAACAGCACATTAAGCGCGGCAATTATACATGATATAAAGAAAATGCTAAAAATAATAGTAAAAGATACCTTTGCAGCAACGAGGTAGCCGACAACTAACGGGCCGGCTATTGCCCCGATACGCCCAGCCGCGTTTGCCATACCGGAACCAGTAGCGCGGACATCCGTTTCGTATTGATCTGTTGTATAGGCATAAGTTGTTCCGGTTACGCCAAGGTAGAAAAACGAAAGAGCCATTCCGCCGCCTATTAACGTAGGGAGACTTTCAGCAGTACCGAAAATAAATGCACTGAACGCTGCCATAACTAAGTAGCTGATGAGTACAAATTTACGTCCTACCTTCTCAACAAGCCAAGCTGCGCTGAAAAAGCCAGGCAATTGAGTCAGCGTCATCAACAGGACGTAGCCGAAGCTTTTTATGAGACCGAATCCTTTAAGCACCATCATTGAAGGAAGCCATAAGAACATGCCATGATAAGAAAACATCACAAACAACCAGAGAATCCAAAGCATAAGTGTAGAGCGGGCATATTTGCGTGACCAAAGAGTTTTCATGTTTTCTAAGATAGTGTTTTTTTGCTTTATTGATGCCTTGAAAGCAGGAGAATCAGGAAGCCCGCGGCGCATATAGATCGCCAGAAATGCCGGAAGCGCACCAATGATCAAAGCTGCCCGCCAACCCCACACCGGCATGATGAAATAAGCAATGACGGCTGAAACAATCCATCCTACAGCCCAAAAGCTTTCGAGTAAAACCACCATGCGGCCGCGCTTATAATCGGGTACATTTTCCGACACTAACGTTGAAGCAACAGGGAGTTCTCCTCCCAGCCCAAGTCCAATAAAAAAACGAAGGATAAGAAAAACGGAGAACGTTAAGGCTAAGGCTGATAATCCGCTTGTGACAGCAAATAATAATACCGTATACATCAGAACCTTATTTCGCCCGATACGATCCGCAAGTGAACCCGCTATTACAGCACCGATTAGCATGCCAATCGCATTAATACTTCCAATCCAACCGGCTTGCTGAGGCGTTAAATGCCATTCACCTATTAAAGCAGCGGCAATAAATGATATAAGGCCCACATCCATTGCATCAAACACCCAGCTAAGTCCGGAAATAACGAAAATCTTAGGGAAAGATACATCTTTGGTATTTTTAGACCTCATCCGAATCCCCCATTTAAATTTCTTTTTTATTTGTGTTGAATAACATCGGCTAAGTAAGCGCTGTCACTAATGTGCGTTCAATCTATTCTGACACCACCTTTCTTAAATAACACGTGTTGTCCAGCCTAGGAAAAACATAAGTGTCCCATATTTCCAACTATTTTGAATATTTATCTTGATTATAGACTGCATAATATATAATGTTAAATATCAAAAGTTTATCAACATATAAAGTTTATAAATGTTACATAGGTCTTACGGAAAATTTCACAAAGAGGGGGGGATGAGCAAAATAAATAATGATAGTTTAAATTCAAGTATTACCATACTAACGGGGAATGAAGAACTCGTATCGTGAATACCATTGGAATAAACATAAGAATTAATGAAATAATTTTGGAGGATTATATATGAAGGTCATTATATTTACTGACACAGGGGTTGATG
Organism: Scopulibacillus cellulosilyticus; assembly: GCF_042665295.1. Classification (NCBI taxonomy): domain Bacteria; kingdom Bacillati; phylum Bacillota; class Bacilli; order Caryophanales; family Sporolactobacillaceae; genus Scopulibacillus; species Scopulibacillus cellulosilyticus. The sequence continues at coordinate 213,247 of NZ_JBHTCO010000005.1, forward strand.
ATACTTTTGCCCTTTTATATACATTATTTCATCCGGATATAGAAGTCATAGCAATTGTCGCCGGCTATGGTAATGTGTCCCGTAACCGTGCACTAGGCAATATACAGTTTATTTTATCTATAGCCGGAAAGGAAAATATCCCAATTATAAGCGGAGCCAGCCGTCCGCTGTTAGGGGATGAGCCGATTTACTATCCTTACGTTCATGGTATTGAAGGATTTGGAAGTTACATACCGCAGCAACAGCCTCATGTATTATATAATTTCAGTTCAATTTTTTCTTTATTAACACAGTCTTATGAACCCGTAACAATCATTAATATTGGCCGACTAACATCACTGGCCCTGGCTTTTATTTTACATTCGGAGATTCTGGATTTGATTCAAAACATTTATGTTATGGGAGGGGCTTTCTCAATTCCAGGGAATGTTACACCGTACGCTGAAGCGAACATTTTTGCTGATCCCACTGCTGCCAGTATTGTTTTATCACACAGCAGCCCGTTATCCGTACATCTTTTGCCTCTTAATGTGACTAAAAGGGTAATTTTTACTCCTGAAATGATTCAGTCGTTAACCCAACAATTACCTAAAACAATTCAACAAATATTAGATCAAATGTTCCAGTATTATTATTCCTATTATAGAAGGAAAAGTCCAAGCATAGCAGGCGCCCCTCTTCATGATTTGGTTGCAGCCGGCGCTGCCGTCAATCCCCAATTCTTTAAATATATTCAAAGGAATGTACAAATTGAACAAACATCACCATTTACTAAAGGAGTTACAGTTGCCGATCTTAGGGACACCCCAACTTTGAATCCAAGTCATAATGATTTCTCATTTATAGCACTTGATTTAGATTATCACAGCTTTATAAAAGACGTTTTCATGGTTTACCAGAGAGGAAGCACTACTCATTAGTTTAGCTTTCTTTCTAACCTATTAATATAGTTTACAAAAATAAAATTATGTAAACTATATTAAGTAAGCAAACTTTCTATCATTGATGAACCAACAATCATTGGATGTCCAAAGCTAATCGGTGCTAACAAAAGCTTTAAATACCTATAAAGGAATCTTACTTTTTGTCCCACATAAATCAGTGTTTTTTAAAAGCTGGGTAACTAGAGTATGGAATATCGAGATGGAACTAAAGGTGTAAAGAGTCATCGTAAATTCCTCATGACTCTTTACTTATAGAAAGGGACTTTCGATAAATGATATTTTTTTAATTTATAGTTTAAATTTTGCCTAGATATCCCTAGCGATTCACTTGCCTTTGATACATTTCCTCCTGATTTATTTAAGGCATCTTCAATCAACGAACGTTCTAACTGCTCTTTTTGTTCTTCTAACGTACCATTATAGGACAATGGAAAATCTGTTAAATGTTTTGTACTTTTTGTTATATTTTCTTCGATCATTTGTTTTTGAAATGCAGATGAAAGGTGATCAAATGTTATCAGTTTTTCATCATATATAAGATTTAAGCAACCTTCAATAGCATGTTCAAGTTGCCTGACGTTCCCGGGCCAAGAATAGTTAACAAATAAGTCCAAGACCTCTTCATCGATCCCCTTTACTTCAATGTTCAATACCTTAGCGTGTTTTTTAATAAAAAAATTAACTAAAGCAGGGATATCTTCCTTCCTGTTTCGGAGCGGCGGTATTTCTAAGTTTACGACACTTAACCGATAATATAAGTCTTCGCGTAATCTTCCATTTTTTATCGCTTCATAAGGATCCTCATTGATCGTAGCGATGATGCGGACATCGGTGTCAATTATTTTTTTTGATCCTAAGCGGCTGACTCTTTTTTCTTGAATACATCTTAATAATTTGGCTTGTAAATTAAGTCCCATCGAATTTATTTCATCAAGTAATAAGGTCCCTTTATGCGCTTGTTCAAAAAAACCCTCCCGTTCGACAGCGCCGGTAAAACTTCCGACACTTGTTCCGAATAGCAAACTTTCAAGTAAATTTTCTGGAAGAGCAGCACAATTTTGCCCGACAAAAGGATAAGATTGACGAGAGCTTTCATTATGTATACTTTGAGCAAATAATTCTTTTCCAGTCCCGGTTTCTCCAATAAGTAAAATGTTAGAAGAAGAGTAAGAGGCTCTTCTCGCTTGTTCTACTGTTTGGCGCATTTTTCTTCCATTAAAAATGATGTCATTAAATTTAAAGCGTGTATGATTATTGATCGATTGTTTATTCTCAATATGAATTGGCTCGTCTTTTTTTTGTAACTTTTGTATGGTTTCTAATAAATTTTTTTGTTCTGTGATATCTTTTAAGATTTCTACCGCACCCATTTTTTTATTCCCTACGCTAAGTGGGTAAGTTTGCGATAAACTTGTGATCGCTTTGCCGCTGCTATTAAAATGTGTTTCCCGGTGATTTAAGGTTTTCGAAAGTTGCAATGACTTAAGTAATTTGCTGGAATATTCGTTAAAATTAGGAAAAGCTTCATACAATCTCTTGCTTTTAACAGCATCAGGTTCAAGGAGGTCAAAATCGCCCATTTTTTTATTATAAAATATAACTCTTCCTTCGCTGTCGATTGCACATACGCCTTCATCTAATTTATCAAGGATTAAATCAAATAAATACTTTGATTCTTTCATTTTATGCAATTCAAATTTTAGTTGCTGTAATTTGGTCATACTTTTTATTATTAATAAAAAGTTGTTACAAACAGGCGTAATACTTAAAATGAATTCTTCAGTTCCAAAAGATAATGGAATCCCTGTTTTATGTTCATTATTGTTATGAGTAAAATACTTTTTGAATTCAATAGGAATCAGTTCAAATATTGATGTGTTTTCTGCATGATTCGCACTTAGAGAAAACAGTCTCATTGCAGAACGATTGATTTCTAGGATGGCTCCGTCTGAGTTAATAAGGATCATACCATCGAAAACAGTATTCCATATCTGTTGTAAAGGTATATTTTCCATTTTAAAATTCCCCCTAATGAAGTTTTTTACACCATAAATCCTTCTTGTATTTTTTAACTAATTATAATATATAGAAAATTATTTTTCGAAAGATTTTTTTCGATGTAAAAAGATTTTTCTCTTTAAAAATTATATTTACATTAAAAAGTAGCGCATTTAAAGGCTTTTTTATATCCTAGTGGAAAAAAATAACGAATAATTTTTTGGCATAGCTATTGCATTAAATATGACAAACGATAAAAAGGAGGATATTAAATGACTTTAAATTTAAGTCAAATTAAAACAATTGATGTTCATTGTCACCCATTCATTGCAAACCAGGAACCTTATACACCTGAGGAATTTTTAAAAAAGCTGTCCTTATCTGTTATTCCGGATATGTTTAAAGCAGGGGAAAAAGGAACTTTGAAGCGAATTTATCCTGGGATGAACATGTACATGCAAATTACACTTAAGAAATTAGCTGAATTTTTTTCATGTAAACCATTTTTACGTGATGTTGTTGAAAAAAGAAACGAAATGGCACAAGACTTCTCCAAGTATACGAAATTATTATTTCAAGATGCTCATTTGCAGGGACTCTTAGTTGATTTCGGTTATCCGACGCCGCAAATTTCGAGAAATGAATTTAAGGCATTAACAGGTGTTCCTCAATGGGAGATTCATCGTATTGAGCTGGTGATGGATCAACTGAGAGAAGAATGCACTGAATTTGGCGAATTCATAGAAAAATATCGAGATAATTTAAGACAAGCTTTAAATAAAAAACATATGCTGGGATTAAAATCAATTATTGCTTATCGAAGCGGTCTCGAAATTGGTGAGAAGGATGAAAATGCTGCCAGAAAGCAATATGAAGATTTTCATCATAATGAAAGGGCAAAGGCTAAATCTTTTCGGGATTTTTGTCTCCATATTGCTATGGAAGAATGTACTAGGGCCAATAAAGTGATGCATATTCATACCGGTGTCGGGGACGGGGAAGTTGTTCTTCCCAAGGCAAGCCCTTCGCTGTTAATAGATATGCTTAGAGATAAAAAATACAAGGACACAAAAGTACATTTTGTTCACGGCGGATATCCATGGATGGAGGAAGCCGGATTTATCGCCAGCATTCTTCCAAATGTCTATTTAGATATTTCATTGCAAAATCCATTTATGGGCCATGGCGTTGAGCGTATTATTTCACAAATATTTGAAACAGCACCATTTGATAAAGTTATGTACGGCTCCGATGCTTTTACCGTTCCGGAAATGAACTGGTTAGGTGTACTGCTATTTAAAGAATGCTTTGAACGCGTTTTAAACGACTGGATGAAAAAAGACTATATGGATAAAGAAATGGCGCAAGAAGTCGCGGAAGGTGTTTTATTCAGGAACTTTGAAAATTGTTATAAAGAGCAGCTTAAGGAGCTTTCTGTATGAACAAAAATAGGAGAGCAAATGAAGAGTTCCTTCCTGAAAAAACACTAGGTTTTTGGACAATTTGGGCTCTTGGTGTCGGCTCTGTTATAGGAGACGGCATCTTTCTGGCAATGGGACAAGGGATCGCTGCAGCTGGATCAAGTGCCATCGCCGCCTATCTTATTGCCGGATTATCACAACTTTTTTTAATGATCGCCTTAGGAGAACTGGCTGTTGGAATGCCAAATGCCGGAGCAATGTCACTCTGGGTAGAAAGATTTATGGGGAACTGGTGGGGTTTTTTATCCGGTTTTACTTTCGCTATTGGCTGGGTTATCGCGGGTGGAAGTACAGGGCTTGCTTTAGGAAAGATTACAGCCTGGTTTTTTCCGCAACTGAAAGGTGACCTTTGGCCAATTCTATTTTCTATTATCTTTTTAACTTTATTTGCAGTTTTAAACTTAATTGGAACAAGTATTGCCGCGCGTACTCAACTTTATCTTGTTATTGTCCTTACTGTTATTATGGCACTTTTTTCAATTATTGGACTAAAAGATATACGCATGAGTCATTTTAGTCATGTCATGCCGCATGGATTGGGGGGATTTTGGGCTGCAATACCAATGGGAACTTATGCCTATTTAGGCACAATCACCCTGACAACTTCGGGAGGGGAATGTAAAAATCCAAAAGATTTGCCCCGAGCTTTAATTTGGTCAAGTATAACATTCTTAATTCTGTATACCCTTGCGCAAGTTGTCTTACAAGGCATTATTCCATGGAATGAGTTTACAACAAATAATTCGCCATTTACTCAAGCGGCTGGACAAGTTTTTGGATTTGCGGGAGCTTTTATTATGAATCTGGCAGCTTGGATTGCTGCGGCAACATGTGTTCTGATGGGGACGCTGTATGCCGCACCAAGAATCTTTTATGCCCAAGCAAAAGAAGGATATTTACCAAAGTTTTTTAGTCAACTTCATCCAAAAACGAAAACGCCTGTATATGGAACCATCATTGTTTGGATTGTATCCGTTATTTTTATCATCATTAGCGCTCTGGCACCAAGCAGCATCTACGTAGAATTATCTTTACAAGTCACTTTAGCCTGGATGGTCTCATGGACACTTGCGTTAATTGCAGCCATTTTTTATAGGCAAAAATCAAAAAAAGAAGTAAACAATCTTCCATGGAAACAGCCGCTTTATCCTTTGTTTCCGATACTCGGTTTTCTAGGTATTTTGATTGTTTGTATAGGGACATTCGTCGGATCTCCAACATCATTAATCATTGGAGCTGTTTGGATAGGTATTCTATTTATTTTATTTAAAGTATTTTATCGATCTAAAAAGTCTATTCAATCTATAAAACGGTCAAACCAGAAAATGATAGACTCATAAGGAGGCAGCAATATTTATGGTATTAACAGATAAAAAAGTTTGGACTTGGCACAGCGGCCTGGATGCTGACCTGTATAAAATTAGAAAACACCTTCACCAAAATCCAGAGCTGTCATTTCAAGAGTTTGAAACAAGCCAATATATTTGTTCTTGGCTGGATCATTGGGGTATTCCATATAAAAAAATTTGTGAAACAGGGGTAATAGTGGACATTTGGGGTGAAATGGGAGAGGGTCCTCAAATTGCTTTAAGAGCAGACGTTGATGCATTACCGATCAATGAGAGGACAGGTTTATCCTTTTCTTCTAAAAAATCTAATGTTATGCATGCCTGCGGCCACGACGGTCATACAACCATTTTGCTTGGCGCTGTTTATCATCTTTGGCATTATAAATCTCAATTAAAAGGGATGGTTCGTTGCATTTTTCAGCCGGGTGAAGAGGCCGAAGGAGCGGCTAAAAAGATGATAGAAGAAGGGGTTTTGGATAATCCTCAAATACAAGAAATGATTGCGCTCCATTTATGGCCAAAGCTTCCTCTAGGTACAATAGGCATCAAAACTGAGGGTGTGACGGCTTCTTGCGATGATTTCTCCATTGAAATTAGGGGGAAAGGCGGTCATGCAGCGCGCCCTCATCAAGCTGTTGACGCTATAGCTATTGGGGCTGAGGTTATCAAGTCTCTGCAATTTTTATCTGCAAAAAATCAAGATCCTGTTGATCCTTTAGTCATTCATGTAGGTAAGATTAACGGTGGATCAGCAAATAATGCTGTCGCTGATAAAGTGACGATTGAAGGGACGATACGAACAATTTCAACAAATGCCCGAACGGATATAAAGTCTAAATTTTTAAAATTAATTTCCGGAATTATCGAGCAATACGGCGGAGAGGTAAATATCAATTATGTTGATGGGCATCCAGCAGTCATTAATGATTTAAAAGTAACTGACAAAGTAATTAAAAGCGCGGCTAGAATAATAGGCGAAAATCACATTATTAAATTACCAAGTCCTTCAATGGGCGCTGATGATTTTGGCTTTTACTCAGAGAAAATTCCGAGTACCTACTTTCGTTTAGGTATAGCCGAGGAAAATCAAGAATTCTATGATTTGCATCATCCGAAATTTCAATTTGACGAATCAGTGATTCCGATTGGCGCGCAAATTTTTATTGAATATGCAATGAATTGCTTGAAAGGGGAATAACAACATGGCGACAAAGGAATTAAGCAAAAAATATGAAGAAGTTTTACAAATTGTTGAAGAACAAAACATTGAATTTATTCGTTTTGAGTTTTTGGACTATGCAGGTGTCACAAGGGGTAGAACAATTAGAGGAAATCGCCTTAAAGAAGTGATGGAAAAAGGCATTAATTTTAGTACTGCGATCATGAGCTTTGATATTTTCGAAGAAATGATAGCGAATCCTTCGTATGGTTCAGGTGATGGCGACTTTTTTGCTGTACCCGATCCTTCTACATTCGCTATTATTCCCCATCGGAAAAACACGGCCCGAATGCTGTGTGATTTAGTTGATATCAACGGTGATCCTTGGATCGGATGCCCGAGAAATGCTTTAAAGAGGCTGTTAAATGAATTGGAATCAACATTGGGCGGAACATTGTATATGGCCTATGAACAAGAAGCTTATTTACTAAAAGAAGAGGATGGCAAAAGAATACCGGCTGATAACAGTCATTGTTTTTCAACTGACGGGATTGATATCCAAGAAGAATTTGTTCAAAGTTTTGTTCATGCATTAGAAGAAATGGGAGTTAAAACCGAACAAATATCAAGCGAATATGGACCAGGTCAGCTTGAAGTTAATTTAAAATATGCACCCGCTTTAAAAGCAACAGATGACCAGGTCACTTTTATGCATATGTTTAAACAACTTGCCAGGAAACAAGGATTAATCGGAACTTTAATGCCAAAACCTTTCAAAGATTTACCAGGAAGCGGATTACATGTACACATTAGTTTATATAACGAGGCTGGAGAAAATTTGTTTAAAGATGTAACTGATCAAAGAGGGTTGGATCTATCCGAAGAAGCTTACTATTTTATAGGCGGGCTTTTAAAACACGCGGGGTCGCTTATTGCCATAGGCGCACCGAGTTTTAATTCCTATAAACGTATGCAACCGGGATCATGGGCACCCGCTCATATCTGCTACGGTGCTGGAAACAGGTCTGTATTAGTCCGAATACCGGAAAAAAGGAGAGAAAGAAGATTCGAATTTAGAGGAGCAGACGGAACTTGTAATCCTTATTTGTTAACTACTTGCTTGCTCGCTGCTGGCATTGATGGCATTAGAAATAAAATTGATCCAGGTGAGCCGATCAAAGAGGATGTCAGTCACTTTAATGAAATTCAAATGCTGGAAAATGGCGTTCTATGGGGTCCTCGTACACTTGATGAAGCATTACACAGTTTAGCAAAAGATACAATACTTGCCAATACAATCGGGAGAGATATTTGGGAAGAATTTATTAAAATTAAACAAACCGAATGGAATAAGTATTGTCAACATGTAAGTGACTGGGAATTAGAATTGTTTTCTGATAGATTTTAGACTTAAAAATCGCAGTGGAGATAGTTTCAGGTAATAAATTTCTTAATAATGATAATAACCTAATCCTTGAAATAAGTCATTTACTGTTAAGTCAATGGCGGGAGGTTAATAATGAAGTATATTCGTTTATTAGCGTTTGTTCCGTTTGTCGGAATGTTAGGTTTTTTGCCATTTGTCAATAGAGTTACACCTTATATATTAGGCATGCCTTTTATTCTTTTTTGGATGGTTTTATGGGTAGTCATAACATCTGCAGCGATGGGAGCCATTTATAAATTCGACCCGGCTTGCAGGGAGGATGATATAGAATGAATGTTGCTCTGGTTATTATACTTTTATCACTACTTATAGCAATTATTTTAGCTGTTTGGGCAAAAAAAGGAAAGGAAATGAATCTTGAGCAATGGACCGTAGGCGGGAGGAATTTTGGGGCGACACTTGTATTTTTTTTAATGGCTGGGGAGTTCTACACAACTTTTACATTTCTTGGCGGAAGCGGATGGGCTTATGGGAAAGGAGGCCCCGCCTTTTATATTCTAGGGTATCTTTCATTAGAATACGTCATTGCATTCTTTTTCTTCCCTGCTGTTTGGGAATATGGGAAAAAACATAAATTGGTATCGCAACCTGATATTTTTGTCAGTAAATATAAGAGTCAATTGCTTGGTATTATTGTTGCAATAGTTGGTGTAATGGCCATAATACCTTATCTAGTGGTTCAATTCAAAGGTTTGGGAATTTTGGTTTCTATGTCATCTTATGGATCGATTTCATCTACTGCAGCAATATGGCTTGGCGGGATTTCACTTGGTATCTATGTTATGATCTCTGGTATTCACGGTTCCGCTTGGACGTCAGTTTTAAAGGATTTCTTAATCATTCTTGTTGTCATCTTTCTTGGAATTTATATGCCTTTCCATTACTATGGCGGATTACACAATATGTTTGAAGCCATAACGAAAGTAAAGCCAGACTTTCTAACACTGCCTGATAAGGGTTTAAATTCTTCTTGGTTTATTTCCACTGTCATTATGAATGTCATCGGTGCATTTATGTGGCCGCATGTTTATGGGTCGATTTTTTCTTCGCGCGGAAAAAAAGCGCTGCGAAGAAACGCAGCGATTATGCCCCTATATACACTCATGCTGCTTTTTGTGCTATTTATAGGATTTACTGCTGTTTTACAAGTTCCAGGACTAAAAGATCCGGATCTTTCTTTATTGCAACTTTCTGTAAAAACTTTTGACCCGTGGTTTGTTGGAATAATTGGAGGCGTTGGTTTATTGACCGCTTTGGTTCCCGGGTCGATTCTTATTATGACGGCCGCAACCTTATTATCGAAGAATGTCTATAAGGTTTTGGTTCCTTTAGCGAATGAAAAGCAAGTTTCAATACTGGCGAAGGTGCTTGTCCCAATTATTACACTTATTTCAATTTATTTTACACTTAGTGGTGGGAAAACAATTGTTTTCTTGCTTTTAGTAGGATTCAGTATTTCAGCACAGGTGGCGCCAGCTTTATTTTACAGCTTTTTGAAAAATAACTTTGTTACTAAGCAAGGGGCAATTGCAGGCATAATAGTTGGCCTTATTATTATCGGTTATATTGACATTACTGGTAGAACAGTGAGTTCCCTATTCCCTTTTTTACCGCAGTTTGTAAAAGATATGAATATTGGGATTATAGCTTTGGCTGTAAATATTATTGTCATGCTGGTTGTCAGTCTGTTAACAAAAGGGCTATCCCATTCGAATTCGAAAAATGAACAAGGAAAAGTAAATCATTTGATTTAAACAACCATTAAATTTTAAATCAGAATGCCAAACCATTGGAGGACTATAAAAAAGGCAGTAACCTAGCGAAAAAGTTGATATATTTAAAAGTAAAGCTGCGCACTCTAATTAAAAAAAGGACTCAATAATTAAAATTGCCATGTATTTTTTGTACATGGCTTTTTAAAATTATACCAATATAAGTCTAAGTGGATGGGGAAGAATGTTCAAAGATAAGATCACTGAATCTTAACATTAACTTTATCAATCGCATGATACCCATAACCTTTTCGATTCCACTGACTGGCAATTGGTTGTACGTATCCGCATGAATCTGTTGCTCTGGACATGATGGTGAATTCGCCTTTTGTTTCCGCCTGCCAATCAATAGTCCAATTTGTCCAAGTATATGGGGAACGAGAACTGGCGTTAAGTGTTGCTTCTGTCCAGGATTGGCCATGATCTGTACTAACGTCGACCCGGGTTATTTCTCCATAGCCGCTCCAAGCCATGCCTTTTATTTTATGAATCCCTTGATTTAGGATTGATAAATTCAGAGGCTGCTGAATCATTGAATTAACATGGATAATGGTAACGGGTTTTTTTCCTTCGTCGCTATCTTCATTAGGATAATAGACATAATCTTCGGTTTGGAATTGTCCTTTGAATGTATGATCAATAACTTTAATTCTCTTTATCCATTTAACAGAAGCCATCGCATACCATTGCGGCACAATCAGACGTAAGGGATAGCCATGTTTAAAGGGTATAGGCTTTCCATTAAATTCATAGGCAATGATGGTATCAGGATGAAGCGCTTTTTCAATTGGCAAACTGCGGGCATAATAGAGCGGGGTACTTATTCCCGGCATCAGACCCCAATCATATCCTTCAAAGACTATCTCTTTTGCAGTGTACTTTAATCCTGCATATTGCAACAGGTCTTTTAAAGGAACTCCTTTCCAATCCCCCTGACTCATTGCGCCGGCTCCCCATTGTTCGCCAAATACCTTTGGAATAAATAGCTGCCGTTTATTACCTGCACACTCAAGTAAAACTTTCACTGTTCTTGATGGAAAAGACAGAAGCTGCTGAAATGAAAAAATCCTTGGTTTATAAACTTCACCTGTAATTGGCAGAAAGAATGATTGTTTTGTCAGTTTAGGGTATGGAAAGTGATTTCGGCGGTAAAAGTACGATGGCGGTGTATTGTCATTTAATAAAAAATTAAGCGGTGTTTCTTGATTTTCAGGCATTAGGGTTCTTGTGATAAGGTATGGGCTGACAGGGGGAGTCGATGTCTCGTTTTTATGTTTCATAGAGCCTCCTGTACAAACAATATTATTCCCATTTTATGAACCCAGATTTTAAAATAGCATCCTTTATCCAAACTCTTTCGAAAAGTTCATAAATATAGTTATTTAGAATCAAAAATATGAGATTCAGTTCAAATAGTTTGAGAGTTGAACTTTATGGGTAATAAAATAAGGGTATAAAAAATGACGGCTCACCAATCTTTGTTATTGGTAATTAGTCGTCTCTTTTTATTCACGGCCCCGGGGATCATATAAATCCAAAAGAAAGAAGATGAATCTTTTAATGATGGACATTCCGCCTTTTTAAACACTATTAATATACCAAAACAACAGGAATCCAAAAGTTAAATTTAATTCATTCATCAATAATTGTTCTTAATCTAATAGGAGTGACACGATGAAAGACCGAAAAAAACCAAAATCAGAAGGTCTTGACCGATCATTAAAAGATAGGCATATACAATTTTTGGCTCTTGGAGGGGTCATTGGTGTCGGGCTGTTCTACGGCGCGTCTCAAGCTGTAAAAATAGCAGGTCCCGGGGTGCTAATTGCTTATATATTAGCTGGCGTGATTGTCTCAATTGTGATGAGGGCATTAGGGGAATTAACAGTAGAAAGACCAATTGCCGGTTCCTTCAGCAGATACGCCTATGATCTTCTTGGACCGCGAATGGGATTTCTTACCGGAGGCATGTGGTGGTTCCTTTGGGTTGCTACTGTTATGTCGGAACTCGCTGCTATCGGGAAACTGATTCAATTTTGGTTTCCTCATTTTCCAGAGTGGGTGCCGGGACTCATTGCACTTGTATTGTTCACACTTTCAAATCTCATGGTTGTTAAAATTTTTGGAGAGCTGGAATTTGTTTTTTCTATTTTAAAGGTATTGGCTATTATCGTTTTTATGGTATTTGGCCTATTAATGATTTTAACCGGTATTTTTAATCATGGAAATGTTGTCGGACTGACAAATCTATGGGCGCATCATGGTTTCTTGCCATATGGATGGTTTGGTGTTGTACAAGCGGTATCTCTTGTTATTCAAGGGTATGCAGGTATTGAAACATTAGCTGTCGAAGCGGGAGAGTCCGATAGTCCCCGTTCTTCCATGCCAAAGGCGTTTCGCAGCGTCACTTTCCGGGTGTCGTTTTTCTATATTGGTTCAATATTCATTATGCTGTGTGCTTATCCTTGGACAAAATTAATTCATCAAGATGGCAGTCCATATGTTTTACTATTTACGCAAGCCGGCATTCCTTTAGCGGCATCTGCCGTCAATATAATCATTATTTTTGCGGGGCTTTCGTCATGTAATACAGGTGTTTACGGAGGCGGCAGGGCGCTGTTTACGATGGCCAATGACAATATGCTGCCAAAAGCATTCTCAAAACTGAGCAAAAATCAAGTGCCTTATATCTCTATTATTGTGACTGCATTGGCCATGTCTATCGGTACAATCGTTACTTATTTATCACCAAGCTATGTGTATATCTGGATTACAAGCGCTTCAGCCTTTGCATCTATTTTTACATGGGCAGTCATCTTGATTTTAGAATTAATCTACAGACATAAAGCGAAGAAACAAGGAAGGACTTTTCATTATCCAATGCCGTTTTGGCCGGTTCTTCCTATTATCGGTTTGATCATGTTAGTTCTCGCTTTTGTTTCTATTGTTTCGTCGCCATTAACAAGGGTATCCGTATTTGCAGGTATTCTATGGTTGGTTATTTTACTTGTATACTACCAATTGGCGATTGCACCAAAACATAAAAAAGAAAAGATCATGCAAGAAAACAGTGAAAGACAAACAATGAACGGTTAAGTAATCGGCCCTTGATTGTTTTTGTAAAGGAGGTGGTTTGTAAAAAAATTTAGTGAATAGTCTAGATAACCAAAAGGAGGATTCAAATCATGGCTAAAGCAGATTTACTTATTACCAATGCAAACATTTTAACTTTGGACTCAACAAACAGAAAAGCAGGTTCTCTGGCAGTAACTGACGGACGCATTAGCGGTATATGGTCAGAATCAGAACCTCCAAGAAATGCTGTGGAAGTAACACCTGAAACCGAGGTTATTAATCTAAAAGGTGAAACTTTAATCCCGGGTTTTATTGAAACGCATAACCATATCTTGGGTTATTCCCAATTTCGTAAACAAGTAGATTGCAGTTCTCCGCTTAATCAAAACATTGATGATATCATTAAGAACATTAACCATAAAGCGAATCAAACACCCGCTGGAAAATGGGTTTTGGGACAAGGCTATGATGATACACTGCTCGCCGACAACCGTCATCCGACACGAGAAGACCTGGATAAAGCAGCGCCGGACCATCCCGTTCTCGTCAGGCATGCTTCTGGGCATATTGCTGTTGCCAACTCAAAGGCATTAGAATTGGCCAGTTTAAATGAGAAGGTACCGGATCCGCAAGGCGGACATTATGGAAAATATGATAATGGGCAGCTGAATGGTGTTATTTATGAAATGTCAGCGATGAAACCATTATCCGAGGTTCTGCCTAAACCAACAAAAGAAGATTTAATCAATGATTTGGGAGAAGCGGCTAAAGATTATATGGCTCAAGGAATTACAATGAATTCCGATGCTGCAATAGGATTAATGGGCAGCGGCGAAGATTTGGATGTTCATTTAGAAGCAGCTGAAAAAGGCATTAATCCTATGCGTGCCCAATTATTGATCATGCACCATTTATTGCGCGAAGACGGGCCATTTGCCGGGTACACTGCCGAGCAGCTGGATGAGGAAATCCGCAGCCGCTCTAACGGACGTGCACGATTGGACAGCGCAAAAATGTTCCAAGACGGTTCAATCCAAGGTTTAACGGGTGCGCTAAGGAAGCCATATTATTGTGATGAAAATTTGTATGGTGACCTTTACCATAATCAAGAGGATTTTAATAAAGAAGTTCTTGATCTTCATAAGCGCGGTTTCCGAATTGCTACTCACGGTAATGGGGACAGGGCTATTGGTTCGATAATTGAAGCTTATACCAACGCTTTAGATGATACGCCTAAAACTGACCACAGACACCGGATTGAACATGTGCAAACAGCAACCCCGGAGGATCTTGATGTCATGCAAAAGTATCATATTGCCGGTTCATTCTTTATTAATCATGTTTATTATTATGGTGACAGGCATAAGCGAATCTTTCTCGGACCTGAAAGGGCTGCGCGTATCAGCCCATTAAAAGATGCGGTACGTCGCGGGTTGCTCTTTACCCTGCATTCTGATTGTCCGGTGACACCGATTTCTCCGCTTCACCTGATTTGGGCTGCGGTGAACCGCATAACAAGGGAAGGGGAAGTATTAGGCGCTGAACAACGGATTGATGCTTTAACTGCATTAAGAACAATGACAATAGACGGCGCAAGATTAAATTTTGACGAAGAACATTCAGGAAGCATTGAAATAGGCAAGCGGGCAGATTTCGCTGTTCTTGAATCTGATCCAATTGATATAAATCCTAAAGATATTAAGGATATACCAATTAAAGCGACATTTATTGACGGTAAAATTGTATATGGACAAAAAGGTTTTTAATTGCAAAGCCAGTTGGCATTGACCAGCTGGCTTTGACTCTACAAATTTGAATTTATAGAAAATTAATTAAAATGTATTGACATTTTATCAATTGATGAAATATAATGAATTTACTAAAGAAAATGACGAACTAGGTGATTTGATATGAGTTTTTCTTTTAATTCAAAAATTCCATTATACTACCAAATTAGGGAAGACATCCTACATAAAATTGAGCAAGGTCACTACAATGTTGGTGATCAGCTGCCTTCTGAATTGCAGCTTGTTGAAGATTATGGTGTCAGCCGCCCAACGATTCGCCAGGCGATATCTGAATTAGTCCAGGAGGGGTATTTGATTCGCGGCCGGGGAAGAGGCACTTTTGTTTCTCAGCCTATGATCACTGATAATGCGCTTGTATTTTCCTCATTCGAAGAAGAGTCAAATATTGAATATCATTGGGAAAAAGTCGTTGAATGTAATATAATTAACGCTTCTTCCGAAATAGCAAGAGATCTGAATCTAACGGCTAATGATGAAGTTTTTGAAATTACTGTGTTAAAGGGCATATACCAGGATTGTTTAACTATTCGCACTTCGCAAATCCCGGTGAAACTGGCACCAGGACTTTTTGAAGCGGAAAATTTAAAGGATCTCCGGTTATATAAAATTTTAAGGGAAAATTATGGATTGGTACCTACAAATTCAAAACAATCCTTTCAATCAGTACCTGCTGCACAGGATGAGTCTGCCTTATTAGAAGTTGATCTCGGCAGTCCGTTAACACTATGGCGCGGTGTACTCTATTCGAATGAAGTGCCAATGGCAAGAGTAAAGACATTATTCCGCGGCGACAGATTCAGGTTTGAGATTACACAAAATGAAGGGGCAAAAGATACCGCTGTCATGAAATTAGTCAATTTATCTGATTAATTTCTTGACGTTTATATATTTTCTGTATCTTTAACAGTAAATGTCATGACATTAGTATGTTATGCGTTTATTATATATGCTGCAAACAGATGAAACCGCATTCAAGTTTTTAATTATTGCATATGAGAACAAAAGGAGGTTTTAAACATGGGAAATGTTGAAACGAGTGTAAAAAAGAAAACAAAACTAAAAATGACACCAAGTGAGGCAATCGTAGAAACTTTAGTAGCAGAAGGTATTGATCATATCTCAGGGATTCTGGGATCAGCTTTTATGGACATGCTTGATCTGCTGCCAACTGCAGGCATCAAATTTATTCCGGTCCGCCATGAACAAAGCGCGGCGCATATGGAAGATGCTTATACTCGTATTACCGGTAAAGCGGGCGTTGTTGTCGGCCAGAACGGCCCCGGCATCACAAATATGGTGACTTCTGTTGCGGCGGCCAATATGGCGCATACGCCAATGGTAGTGATTTCACCATCTGCCGGCACATCATCCATCGGCTGGGACGGCTTCCAAGAATGTGATCAAGTGTCCGTTTTTGAAGCGATTACGAAAGAAACCGTTCGTGTCCCGCATCCGTCCAGAGTGGCTGACTGCCTTAGAACAGCTTTCCGTATCGCATATGCGGAGCGCGGTCCAGTGCTTTACGATATTCCGCGTGACTATTTCTACGGGGAAATTGAAGATTACATCCTTGAGCCTCACCAATATCGCGCTGAATCCCGCGGCTCGGGTTCGCTTGAATCGATTGAAAAGGCGGCTGAACTTCTGGCTGAAGCGAAAAATCCAGTCATTATCTCAGGAAGAGGTACGGTTGACGCTGACGGCATTGATGTTGTTAAGGAAATAGCTGAACACTTAACGGCGCCGGTGGCAACGTCTTATATGCATAATGATGCTTTCCCGGCTGATCATCCGTTAGCGGTTGGCCCGATCGGTTATATGGGTTCAAAAGCAGCGATGAACACGATTAAGGATGCCGATGTCCTGCTTGCTATCGGCACGAGACTGTCAGTCTTCGGCACACTGCCTTGTTATGACATTGATTATTTCCCTGAGCAGGCAAAAATCATTCAAATCGACATTAATCCGAAACATATCGCCCGTCCACACCATGTTGAAGTAGGTATCGTCGGTGACGCTAAAGCGGCAAGCGTTGAAATTTGTAAACGGTTAAAAGAGAAGAAGCCGAATGTTCAAGTCGATAAAGAACGTATGGCCAAAGTTGCCGAAGAAAAAAGAAAGTGGGAAGAAGAACGTGTTGAATTAGCGATGATCGAAGGGACACCAATCAACCCGCGCCGTGCTTTACTGGAAATTTCAAGAGCGATTCCGGAGAATACGGTTGTGACAAGTGACATCGGTAATACGTCATCAACCGCTAACGCTTATTTCGACTTCACTCAAAGCCGCAAGCATATTGCCGCATTAACATTCGGCAACTGTGGTTTTGCTTATCCTGCAGCGATTGGCGCAAAAATTGCAGACCCTGATTCTCCAGTTATTGCGATTGTCGGTGATGGCGCCTGGGGCATGAGTTTGCACGAGGTCAGCACAGCTGTAGAACAAAAGCTGCCGGTTGTTGCCTGCGTATTTAACAATGGCGCATGGTGTGCAGAGAAGAAAAACCAAGTGGATTTCTACAATAACCGCTTTGTCGGCGCTGATATTGAAGGACCAAACTTTGCGGAAGTGGCTAAAGCAATGGGGGCAAACGGTGTAACGATTGATCGTCCTGAGGATATTAAGGGAGCGATTGAGGAAGCAATAAAATCTGATAAACCGACTGTTCTGAATATTAAAGTGGATGGTACGCAATTAGCACCGCCATTCAGAAAAGACGCTCTAAAAATGCCTCACCGCTTATTGCCTAAGTATGCACACTTAGATGTTGAAAATTGGGATAAATAATAGACTTCAGAGGATAGGCTTGTCTTACGGCAAGCCTATCTATTAAGAAGTATTATCTGAATATTGAAATAACCATCCAGAAAAGCAAACAAAAAACAAGCTTTTTTAGGAGGAGAATGATGGAAAGTCAGCAGAAACCTAATTCTGAAGGACTAAGCCGTTCTTTAAATAATAGGCATATACAATTTTTGGCTTTAGGCGGCGTTATAGGTGTCGGTTTGTTTTACGGTGTATCCCAAGCGATTCAAGTGGCTGGACCAGGTGTCATTATTGCTTACATATTAGCTGGCATTGTTGTTGCCATCGTTATGAGAGCTTTAGGTGAATTAACAGTAGAAAAACCAGTAGCCGGTTCGTTCAGCCGTTATGCAAATGACTTTTTTGGACCTCGTATGGGGTTTGTCACAGGCGGCATGTGGTGGTTTTTCTGGGTCGCTACCGTTATGTCGGAACTCGCTGCTATCGGTAAATTGGTTCAGTTTTGGTATCCGGCATTTCCTGTATGGGTTCCAGGATTAATTTCGCTTGTATTATTTACAGTCTCTAATTTATTAGTTGTTAAGTTATTCGGAGAGCTGGAATTTGTATTTGCGATTTTAAAAGTTCTTGCGATTATTGTATTTATGGTGTTTGGTGCATTAATGGTTTTAACAGGTGTATTTAACCATGGTGATGTTGTTGGATTAACTAATCTTTGGTCGCATCACGGGTTTTTGCCTTATGGTTGGATAGGGGTCATTCAGGCCGTTTCACTTGTTATCCAAGCCTATTCCGGTGTTGAAACATTAGCTGTAGAAGCCGGAGAATCGGGAGATCCTACCGCTTCAATGCCAAAAGCATTCCGGAGCATCACCTTTAGGGTGTCATTTTTTTACATCGGCTCAATATTAATTATGCTTTGTGCTTATCCATGGATTAACTTAGCTCACGCAAGCGGAAGTCCTTATGTTCTCTTATTTAAACAAGTTGGGATTCCGGCAGCGGCAACAATAGTTAACTTAATCATTATTTTTGCAGGATTATCTTCATGTAATACAGGTGTATACGGAGGCAGCAGAGTATTATTCAGTATGTCACATGATAAGATGATGCCTGATGGTTTTAAGAAATTAAATAAAAATCAAGTGCCGTATATAGCAATTATTATCACAGCTGTTGCCATTTCTATTGGAACAATTATTACTTATTTTGCGCCG
Organism: Scopulibacillus cellulosilyticus; assembly: GCF_042665295.1. Lineage (NCBI taxonomy): Bacteria > Bacillati > Bacillota > Bacilli > Caryophanales > Sporolactobacillaceae > Scopulibacillus > Scopulibacillus cellulosilyticus. The sequence goes on from NZ_JBHTCO010000005.1 coordinate 232,263, forward strand.
GACTATGTTTATATCTGGATTACAAGCGCTTCAGCCTTTGCATCGATTTTTACATGGTTTGTCATTTTAGTTTTGGAAATAACTTTCAGATTCAGGACATCCAAAAGCGGAGAGGGATTGCAATACCCAATGCCATTTTGGCCAATACTCCCGATCATTGGGCTCATTATGCTTGTTCTGGCTTTTGCTGCCATCGTTTATTCACCATTAACAAGAATTTCGGTACTTTCAGGGATTGTTTGGCTGGCATTATTACTCGTTTATTACCAATTAGTTGTGGCACCTAAGTATAAAAAACTAAATTTTAAAGGAGAAAAATCATTAGAAGAAGAAGGGTTTGATATGTAAACACTGGACACAGAAAGGAGATTGAAAAATGCGTCACTTAGATAATCATGTTAAAGCCGTTATATTTGATTGGGGGGGTACTCTTGTTGATTATGGATGCATGGCTCCGGTAGAAGTTTTTATTGAAATATTTAATCGAAAAGGGATTGAGATAACATTAAAGGAAGCAAGGGAACCGATGGGATTAGAGAAAATGGATCATATCCGGACGATTCTTAACATGAACCGCATCAATAATATGTGGGTGGAAAAGTACAACAGACAACCTGATGAACAAGATATTCACGAACTCTATGGAACATTTGAACCAATATTATTAGAAAAGCTTCCTCAATACTCTGAACCTGTCCCCGGTGCCATAAATAGTGTTAATCATTTAAAAAAGTTGGGTATAAAGATAGGTACAACAACAGGCTACAATCGTAAAATGATGGAGGTTGTTGCACCTATTGCGGATAAAAAAGGTTTAAAAGTGGATTCAATCGTTACATCCGATGAAGTGCCAAAGGGGAGACCTCATCCGTGGATGTGTTATCAAAACGCAATCAATCTTCAAGTCTATCCAATGTCACAATTAGTAAAAGTAGGTGACACGGTTAATGATATTATTGAAGGTATTAACGCCGGTATGTGGACTGTCGGTATCATTAAAGGCGGAAGTGAACTTGGACTTTCTGAAGATCAAATCAAAAATGTTGAGTCAGTTCAATTAAATGAAAGCATAAAATCAGTGGAAAGAAAATTTTATGAGGCAGGCGCTGATTTTGTTATAGAAGATATAAATGAACTGACTGATGTTATTGATAGAATTAATGACATGATCGAAACTGAAAACCTGCAGTTGAACAAGAAATGAAGCTTTTACTTTAAACGTCTAAACAAATTTACGCTGACTTGCATATCTTTTACTAAAGCAAAAAAGTTTGCCAATGGAAAGATGTGGACGGAATGATGAGAAAGGATCCTCTGACATCAGTGTATATGACGGTTTCATTGCTTCACAAACTGCATATTTTTAGTGATAACGAAGCTAAAGACCTGTTATCAAAAATTAAAAGTAAAAAGATAAGGAATACTTGGAACTAAGCTGCAGCCCCCTCCCTTTGAAAGGGAGGGGGTGCTTCAATTATAAATTAAAGCATTAGAGAATTTATTTATCTTCGCCCGCAGACTAACTGTCAGCGGGGATGAATAAAACCCCCGCTGATGGAAGTTTCACTTTATTTGACTTAAAAAACAGACGTTTGATACCTTTAATATATACATAGGTAATTTGACAAAAGAAGGTATGAATGTGAACGAAAAAAATTATGTTGATTTAGACGAAGAAACTTTATTTACCGTTTCACAAATATTTAAGGCTCTTTCCGATCCGACAAGAATTAAAATTCTTTATTTGTTATCTCAAGGTGAATGCTCAGTGACTCAAATTTCAGAGCAGCTCGATTTACTTCAATCTACAGTATCCCACCAATTAAGATTTTTAAAAAATTTACGGCTTGTTAAATCAAGACGAAGCGGCAAAACCATTTTTTACTCTAACGATGATGATCATGTGATCAACATATTGCAGCAAACCATAAATCATGCAAGACATGAATAATAACCATATTCTTTCTTTAATATATAGCATCGGCTGTCAGTCTCGCGATCGTCCTCCTGATATTATTTATGGATGGTGTATGTCGTGTTGGATGGACACGGTTAGTTAATAAAATAACAATCGTATTGTTTTTCGGGCTAATAACTACCGATGTCCCGGTAAATCCTGTATGTCCCATAGTATTCGGGGCGGTTAATGCATCCATATACCACTCTTGCCCGAGTTCAACCCCTAAACCATGGGGATGGTTTTGAAACTTGGACAGCTGGTTTGTTTCCATTAATTGAACTGTTGATGGCTTTAGAATTCGCTTTCCCTTATAGCATCCGCCATTTAGAAGCATTTGGCTGAATTTAGCAAGGTCAGAAGCAGTAGAAAAAATCCCCGCATGACCTGCCGTCCCGCCTAATGCCCACGCTTTTTCATCATGAACCTGCCCCCAAACCAGACCGCGATCCGTCCACGGCTGATATTCAGTTGCCGCAATTCTTGCCTTTAAAAAAAGGCCGGGGTTGTACATTGTATCTTTCATTCCAAGAGGGGCTGTCACATGCTTTTTTACAAACTCGTCCAGTCGCTCTCCGGAAAGCTTTTCAATTAGTGCCTCAAGAGTCATCATATTTAAGTCACTGTATGTATAGGTTGACCCAGGCTGATTTTTTAACGGGTATTTTAAGACATATTGCAGCTTGTCTTGATGTGAGCCCTTAATTTTAAATAAGGATGTCTTCATTCGCGAAGGGAACCCCGAAGTATGTGTCATCAGTTGTTTTATAGTGACCTTTTCTTTACCGTTTTTGGCGAAACCGGGCAAATAGTTTACAACAGGATCATTCAATTGAAATTTTCCTTGCTCATATAATTGTAAAGCAGCAACCGTCGTAAAAAGTTTACTGATTGATGCGAGATCAAATATTGTATTTTTAGTCATTTTAATTGGATTCTTTAAAGGGGAAAAATCAGCATCCTTATATTTTAAGGCATAACCGTAAGCTCTTTCTTTTACAATGATCCCTGAACGCGCTATCAAGACGACAGCCCCCGGCATGACCTTTTCTTTAATGGCTTTGTTGATTTTATTGTCAATCATTTTTAACGGTTTCTGCCTCATATGTGCGTCTTTAGCTGAACCGGCATGCAAAACAGGCGATGATTGACCAGAATAATCACATGCATTGGGTAAAAAATCTTTATTAATGTTCGACTTCTGTTCAATGATTTGCTGATCCTCTTTAGCATTTACCGTATCACCCGGCATTAAAAATGCTCCGCTTATAATAAAACAGGATAAAATAATACTTAAAGTTTTTCTCATGGCAGCCTCCTTTCAAATTATTTTGTAAAAGTCTGCATGCTTTTATGAAAAAAAAGGCAGGAGTGATTCCTGCCTTTTACTTATATAATAAATACTTCTTTCTTTTCTTTTCGAATTGTTTCGACGCAGGCTGCCATTTCTTTTCCATGCTTTGAATAGAAACGCCGGCATTGATATCTTTTCTTATCCATCCGTTTCCAACTAAACGGTCAAACTGAGAGATGCCATTTTTGTCTTCAGCGCTGAATTGAAATTTGTCAGGGTACATGTCATGAATTGTTTTAATAATCGACAACCCGGTAATGACCGGTTCGTAAGTCTGTTTATCAATGACATGGATTTGAACGCCGTGAACAAGTTGGCCGCTGTATTTCGAAAAGGTCGGAGTAAATGATGCATCTCGAAAGATAACGCCTGGTAAATGCAAATCATTTAAATGTTGGGCAAGCTTCAATCCGTTAATAAAGGGTGCACCCATCAATTCGAATGGCCGGGTCGTTCCCCGTCCTTCAGAAATGTTTGTCCCTTCTAATAGACCGGTTCCCGGATAAACAAGTGCGGTATCCTCGGCAGGCATATTAGGAGATGGCATGACCCAGGATAAATTTGTATCACTATAAGACATCTCCCGTTTCCAGCCTTTCATTTTTACAACCGTTAAATCGGCGTTAATATGATATTCTTTATTAAGGTAACCGGCTAACTCTCCAACCGTCATGCCGTGCCGGATCGGAATAGGATATAGGCCTACGAATGAAGCGTATTTCGGATCGAGTACCGGTCCTTCAACGTGAGTGCCGCCAATCGGATTAGGCCGGTCCAGTACAATAAAAGGGATATGATTTTCATGAGCTGCCTGCATCGCATAAGCCATTGTCGAAATATAAGTGTAATATCTTGTGCCGACATCTTGTATATCAAATACTAAAGCATCAACATTTTTAAGCATTTCCGGCGTAGGCTTTTTGGTATCGCCGTATAAACTGTAGACGGGGAGCCCTGTTTCTTCGTCAATATATTTATCGACTTGTTCGCCGGCCTGTGCGCTTCCCCGAACGCCATGCTCGGGACCGTATAAAGCAACAAGCTTGATGTCCGGATCGTGAAATAATAAATCGACATCACTCTCAAGCTTCTGATTGACGCCGGTAGGATTAGTAATTAATCCTACACGTTTTCCTTTAAGTAAATCTTTCTTTTCGTTTAATAATCTATCAATACCTAATTGAATGTCTCGGTGATGGTGCGGCGGCTTTCGAGATACTGATTTTTCGCTATGCCCTGAAGCTGATACAGCAACCGTCGATAAAATTAACAATAAAATGCCTAGAGACAGTATCCATTTTTTCATGCCATTCACCTCAATTTATTAATATCCGCGGCATAGTAATGAAGACCAAACCCAAATGGATAAAGCGGTTTACCCTTAGGACCAGGAATCGTGACTGGTAATTGTCCTTTTGGATCATTTTTGCCAAAAATAGTGGCAGCCGATGCTTTAAAATTAGCGTCATTAAAAGCATATTGGGCGAGATACGCGTCAACTTTTGGATACGCCATAATGTCATAAGGGTTGCGAATAGCTACAGCAATCACTGGTTTATTTAATTTATTAATTAATTGATTGACGAGTTGCATCTGCGGACTTGTCTTTGCTCTGCCATTAACATCAGACGTATAGGTGCCGATGATAACTGCGCTTGAATGTTTAACTTGGTTGAGCTGTGTATCATTAAGCGGGCCAGCTGCGTCTATTGTTGTTATATTTGAATGATATTTTTTTATTGCACTTGATAAACCATCTAAATAATTATGTCCGATAACGGTAATGTTGCTGCTTTTATTATTTTTTAAAGGCAGCACGTTTTGATTTTTAATAAGCGTAACGGCCTGATTAGCCGCGTTTTGTTCAATTTGTTTATGTTTAGGAGAGCCGACAATGCGAGTGGCCCGGTTGATTTTTTTGTTAAGATCATCCGTTTTTTCAGATTTTATAATGCCTTTGTTGATTTTTAAAGTTAAAATGCGCTTAACAGAATCCTTAATACGCTGTTCTTTAATATCCCCGTTCTTTACAGCATTATTGAGACCATTGTATACGCTGTCAAGGTCAACAGGCATTGTTAAAATATCAGCGCCAGCGTTAACCGCTCTAATCGCTGCATCGACGCTGCCAAAGTTATCGGTAATCGCTTGCATATTCATGGCATCGGTAAAAATAACACCCTTAAAACCCATTTGCTCACGTATAAGGCCTGTCAGAATTTTATGAGAAAGGGTAGCCGGCAATGAAATCATACTGCCGTCCTTTTTCGAAACAACCTTTGTATCATCTATTTTTGGAAAAGTGATATGGGCAGTCATGACAGCGTCCAATCCTGCACCCATTGCCTTGTTAAAAGGATATAATTCTACCTTTTTTAATCGGTTAAGATCATAAGGAACCGAAGGGAGGCCAAGATGCGAGTCTACGGCTGTATCACCGTGGCCCGGGAAGTGTTTGCCCGTTGCTGCGATACCGCTGTCATACAGACCGTTCATATAAGAAATTCCCAACCGTGCGACAAGCTTCGGATCCTCGCCAAATGATCTGACGCCAATGACAGGATTATCCGGATTATTATTCACATCGAGAACAGGTGCCATGTCCATATTAATACCCAAAGCAGAAAGCTCCTCACCAGTGGCTTGTCCGACTTGCTTGGCCAGTTTCTCCGATCTTGCTGCCCCTAAGGCCATATTGCCGGGCATAGCAGTTCCCGATTGAACGCGGGTAACGATGCCGCCTTCTTGATCAGTTGTCAGTAAAAGACCGTATTTATCACTGGCTTTTTGATAGTCTTCTGTCAGCTTGACAATTTGCTTAGTGTTTACAAGATTTTCCCGGAAGAGAATGACACCGCCTAAATGATATTTATCAATTTGCTCACGAATTTGCGGCAGCATTTCTGTTACATCTTTTCCATTATAAGTTCTAAAGTCAGGCATAAGCATTTGCCCGATTTTTTCACCAAGTGTCATTCTTTTCACTGCATTGTTGACGACATCATATTTCGAACCCTTTTGTTTAATGATTTTTGTGATTGGTTGGGCGTTACCTTTGGCGCCTGATTTTTTAGACTCTATCATGATTCGGTCACTATGGGCGCCGTCAGTGACCTTAATTAATGACCGTCCGGGATGACTGGTCATTTTTACAAGACCGTTGTGATCTACGGTCGCAACTTTCTTATTAGATGAAGACCAAACAAGGTGTGAGGACGTTTGCGTAAAATGTCCGTCCGAATAAGTGTGGATCGCCTTAAGTTGAATCCGCAAATTTTTTATTTCATTTTTGATTTGCGGCACATTTTGCAAAATGATTAAATTCGTCATTTGATTTTTTTCCTTTGCATGTGTGGGATGGGATGAGAGCAGTTGGGAAGCAATAAGTAAAACGGCTGTCATGCAAGTCATCGCTTTTTTACTCAATTTAAACATTTCTCTTAATCCCTCCGTTTTTGCCAATCAGTTTTGTCAAAATGAAGTTCATGGGTTTTACCATGCATGTCACTAACTTTAGGATCCAAAACATACCAACCGCGGCCGTTTACAGAATCATCGGTATGATAATTAAAACGGACGTAGTTTGCATTAGCCGGCAGTTCAATTGAGACCTTGTTCCAATCTTGATTGCTTCCGGTCATTTTTGCACCAGCTGTTGACCATTCTTTACCGTCAGAAGACCATTCAACGACACCATAATCATGCTCATTTTCAGTAAGATACCAAGTTCGGAATGTTAATGTTTTCTTTTGCCCTTTTGGCAGCGTTGCTTGCATCGAGCGGTCTAAATTATCGCCGTACCCGGAAAACCATGCCGAGCCGCCTTTTGGAATAGCAACAGGTATAGCATCCGCCGTAAGTCTTGCCACCGTTCTCCGGATGCCGTTGGTTGAGACTGTATTTCTCGTCGGATGGACCCGGTTTGTTAATAGAATCGCTATCGTTTTATTATTTGGACTGACGACAATCGATGTACCGGTATATCCAGTATGTCCCATTGTCGTCGGCTCGGTCAGCGCATCCATGTACCAGCCTTGTTGGAGTTCCCAACCGAGACCATGGGAATCATCAGGGAATTGGGGAAGCTGGTTCGTTTCCATGAGATGAACGGTTGAAAGTTTCAAAATTTGCTTTCCTTTATAACGGCCGCCGTTCAGAAGCATCTGGCTGAAAGTAGCAAGATCATTAGCCGTCGAAAAAACGCCCGCATGACCGCTGACACCGTCCAGCGCCCAGGCGTTTTCATCATGAACTTGCCCCCAGACAAGACCGCGGCCCGTCCAAGGCTGGTATTCAGTTGCTGCAATCCTTGGTTTTAATGAGGCAGGGGGATTGTACATTGTATCTTTCATATTAAGAGGACCTGTAATATGTTCTTTTACATATTGGTCCAAACGTTCCCCGGAAAGCCTTTCGATAAGCACATCGAGTGTCATCATATTAAGATCGCTGTACGTATATGCCGTACCCGGCGGATTCTCTAAAGGATGTTCTAAGACATATCGCAATCTGTCTTCACGGCTTCCCTTAATATTATATAACGGTGTTTCAGGGTCGGGCCGAAATCCGGAAGTGTGGGTCATTAATTGTCTGATTGTCACATTTTCTTTACCGTTCTTAGCAAATTCGGGGATATATTTTGCGACTGGATCATCTAATTTAAATTTCCCTTGTTCATATAATTGCATTGCAGCTATGGTTGTAAACAATTTACTGATGGAAGCAAGGTCGAATATTGTATTTTTAGTCATTTTGACAGGATCTTTCATAGGTGTGAATTTATCATCTTTATATTCTGCTGCATATCCATAAGCTTGCTCTTTAACAATTGTTCCCCTGCGGGCAATTAAAACGACGGCGCCCGGCATCACTTTCTCATTAATCGCCTGCTTAATTTTGTCGTCCATCATTCTTAACGGCTCCTGTCTCATACCGGCTGCTCTCGGCGATCCGGGATGCAAAACAGGTGATGATGGTCCTGGATGATCCCATGATTTTGCTGAATCGTTTTTACTGGGAATGGCAATAGATGTTTTAGGTGTTTGTTCTATTGTAGGCTGGGGAGGGGGAGCTCCCTTGGCACCGGCAGGATAGCCGGCAAGACATAACCATGAACCGCTGACAAAGGATGAAACTAAAACAACATTCGCAATTTTTTTCATAGCAGCCTCCTGTAAAATTAAAATTTTGAAAAGCGATAAAGCTAACCTCCTTTTAATGTCATATTATTTTAAATTTTTGCATACTTTTATTAAATATATCAGGTAAAGTCATAATTTGACAATCGCGCTTTAGTCCCAAAAAATGTATATGATATCATTCAAAAATGACTAGTAGATTTTTTAGACTTTTATTGATATTGACGCAACAATAAAGTAAAAACAAAACATGATTGAAATTGTTTTGAAAAGTTAAGGGGTATATGAGTAAAAACCGCAACTATTTTAATAGTTATTTATACATAGCGGGACGCGTGGCAATTAATCGTCATTTTATAGATTTATAGACATAGAATAGTAAAAAGCCGAAGCCGAAAAGGAAGATAAGATGTTATCACCATATTCAAATCGATTAAAGCATATGAATTTTAAAAAGGCGATTGCTTTGCTCCCGGGTTTCACTATGATTCTATTTATCTTTGTCAGTCTATTGACAACGGATAAAATGAATGGGTACTTGACTTATGACAATGTAAATAAAGCGCTTAATTCATTAAAGGCTGAAATGATTGTTGATTTAATGGGAAATGAGAATCCTTACTTTAAACAAGTATTACCGGATGGTTATCAATCCGTTAATTTGGCCAAGCTTTCTTTTCAAGCCATAACTAACATTAATGTCGGGGATACGAGAACTCTGCTTGGAAATGAGCTTCCCGGTTTTTCAATTTATGATACAGATATTTATGTTGCAGGAGTCGGTACTAATTATACGAATATACCGATAGAGTCGCCGCCGCCGCTTGATTACATTATGAAAGACAAACAAGGCAACAGTAAAAATGATAGCAAAGATAACAGCAGTCAAAAGGTACCGCCGCAAAAGAATAAAAATGGACAAGTTTTTATTTATTCAACCCACAGCTGGGAATCATTCTTGCCAATTTTAGGTTTATCAGGCGATCCGGATAGTGACAAAGCGACCAGCGATTCAAAGAACATTCACATCGTCGATGAAATGTTAGCCAAGGCGTTGGATAAGAAGAACATACCGACTGTAGCCGACACAACAAGCGTAACAAAAATATTAAATGACAAAGGCATGGGGACAGGACAAGCTTATGATGCTTCACGAACGATTGTTAAGCCGGCTGTAACCAGCGGGAAGAATTATCAATTATTTATTGATATTCATCGGGATGATAGACGCAAAAAGGATACAACCGTTACAATTAATAACAAATCTTATGCCAGGACAGTTTTTGTTATCGGTAAGGAAAATCCAAACTTTGAGAAAAATAGAGATGTAGCCGATAAACTTAATAAAAAATTAGACAACTTGTATCCGGGGCTAAGCAGGGGGATCATCGGCAAAAGCGGGAAAGGGGTTAATGGTGTCTATAATCAAGATCTTTCACCGCATGCTATTTTAATAGAAGTAGGGGGGGTTGATAATACAAAAGAGGATCTGCAAAATACGGTTAATGCGCTTAGTGATGTCATCAGTGATTATATAAAAGGGAATCATCATACTTAGAAACACGATCTGGAATCATTCCAGATCGTGTTTTTCATTATTTTCACCCTGAATACTGGCACTAACCCAAGTCAGTTCCAAGACGGACAATATCCTATGCAAACTAAAAAAGCCATCATATGATGTTAATGACTCACAAATGTATCTGTCTAGGAGGGGAGTCTATGTCAGGACAAAATATGTATGCCCTTTGCCAGCAGCATTTAAACAAAGCTGTTGAAATAAGATGCCACGATGGCACTATTCATCGGGGTGTTGTCACCAATGTTGATCAGCAGCATGTTTATCTCAGACCATTAGATGGTGACGGTGTTGACGGACCTGGAGTATATGCATGGGGCTGGGGCTGGGGATTTCCCATCGCTTTAGCGTCTATTGCTGCAATCTCTTTATGGCCATGGTTCTGGTGGTAATGGTATAACAAAAATAATAACAAGCATCGTTCCCGCAGCGGTGCTTGTTTTATTGCTTAGAGGAACGCAGCGTATAAATTTTTATAAAATGATCACAATCTCTATAATTTTAACCCTCTTTTTGTTATTATCAATTTATGAGGGTATATAACTTTATTGCTTATTTTTAATTTGGGACTTCATTCTTTTTATTCTTTTAATTAATGATTAGTTATTAATCACCGATAGTCTCAGTGAACGATAATTAAGGAAGTGTTAGTTCCATGAATTTAAGTCAAGCGCTTGACTGCTTAAAAGAAAAAGGTTATAAACATACAGATAAAAGAACGGATATTTTACGCCTTTTTGAAAAGAGAAAAGGATATCTATCCGCTAAAGACATTCAGTTTAAACTGAAAGATCGATACGCGGGATTAAGTTTTGATACGATATATCGAAATTTATCCTTGTTTGTTGATCTTGGTATTCTTGAAGCAACCGAATTAGATGGTGAAAAGATGTATCAATATAATTGTTCTAATCATCACCATCATCATCTTATCTGCCTTGAGTGCGGAAAAACAGAAACGATAGAAGCCTGTCCAATGGCTCAGCTGCCTGTGTCCCATTCCGGCTTTTTAGTCACTGGTCATAAATTTGAAATTTATGGATGTTGTGAGCATTGCCGTTAATAGATTAAAAAAGACAACTGAGAACTCATTCAGTTGTCTTTTTATATTAGTGAATATCTCTCTTTTTAAATCGTCCGCCTTTAACGTCATGAATATTACCTACAGCCAGAAAAGCAGCAGGGTCTATATCTTCGACAATACTCTTTAATTTAGCTTCTTCAAGTCTGGAGATAACAGTAAAAATGACCCGTTTGTCATCACCTGAATAAGCGCCTTCTCCATTTAAATATGTGACACCCCGTCCGAGCCGGTCATTAAGAGCATCACCAATCTCATCATATCGATCACTAATAATCCATATTGACTTTGATTGGTTAAAGCCTTCAATGGTAATATCTATGACCTTAAAAGCGATAAAATAGGCAAGCAGTGAATACATGGCATGATCCCAGCCGAATATAAAGCCGGCGCCGCTTAAAATAAAAATGTTGATAATCATGACCACTTCACCTACGGAAAAAGGCGTTGACTTATTAAACAAAACGGCTAGTATTTCTGTACCATCCGTTGAACCGCCGTTTCTAATGACAATACCTACGCCAACGCCCATAAAAACGCCGCCAAAAACAGACGCAAGCAAAGGATCTTTAGTCAGAACATCAACTGGAATAAGAAAGCTTGTAAATAATGACAAAAGAATAATACCATATAATGAAGTCAGTGCGAAGGTTTTTCCAATTTGTTTATAACCGAGTAAGAAAAAAGGGATATTTAAAAGAACAAGAAATAAACCAAGCGGAAGTGACGTGAGGTAGGATAACATAATTGAAATACCCGTTATGCCGCCGTCAATAATATTATTTGGTACTAAAAAAATTTCAAGCCCAATGGCAATAAGTAAGGCACCTATTGGAACAAATATTAATCTTTCAAAAAATTTTCTTTTTGACATCTTTCGGTGCTGAAGTTTAACTGTATCTTTAGGTGCTGGATTCACTATAGGCTAACCCCCCATTATTCATCAATTTTAAATGATAAGAAAACGGTAAAAAGAATAGAACGCAGAGAAAAGCGGAATTTAGGATAGGAAACAGAAATCTTTCTAATACTATTTTACCAATAATTAAATGTATTGACAAATTAAAAAACTGGGCCGGAAAGCCCAGTTTTGATTAAACAAGCAAGAATATTACAAATGACAGAAGGACTGATGTCATTGTCATGGCTAGTAAAGGACGCAACGCCTTGCTTTTAAGCGCTTTAAAACTGACGTTTAATCCAAGTCCGACCATTGCCATTGTTAAAATAAATGTTGTTAAACTCGATACCCCATCCATAAAGCCTTTAGAAACAGGGATATACTTGCCAAGTACATAACTGCCGAACAGACTCATAGCTACAAATCCGATAAGGAAATATGGAAATTCAATTTTTTCTCCGCCTTTTCCTTTCCCTTTGCGTCTCATCCACCAAACTAGCACAAGGCATAAAGGAACGAGTAAGAAAACACGGCCCAATTTAGCTAAAAGTGCGATGGCAAGGGCATTTTGGCCTGCCGGCGCACCGGCCAGCGCTACATGGGCGATTTCATGTAAACTGGTGCCGGACCAAGTACCGTATTGTACTGCAGATAATGGGAGATAAGGTCTTAAAATCGTATAGGCAATTGCAAAAACCGTACCCATTAAGGCAATAATTCCAGCGCCGATCGCAGTGTCTTCTTCTTTAGCTTTTACAATAGGGGAAACAGCTGCTATTGCTGAAGCTCCGCAAACGCCGGTGCCGACACCAAGAAGAAAAGACAGGGACATATCAGCTTTAAATAATTTAGCGATGAAAACCGTTACAATGATGGCAAAAACTACTGCAAATAGATCGCGGGCTAATAACCCTAACCCATGATGTAAAATCGTATCGACATTTAACTTTAAACCGAACAAAACAATGGCGTATCTCAATAATTTTTTTGATGAAAAAGTAATACCGCTCTTTAATGCTTTCGGATAGCCAAAAATCTGTCTGTAAATCACTGCGATAACGATTGAACATGCCATTGGCCCAACCATGCTGAACCCCGGGATTTTAGCTAGAAAAAAACCGATCAGTGCGATAACAAAAGTAAATCCAACTCCGGCGATCCAAAGTAACGCTTTATTGCTGCCGCCGCCGGGCTGAGGACTGCTTTGGCGGTTCGTTTGGCTTAATGGTTCATTTTGAAAATCTTCTCTTAATGCTTGCTGTTCGCTCATATTAACACCCCTTGCTTTTGAATTGTGACCTGTTCATATATTCAATATAATAGAGGTGTAATCATAAGTGAAATATAAATTAATGATAGTAATCATTAATAATCCTAATGATTGGAGCGATGATCATGTATATTGAAGCTCTCCAGACATTTGTAACTGTTGTTGAGGAAAAAAACTTCACAAGGGCTGGGGAAAAGTTGCTGTTATCTCAGCCAAGCGTCAGCCTCCATATTAAAAATTTAGAGAGTGAATTCCAAACAAAGTTGTTCGATCGTTCGCCAAAGCATCTGAATATTACGCCGTCAGGTAAAATTCTCTACGAAAGGGCAAAACAAATTTTAAAATTATACACTAAAACAAAAGAAGAAATTTACGATTATTATAAAACGATTAAAGGCACCTTAAAAATTGGCGCCAGTTATACTATAGGTGAATATGTATTACCCGCGTTACTGCCTGAATTCCATGAAAAATATCCAGATATTGAACTTGAAATCAATATCGATAATACTGAAAATATCAGTAAATCTGTCAGACTTTTGCAAAATGATATCGGTTTGATAGAAGGGAGAACCAATGAAAAGGATCTGGATATTCATCCCTTTATGGAAGATGAAATGGTCATTGTTGTCCCTGAACGCTATTATCGTCAATGGCACAAGCCGGTCACTTTTGAAGACCTTCAGGATCTGACTTGGATAGCCCGTGAAAAAGGATCAGGCACTCGTGTATATATGGATCATATTCTCAGATCTTATGGAATTCGAACAAAGCAATTAATTACAATAAGCAGTAATCATGGTGTAAAAGAGGCCGTTATTAACGGGGTAGGTGCATCCATTTTATCTTTATGGGTTGTAAAAGATGCCATTCAAAATCATCAATTAAATATTGTTCATTTAAAAGATTTGAATTTTACAAGGATGTTTTCTTATGTTCTGTCTCCGCATATTGAACACACAAAAGCAGCGGAAGCATTTCTTGAAATTTTAACAAAAAAAGAATCACACAAAAACTAGTTTTCAGGCTTGATTCAGGGATGGGAGACCAATTTCAACAGTTTTGAAATGTTCTGGCAAGGTTTTAGAGCGCAGGTGAAGGATGTACGGCGGCTTATTAACAGATACTGAAAAGATAATAGATGATTTTGAACGAATCAGAAGACCAGATTTGTTTTGATTTCCGCCGTATATAAAGGAGTTTTTCATTGAGAACATTTGACTTTTTTTAGTTGAGTACAGAAAATATTGATAGGACTATTGAAAATTGTAACGAAACAGTGACGTTTGGAGGAAGCCAAAATGATTCGCGGACGATTTGCGCCGACCCCTTCAGGAGACTGTCATATCGGCAACGCGAGAACAGCTTTGCTTTCTTGGCTGCAAATCCGGCAAGCTGGGGGCGAGTTTGTGTTACGGATAGAGGATATTGATCAGTCAAGATGCAAGCCTTCTTATGCTGAGCAAATGATTGATGATCTGCTTTGGCTTGGGATAGATTGGGATGAAGGGCCGGGAACAGGGGGACCGTATGCTCCATATGAACAAAGTAAAAGAACCATTAAGTATCAAGCAGCTTTTGATCAGCTGAACAATAACGGATGGCTCTATCCTTGCTTTTGCCGCCGGAAAGATTTAAAAGCTCTCGCAAACGCACCGCACGGTCTTTCGTCTGAAGGACCTGCCTATCCGGGATTCTGCAGATATCTCACATCCAATGAAAGGAAAACTAAAGCGAAAGAAAAAGATCCGTCATATCGCTTTGCCATGCCGGACAAGCCTGTTGCCTTCGTTGACGGCATAATGGGAGAGCAACATTATGCCGCTCGTGCAGGCGGTGATTTTGTTGTTCGGAGAGCGGATGGCTTTATCGGTTACCAGCTTGCGGTTGTTGTCGACGATGCCGATATGCATATGACAGACATTCTTCGCGGCGCTGATTTATTAGACTCAACGCCCCGGCAAATTTTACTCTATCAAGCATTGGAATGGCCCGTTCCGCGTTTTACGCATGTGCCATTGCTTTACGGACCTGACGGGAGACGCTTATCTAAACGGCATGGAACAGCTGTCACGCTCCATAATATCCGTCAAGCAGGTGTAAAGCCGGAAAGTGTTGTCGGGATTTTGGCCTTTATAAGCGGTTTAATTGACAGGCCCGAGCCGGTCAAAGCTAAAGAATTAATTCTTGAATTTGATTTATCAAAAATACCGCAAAGTCCGGTCGTTTTAAGTCATAAAATGCTGCAGAATCTTTCTAACTCATAAGTTGTTAGTTCTGCAGCACTATTTTTTGCGAAAGTAAAAAAAACACTGTACTATTAAAGTTTCTTAACATGTTTCGATATCCCTTCTATTAATCTAGTATTTTTCGACAAAATCTATTAAATTATTAAATGACTAGATAATCATTCGGAGGGAAAACATCATGAAAAAAACTGCTGCAGCAGTCGCAACAATGGGATTGTTAGGAACTGTAACATTTGCAACAAGTGCATCTGCACAAACAATAACGATACATAAAGGAGACACACTCTGGGATATAGCCCAAAGATATCATACAACTATTGATCATTTAAAAGCAGTCAATCATTTAAACTCCGATCGCATTTACGCCGGACATACTTTAAACGTACCTGATGACAACAAAACATCAGGTAATTCTTTTGCAGGCACAGATTCCAGTACTTATACAGTAAAATCTGGTGACACTTTATGGGGGATTGCAAAATCTCACGGAACAACCGTCAGTGCTATTAAATCTCTAAATGGTTTAAAAGGAGATACAATTTATGCCGGCCAACATTTGAAACTCAGCGGCACTTCCGGACATTCAGACAACAGTTCAGGTTCATCAAGTTCTAGTTCTAATGCCAGTACTTACACTGTTAAGTCTGGAGATACTTTATGGGGAATTGCAAAGGCTCACGGAACAACCGTCAGTCAGATTAAATCACTAAACGGTTTAAAAGGTGACACGATTTATGTCGGTCAGCATCTGAAACTAAGCGGTGCGGCAAGTCATTCAAACAGCAGTTCAAGCTCAAGCCACAGCGCTTCCAGCCATGCACATGCAGAAAGTTCAGCTTCGTTAAATGTTGATCAGTTAATTTCAGATGCAAAAGCTCTAATGGGAACGCCTTATAAATGGGGCGGAACGTCACTGTC
Organism: Scopulibacillus cellulosilyticus; assembly: GCF_042665295.1. Taxonomy (NCBI): domain Bacteria; kingdom Bacillati; phylum Bacillota; class Bacilli; order Caryophanales; family Sporolactobacillaceae; genus Scopulibacillus; species Scopulibacillus cellulosilyticus. The sequence goes on from NZ_JBHTCO010000005.1 coordinate 248,710, forward strand.
AGGCTTTGATTGCAGCGGATTTATCTACTATGTCCTTAACGAACAAATGTCATACCCCCGGTTAACCGTGGCAGGCTATTGGGACAGAATGGAAAGCGTCAGTTCGCCGCAGCGTGGTGATTTTGTATATTTCCAAACTTACAAAAAAGGTCCTTCTCATATGGGAATTTATTTAGGAAACAACCAGTTTATCCATGTCAGCTCAACCCGCGGCGTAGAAATTCAAAGCTTAAGCAATCCATACTGGCACCCGCGTTATTTGGGTGCTAAACGTTTTAATTAATTTAAATGCCCTTCTAAGATATTTTACTGTATGCTTGGAAGGGCTTTTTATGTGATAACTCTGCTATGCAGTAATATTTGACGCTTTTGTCATAAAGGTTTAGCATTTAAGCTAACTATTGTCACGTTCTGTAAAACCAACTTAATAATATAATAGCATGAGACTATAAGTGGGAGATTTTGTAATGAGTGAGACGATAAGAAAACCTTGGCTTTTAGTTGTCACAATCGGTCTTGGCACGTTACTCAATCCGCTCAATTCCTCAATGATTTCGGTTGCCCTTACACGATTGCAGCATGAATTTGATTTAACCTTTGCAAGCGTTTCGTGGTTAATTTCAACATTTTATTTAGCAAGTGCAGTCGGGCAGCCTATTATGGGGAAATTGAGTGATATGTTTGGACCGAAAAGAATGTTTTTAGCAGGGCTGATCATTATTTGTTTGGCGTCAATCCTGGCACCATTTTCACCAAACTTTGGCTGGTTAATTGTTTTCCGGATGCTTCAAGCCATAGGGAGTTCCACGTTGTTTCCAAGCGGTATGTTAATGATACGGCAAAGCATTTCTAAAAATCGGGCCCGGGCACTTTCAATATTAAGTATATTTTCCTCAACTTCAGCTGCCTTTGGGCCGTCCATAGGCGGATTTTTAATTAATTTTGGTGACTGGCCGGCTATTTTCTTTATTAATTTTCCTTTTATTATAGCTTCGTTCATTTCAGCTATCTTTATTTTGCCAAGGGATGGCAGGGTGAAGCTGGATTTAAGACGGATCGATTTTATTGGTATCATCCTGTTCATCATCAGCATTGTGATGATCCTGCTGTTTCTTTTATCTTTTGAGGGACCGATCCATTGGTGGACTTTGGCCGTTGCTGTCATTTCAAGCTTGCTTTTTTATTTTCAGGAGAAAAGGCCAAAAGAACCGTTTATTGATTTTAAGGCTTTAAAAACAAATATCAATCTATCATTTGTTTACCTGCAGTTTATTTGTATCAATTTAATTTTTTACTCAATCTTTTTTGGTATGCCGTCTTTTCTGCAACAGGCACAGCATTTTAGTGAAAAGAGTACAGGAGTTATTATGCTATCCATTGCCGGTTTCGGCGTCATTATCGCACCGTTTGCCGGACGCTGGATTGATAAGAAGGGCTCAAAACCGCCGCTTTTAGTCGGCGCCTTAACGGTTATTATAGGGACAATATTACTTTTGACTATCCATGTGGCTTCACCTGTATGGTGGATGTTCTTAGTGCTATCGATATTAGGGATTTCTAATGGCTTTAACAATATCGGCATGCAAACCGCACTTTATGCTTTTGCCAGACCGGAAGAAACAGGCTCAGCATCAGGCTTGTTTCAAACAAGCCGTTATATTGGCACCATTTTATCATCAGTTTTACTCGCGCTGTTCTTTAATAAGCATATGGACGGTGCCCACTTGCATATTATTACAATCATTTGTCTTATCGTTAGTGTCATTATTTTGCTGCTTACGATACGTATGCCGGCCAAAAAGCGGGATACGAGCCGTTAAGGACAAAACGCCGCCTGTTCTAAACAGTCGGCGTTTTGTCTTAGAAATCATTTTTCATTTACGGGTTTGCTTTTGTAGTTTAAGGCATCAGGCTGAATCTCATGCCATGTAATAAAATCTTGAAAATAGTCTTCAAATTCATACCCTTGATTAATCAATCGTTCAATATGTTTGGCAATACCGATAATTTCCGATTTAACCAGGTTTTTGTTTTGTTGATGGTTTATTAAATAATAAAAGATCTCTTGATAAACAATGTCTTTTGGACGAATACCTTGTTGGATCGATTTTTTTACTTTTTCCTCACGTTCATATATTTTGTCAATGTATGTATACAGACGCACCTCAAATTCTTTTCTTTCAAATATACCTTTATGATGAGCGGTAACATAATATTTAGCATCAGTTTCCAACGTTTTTTGAGATGATTCAATAAATTGATCAATGTCCGAATCAGCATCGTTGTACCATGGCCCAAAAGAAGTCAGGTCGTAATCTCCGACGAAAAGGACGCCATATTCAGGAAAATACGGACAGCAGAAACCTTCCGTATGGCCGGGAGCATGAATTGCTGTCATCGTTGTTCCGGCAATGTTTATCGGCCTGCCGTAGGGATAAATGTGTTGAGCAATGCCTATAACAGGTCCCCAGCTTGGTTTGTTTTCATTTACGGGGGCTTTTTTATTCATCATTTGTTTTTGAACCCATTTTTCTACACCTTGACTGCCGTATAAGGTTTCTACGCCATTAGCTTTGGCAAGTTCATAAGAATCGGTCAATTTATTAAAGTCATACGGATTAATAAAAATTTCAGCGCCTTCAAATAAATAAGCCCCCCAAATATGATCGAGATGGTAATGGGTCAAATAAATCTTGTCAACAGAATGATGCTTTTTTATATAATCAAAAACTTTCCTGCCGCCGCCGCAATCAATGAGTACCGTTTCATCCTCAGCTTCCACTAACAGTGTTGTACAAAAAGGGACATGGCTGTTATTTTCACCGGTTAAAATACGAATCGGTCCGACTTGTTTGTATGACATTAAGATTTCTCTCCTATTATAGAATTCTGCCGTTTTATACTATTATAGCTTGATATTTCCTTATCTCAATCTTTAAATTTTTATTTAAAGCAAACAACCTTTATTGCATTATTCAGATAATATTTATATTATTATAGCATACTAACCATTAGGTATGCTAAATGATGAAATTTTTATAGACGGTATATCTAATGTTAGATCGAGACTATTTTTCGTTAATCATTCAAGATTAATTTCGAAGCCTCCACTACTAAAATATCGATTGGGGATTGAATTTTCTAAATAATTGTACTAAAATTTAAAACAAATACTAACCAGTTGGTATATAAAAGTTGTTTGCCGGGTTGCCTGTTCAAACAATATAAAAACAATAATAGACTGGAGAGAATGTCATATGCATTTGCGATTAAATGATGAACAAAAAATGGTTCAAAAAACAATTAGAAAGTTTGTTGAAAAAGAACTTATGCCTCTCGAAAACGAAGTTCTTCGCAATGAATTAGAAGGGAAGCCGGGAATTTCCAAAGAAAAAATCAAAGAATTACAAAATAAGGCTAGAGAAGCTGGTTTTTGGGGCATCAATACCCCTGAAGAATACGGGGGTGCTAACCTGGGCCAAATGATGCTCGCCATTGTTACGATCGAAACAGCGAAAACTTTTGTCCCATTTTCCTTTGGCGGCTATGCCGACAATATTCTTTATTACGGAAATGAAGAACAGAAAAAGAACTATCTCATCCCGACGATTAACGGTGAAAAGGTTTCCTGTTTCGCATTTACAGAACTTGGGGCAGGCTCAGACACAAGAAATATCAGAATGTCAGCCGAAAAAAGGGGAAACGAATGGGTACTTAACGGCGAAAAAGTTTTTATCACTAACGGCAATGATGCTGATTTTGCGATGGTGTTTGCTGTTACTGATAAATCAAAACAAGGCCGCGGCGGTGTCACCTGTTTTCTCGTTGACCGTGACATGGGCTGGAAATCCGAATACATTCAAACAATGGGTGAATGGGGCCCAGCGTCACTTGTCTTTGATAATGTCCATGTTCCGGAAGAAAACATTCTCGGGGAGTTACACGGCGGATATAATCTCGGGTTAGAGTGGATTGGTTTTGCAAGATGGATCGTCGGTGCAAGGGCTGTCGGTTCTGCTGAAAGACTATTGCAAATGGCAATTGATTATTCAAAGGAAAGAGAAACATTTGGAAAGCCGATTTCATCAAGGCAGGCAATCCAATGGCAAATTGCCGATTCTGCTGTTGAAATTGAAGCAGCGAGGTGGCTCGTCTTTAACGCTGCCTGGACGCTGGATCAAGGTGAAGATAACCGTCATCTTGCTTCAATGGCCAAATTATTTGGGGCCAATATGGGTAACCATGTTGTTGACCGTGTTCTGCAAATTCACGGAGGTTTAGGATATACAAAAGAATTACCGATTGAACGTTGGTACCGGGAAGCCAGATTATGGCGTATCTATGACGGCACAGACGAAATCCAACGCATGATTATTGCCAGAAACTTATTAAAAGGCCATGTAAAACTTGGAGATTATTATTAAATCAATCCAAAGATTTAGTAAGCTAAAATACTTTGAATCAGGTGGAGAGCGATCCGCCTGATTGAAATATCACATTACTTTTTCTTTTTAAATAAAATAGTTTTCAAAACTTAATAAGTTAACGCAGGGATTCCGTTTTACAAGTTGAACTAAAATATAAACTCATTGATAACCTTTTAAATATCCGCTAATAACTTTTAACCGCACAAATTTTGCTGCAACTAAAAAACCTTCACAGTCAATCATTCCCTAAGTTCTTCTGAATCATTAGAGACAACCATGAATATAGATCGCTTAAACAATAAACTTATTTTAATTAAGAAAGGATGAAAACTATGAAAGCGGCTGTTATGGAAGGTCTTAAGAAACCGCTCGTCGTCCGCGATGTTCCCGACCCGGTTATTGATGCAAACGGTGCTGTTATACGTGTTGAAGCTAATGGCGTATGCCGCAGTGATTGGCATGCCTGGGTGGGAGATATTGAAGTGGCTTCGCTCCCTTTTGTGCTTGGACACGAATTTGTTGGTGTCATTGAAGAGGCCGGCAAAGATGTTAAACGGTTTAAAAAAGGAGACAGAGTTATTATTCCCTTTTCTCAAGGGGACGGCACTTGTCCTGAATGTTTAGCAGGACATCACAACATATGTGATAACAGTATGATGCCGGGATTTCATTATTGGGGAGGCTACGGACGCTATGCCGCGATTCCCAACGCAGATGTCAATCTCGTCGAATTGCCTGAGGAAGTTTCCTTTGAAGCAGGCGCGAGCATTGGCTGCCGTTTTATGACGGCATACTATGGTTTAGTGGAACAGGCGAAGGTTCGTCCCGGGGAGTGGGTTGCTGTTCATGGCTGCGGAGGCGTTGGTTTGTCTGCTATTCATATTGCCAGTGCTGCCGGTGCGATTCCTATAGCCGTTGATATCATGCCTGAAAAGCTGGAATTTGCGAAAAAGCTTGGTGCAGCTTACGTTGTTAATAGTAGGGAACAAAATGCACCTAAAGCAATTAAAGAATTAACAAAAGGCGGTGCACATGTATCTGTTGATGCACTTGGTATTTCCGATACGATTTTAAATGCTCTATTATCATTAAGAAAACGCGGCCGCCATTTACAATTAGGCATTGCTTCATCGGAAAACAAAATGACAGCGCTTCCAACTGACTATATTGTCTTTAAACAAATTCAATTTCTAGGTTCGCTTGGAATGCCTGCACCTTACTACCCGACAATGTTGCAGCTCGTTGCAACAGGCAAATTAAATCCAGGTTTATTAGTGACAAAGCGTATTTCTATTGAAGAAGCGGGAAAAGAAATTGAAGCAATGACCGAATTTCAAACATTGGGCGCTTCAATTGTTACAAAGTGGTAAAGCGATGATCAACACGCAGCGTAAGGGAGGGAAGAAGATAATGACAACTAATTTTGAAAAGATCGATAAGGTCAGTATTGATTCACTACATACTGATTTTCACGTTGACAATGTCATTGACTATGTCCATGAAGGCTTACAGAAAGTCGATTACAATTACCCGCTTGAGCTTCATAAAAAATTCGAGAAACAGCGCTGGAATGTCCACGAATTGGATTTTTCCCAAGACCGGGTTGATTGGAATGAAAAGCTGTCAGATGACCAGCGCAAAAGCTTCCTCAGTATCGCGACAGGTTTTCATCACGGGGAACGTCAAGTTGCTGTTGACGTTATACCAATGATATCAGCGATGCCGAAGGATGAGCATAAAATGTTTATGGCAAGCCATCTTGAAGATGAGGCAAGACACACAATCTTTTTTGACCGGTTTTACAGGGAAGCCATTGGATTAGATGCCAATGACATGACAGAAACGCTTGACAAATCTTTTGACTATATGAGCGAAACGTTTATTGGTTCATTTGGTTTTCTTGCGTATCTGGTTGACGAAATTCGGCTGCACCCTGAAGACAGGCGCTTGCTTGTTTCCGCTTTGACCAATTATCAAATGTGGATTGAAGGTGTTCTTGCCTTAAGCGTCATGAAAGTTACGTTAAGCTTTTGCAAGGAAAATAATGTATTGCCATCTTTTCATAAAGGGTTTATTGCAACAACAAGAGATGAATCCCGGCATGTTCAATTTGGCATGAAATTGCTTAAAGAACTCCTGAATGATGATCCTTCTTTAAAGAGTGTTGTTTACGATACTGTCGAAACAATGCTGATGATAAGCAGCACTTATACGCAAAAAATTGAATTTTCGTCACTTGGATTAGAGAGAGACGCTTTAAAAGGGATCATGATGAAAAATTTACAAAAAAAATTTAAAATGATCAGCCTCCCAATTCCAGACGAATTACAAAAACGGCTTGAAGAAATTGAGCCTGAAGCGGCTGCCGGAGGTTGATTGGTAAAAAGGAGGGATATAATGGCCTGCCAGCTGTTTAGTAATGAATGGGTAGAACAATTTTCGAAGGAATTAAAAAAAGGACCCAGTTTTGAGAGAAAACAAGCAGTTGATGATCATTACTGGCAATGGATTGATAAATGCAAGGGAAAGATGGATATCCGTCTGGCACTTGTTTTAACAGAGCAAAACAGCTTAGATCGTTATGCGTATTTTGATTTAAAAAAAGGGGAGCTTGTTCATTCACACCTTGGAACAGAAGAAGAACGCAGTTCAGCTGATTTTGTATTGGGAGGCAGTAAGGATGATTGGTTTGAGATCATTAATGGCAAGCGGGAGCTTACGCAAAACTTAATGTATCGCAAATTGCGATTATTACAAGGGAATCTGCATGCATTTTTTCGGGGCATTTACTTTTTTGTTGAACTTCTTCGTGCAGGGATCCGTGTGCCAACAGCATTTGAAACTGCATAATGCCGGCGGCTGCCAGGGCGATTTTCAATATGAAATGACTAAAAGGATACTTTTGATTAATCAATAGATTCCAGGAGGGTGATTTTATATGGAATTCACTTTAACAGAAGAGCAAAAAATGGTTCAAAGAACGATCCGGAATTTTGTAAAAAACGAACTCATGCCATATGAGCAGCAAGTCTTGCGAAATGAACGGGAAGGAAGGCCGGGAATGACCCGGGAAGAGATTAAAGATTTGCAAATGAAGGCTAAAGAACTTGGCTTTTGGGGTATTAATACGCCTGAAGAATATGGCGGCGCGGACCTGGGGCCTGTGATGACGGCACTTATTCAAATGGAACTGGGACGCACGTTTGTACCTTTCAGTTTCGGCGGTTCTGCAGATAACATTCTTTATTACTGTAATGAGGAACAAAAAGAGAAATATTTATTGCCTGTCATTAACGGTGACAGGAGATCGTGCTTTGCCTTAACAGAACCAACAGCGGGCTCAGACGCTGCAAATATTCGTATGCCGGCCGTCAAAGACGGAAACCACTGGGTTTTAAACGGTGAGAAAATTTTTATTACAAACGGCAATGAAGCGGATTTTGCCATGGTGTTTGCGGTGACAGATAAAGAAAAAGGCGCCCGCGGCGGGGTCACATGCTTCCTTGTCGATCGCGATATGGGATGGCGATCTGAATATATTCAAACGATGGGAGAATGGGGACCGGCTTCGTTAGTTTTTGAAAATGTCCGCGTTCCTGAAGAAAATATTCTCGGGGAACTGGGCGGAGGCTTTAATCTGGGAATGAAATGGATCGGTCAGGGCCGTTGGATGATTCCCGCCCGCGGTGTAGGCGCTTCGGAACGTCTTTTACAAATGGGGATCGAACAATCGAAATCCCGTGTCACTTTTGGTAAACCGATTTCCGAACGTCAGGCAATCCAATGGATGATCGCGGATTCTGCAGTAGAAATAGAAGCAACGAAATGGCTGGTTCTTCGTGCTGCATGGCTGGCTGAAAAGGGCAAAGACAATAGACACATGGCATCAATGGCAAAATTGTACGGTACAAATATGGCTAACAGAGTTGTTGACAGGGTTTTGCAAATTCATGGCGGTATGGGATATACAAAAGAATTGCCTATTGAAAGATGGTACCGTGAAATGAGATTGTGGAGAATTTTTGAAGGAACCGATGAGATTCAGCGTTATATTATTGCTCGGAACCTGTTAAAAGGACATGTAAAGGTCGGCGAATTAATGGATTAGAAAACTTTTATACTTAAGCGGAAGGGATGACATTTAGTGTTGCTAACCGATCTTTTAAAGAAAAATATCGAAACATTCGGTGAATACCCTTTTTTATATTTTGAAAACCATTCATACAGCAATCTGGAAACGTTGACCTATGCTAAGAAAGCTGCTTGGGGTTTAAGGCATTTAGGCATCAAAAAAGGTGATCGTGTGATTGTTTGTATTCCGAATATGCCGGAAGTGATTTTCTCTTATCAAGCAATAGCACGAATCGGTGCCGTTATTGTTCCGGTCATGTATCTGCTTCATGGAAAAGAAATCGGGTATATTGCCGGCCATTCCGAAGCAAAGGCAATTATAACTTCTTCAGAAATCTTGCCAAAAGTAAAAGTTGGCCTGTCAGAAAGCAAAGTTAAGCCATCTATCATTACGGTCGATCAAGTCCCTGATGAAGATGTTATCGGTTTTTATGAATTATTAACTTTGGCTGATGAAAATGAAACTGCGGCAGAATCAGATGAAAACATTGATAAGAATGATACAGCAGTTGTCCTTTATACATCAGGAACAACAGGAAAGCCTAAGGGGGTTCGTTTAACACATAAAAATTTATATTCAAATGCAGAGAGTGCCGCTGTAAATAATAAAGATAGAGGAACAACCATTGGCGTTTTGCCATTAGCTCATGTCTATGGTCTGACAACATCGAATGTATGCTTTCTCACAGGGAGCTCAATTGTCATATTTTCAAAGTTTGATGTTTCAAAAGTATTTCAAGCGATTGAAACATATAAAGTTCGCAGCTTTTCCGTTGTACCGGCTATGGTTCATGCCATGTTATCCAGTCCGGATGCCAATTTATATGATTTATCAAGTTTAGAAAGGGTTGGTTCGGGATCGGCGCCGATGCCTCTGGCACTCATAAAAGCTTTTAAAGAAAATTTTAATGCTGATGTATTTGAAGGTTATGGTTTGTCTGAAGCAGCACCGGTTGTTACAACGCATCGTGAAGGTATGCCGCATAAACCCGGATCGGTAGGCGTCCCTATTCCCGGTGTTGACATACGTATTGTTGATGAAAAAGATCATCAGGTGCCGACAGGTGAAATTGGGGAACTTATTGTTCGTGGAGATAACGTAACACCGGGGTATTTTCAAAATGATGAAGAAACGAAAAAAGCATTAAAAGGCGGATGGCTTCATACCGGTGACCTGGCAAGAGTAGATGAAGACGGCTATCTTTACATTGTAGACCGTAAGAAAGATTTAATTATCCGCGGCGGTTTTAATATTTATCCGCGCGATCTTGAAGAATTGCTTGTCAGTCACGAATCAGTCTCAGAAGCCGCAGTTATTGGTGTCCCGGATGACAGAATGGGAGAAGAAGTATTGGCATATGTTGTGAAAAAGCCTGAGACAACAATAACAGAAGCTGACCTGCTTCAATTTTGCCAGATGCATTTAGCAAAAAACAAAACCCCGCGTAAAGTTATCTTTGTTGACGCTTTGCCAAGAAACGGCGTTGGAAAAATATTAAAAACAGAATTAAGGGAATTAGCGCAGAGCGCTGATTTATTTTCATAGTTTTACAATGTTGAGATTTGCTTTGGTATGTGAAAAAGAGAGGTGAGACAAATGAAATCAGAACGTACAGCTGCTATTGTCGGTGCCGCTGAATCAGACCTTGGCGAGACTCCGGGTAAGACTGTCCTTCAGCTTCAAGCACAAGCGGCCAAGGCTGCTCTGGATGATGCAGGATTTGAAAAAGACGATGTTGATGCAATTTTTACGGCTGGTAACTGGGCGTGGTCACCTAATTTAATGCTGGCTGAATATCTTGGCATTCAGCCCAAATATACTGACGGAACAAATATCGGCGGTTCATCTTTTGAGGCTCATATTTCACACGGCGTTGCAGGTATTCGTGCCGGTTTGTTTGATGTTGCGCTTATTACCTACGGCAGTACACAGCGGTCTGATCGCTCGCGTTACCGCTCCTTGCCGATCAGTGCGTTAACAGAGCAATACGAAAGATCATTCGGACTGCCGACGCCGGTTGGTGCCTATGCCCTTGCCGCTATGCGCCATATGCATCAGTACGGAACGACTTCGGAACAGTTGGCTGAAATTGCTGTGGCAACAAGAAAATGGGCTTCAATGAATGAAAAAGCTTTTAAACGCGAGCCGATCGAAATTGAAGATGTATTAAATTCACGTTGGATTTGTGAACCATTGCATTTATTAGATTGTTGTTTAGTTACTGACGGCGGCGGGGCCATAGTTCTCGCATCGCCTGAGGCTGCCAAAAATGCCAGAAAACGTCCGGTTTGGATATTAGGACACGGCGAAACGCATACCCACAATACGATCACAAACATGCCTGATCTTACCATGACAGGCGCACGTGAGTCTGGCAGACAAGCTTTTGAAATGGCAGGTGTCACTCATAATGATTTAGATGTCGTTGAAATTTATGATTCATTTACGATTACCGTCCTATTAACACTTGAGGCTTTAGGTTTTTGTAAGCCCGGAGAAGGCGGTGCTTTTGTCAGCGGTCAGCGTACCGCTCCAGGCGGATCTTTTCCAATGAATACGAACGGGGGCGGCCTTTCCTATTGCCACCCGGGCATGTACGGTATTTTTTTGTTAATCGAAGCCGTCCGTCAGCTCCGGCATGAATGCTGCGACCGGCAAGTCAATGATGCGAGATTAGCTTTAGTTAATGGAACGGGCGGGGTTTTATCTTCGACTTCGACTGTTATTTTAGGGAGGGATTAGTATGGAAAATCAAATCCCCAAACCGCTTATAGACGGTGATTCTAAACCCTTTTGGGATGGAATCAATAGACATGAATTATGGATACAGCTGTGTGAGAGCTGCGGGAAACATATTTTTTATCCGCGTGCCATTTGTCCGCATTGTTTCTCTGAATCTATCAAATGGGTGCAATCTAAAGGGATTGGTAAAATATACTCTTATACAGTTGTTCACCGCGCCTTTGGTTCATTCCATAATCAAACGCCTTTTGTGATTGCTATTGTTGAACTGGATGAAGGTGTAAGAATGATGACGCGGATTCTTGGTGAAAGATCAAAAGTGCACATAGATGAAACGGTAAAAGTTGTATTTGAACAGGCAGGCGATGAATTAACGTTGCCTTATTTTGAATTAATATAGAAAAAATAAGCGGACAGTTATTAAAAAGGGGAATAATTGAGGAGCGTGATTCTAAAAATGCCGTTAGCCCCTGAGCGATTGCGTGAATTCTTTTGTCCTGACAGTATTGCCTTAATCGGTGCGACTGACCGTTCCAGGTGGTCATTAAATACATTCATGAATCTTAAGAACTCAGGTTTCAACGGACCGGTTTATTGCATCCATCCTTACAAGGATGTTGTACACGGAGAAAAAGCCTTTCGATCCGTTTTGGAAATCGGTAAGCGGGTTGACTTAGCATTCGTAATGGTACCGAAGGATCAAATTCTGAAAGTCTTAAAAGAAGCATGTCAAGTAAACATTCGTAACTTTGTTATTTTAACGTCCGGGTTTAGTGAAACCGGCGAGAAAGGAGGTGAATTGGAAAAGAAGATATATGAGTTTGCCAACAAGCATGACCAAGTCATTCTAGGACCTAATGGCAATGGTTTTATTCATGTTAGCAAACAAATTACTCCTTATGGGCTGCCTCTTCCTCATTCACTATTGTCTGGACCGGTTGGTATTGTTCTTCAAAGCGGTGCATTAGCCAGTTCGTTAGTAACCTTGTCTGAAGCTCGCCATGTCGGGCTTAGTCTCCTCGTGTCTATGGGAAATGAAACGATGATGTCAACAACTGATGTAATAGAATATTTAATCGAAGATGATGCCACTCGTGTGATTGCTCTTTTTCTGGAATCGATTCGTAATCCTGATGAATTTCGCCGCTTGGCGCATAAAGCTTTATCTTGCGGAAAACCAATTATCGCATTAAAGATTGGCCGCAGTGAGGAAAGCGCCCGGACTGCTATGGCTCATACCGGGTCGTTAGTGGGAGATGACACCGTAAATGATTCAGCTTTTCGTCAGCTTGGGGTCATTCGTGTTCACTCGTTAGAAGATTTAATAACAACAGCTGGTATTTTAGGTTATATTGATCACCTGCCCGGCAAACGAATGGGGGTTGTTACGCCATCGGGAGGTGCATGTGATATCATTTCCGACCGAGCCAAAGATGAAGGGATTGAATTGCCTGCGTTTTCATCTGAAACTGTTAATAAGCTTGAAAAAATTGTTCCTGATTTTTCTACTGTCCATAACCCGCTTGACGTCACTGGTTACGTTGTTGTGGATAGAACATTAATGTTAAGAGCCTTAGAAGTTGCATCAGGTGACCCGGGGTTTGACTTTATCCTATGCCTTTTAGATGTCCCTCGGATAAAGCCCGATAATCCTTTACCTATCTATGAACAATTCCGTCAGGCGGGTGAGATTTCGGCCAAGTCGAAAATACCAATTGCTTTTGTCACTAATGCTTGTGTTGATATTGTTTCTTTTGGAAAGGAAGTGGTAAATCAAGCCAAGGTTCATTTTATTGGCGGGATAGAACATGGCATGAAAGGTCTTGGGAAAGCGCTATGGTGGTACGAAAAGAGAAAAAACTATTTAGAAAGTCAAAGAGCTTCAGTAACTCTGCCATTTGTGAACCATTCATATTTTAAAGAAAATTCATCGCTTGTCACATGGTCTGAAAATGAGGCCAGACACTTTTTAGCGGAAAACGATATTCCGGTAGTCCCCGGCATACTTTGTTCAAGCATTGATAAAGCAGTCGCCGCTGCCCGTCAAATAGGATTTCCTGTTGCGATGAAAATTCAGTCGAGTAATATTGCCCATAAAAGCGATATAGGGGGTGTTTCATTAGATTTAAAATCAGATAGTGAGGTTGAAGCGGCGTATGTAACGATGGTCGAAAAAATTATGAAAAAGGGTGACAACCGGTTAGAAGGGGTACTTATTAGTCCAATGCGGAAAAAGGGAATCGAATTATTGGTCGGTATCCTGAAAGATCCTTTGTGGGGACCGGTTCTTGCTGTCGGATTTGGCGGAGTATTCGTGGAGGTGTTAAAAGATACAAGTTTACGGATATTGCCTGTTGAACGAAGTGAAATAAGAGAGATGCTTCGTGAATTGCGCGGCGCTGATTTATTAGAGGGAGTACGGGGACAACCGCCGGTTAATATCGAAAAGATTGTAGATGTTATATATCAATTGACAAAAATAGCAACTGATAACTCCGAATATTTGCAGGAATTAGAGGTTAATCCGCTTTGGGCTGACAATTCTAATGTAGAAGCTTTAGATGCTATGGTTGTTTGGCGTCAACCAGCTAAAATTTTTTAATTTAAAAGAGGAAAAGGGAGGTTTTACTAAAATGGCCCGCTCCAACCGCATGTTTTATGAACGTGAATTGACCATTTATCCGATTGGCGGAAGAAGGATTTGGTTGCTGTTCATTGTCATCCTTGCTAATTTTATTGCGAATTATGAAGCGCAAATTGCCCCTGTTGTACCAATGCTTCTTAAAGATCTTCGTATAGAGTTAACGCAATATGGCATGATTTCTGCGGTTTCTACGATTGCTGCAGCTTTATCGGCTTTAATATTCGGGCCGATAGCTGATCGTCATGGCCGGGTAAGGTATCTTGTTCCAAGTCTGTTTTTAACCGCTATATGCGTTTATGGCATGACACTTGTTCATTCAGTATTCGGCTTATTAGCGGTCCGGGTTCTTCTCGGTTTGGTTGAAGGTATTTCCATTAGTACAACAGCAGGGCTTGTCCGTGACTTTTCACCGCGGATGGGGCGGGCCTTGGCCTATGGTTTTTGGACGTTCGGGCCGGTAGGATCAAACTTTTTCGCTAATGGTTTGGCAGGTTGGACGCTTCCAGTACTTCATACATGGCAATCGCAATTTGTTATTCAAGGGACGATTGCATTTGTTAGCGCGATTTTAATTTTATTTTTTATTTATGATTTATCACCTAAATTACGTGCGCAAGTCATTACAAATAACCAGCAAGCTGAATCAATTAATAAAGCACTCAAAGGTCGAACTGAGGATAATGAAAATCAAAAAATGCGTGAGATTACCCGTATACCGCGAATTTGGACACTGAGTATCGGTATTTCTTTATTCTTGGTGACTTATTTAACAGTTCAAGCATTTGGTCCTACCATACTTGTTCAGGGCTTTGGCTATGGGCATTCTCAAGCAGCGGAAATTGCCAAATATTTTTGGCTGTTAAATTTAGCGACGCTGCTTGTTGCAGGTTGGATTTCTGATCGTCTTAAACTACGTAAAGTTGTATCTTTAACCGGCGCTGTTCTTTCATTTATTTATATGATATACTTTGCTACGTTGTTTGGACAGGATATCCCAGAAGGGCAAATGATCATTTATACTTCATTGTTAGGCGGCTTAATGGGTATTTGCTATGGCCCGTGGATGGCATTGTTCTCGGAAAATGCTGAGGACATTAAAGCTTCATTACAATCCGCCGCATGGGGATTATGGGGATTTGTCATTCGTGTTATTGCGGTTGTCATTTTAATAATCGCACCAGTTGTTGTAGCCATGCACGGATGGGGAGCATGGATGTGGATTTCGGCAATAAGCGCACTCATTTATGTGCCGTTAGTTTTTACAGCAAGGGGTCCTTGGTTCCGACGTACTCAAGTAGAAGAAGAGGTCGTTCCTCCAGATGTAACAACGTAAAGGCTTAAAAATACCAGGACGGTTGGGGCTCATTTGCTCCAACTGTTTTCTTAATAATAACAATTGTTTTTATTATATTTATTTATAATATTGAATACATAATACAGAAAAAGTTCGTAAAAAAATAATTTTACGTAATTATCTCATATGTTATAATGCATTTGGTGATAAAAATGACAGCAAACCATCATTATAAAAGGTTAAAAGAGAAGGTGGGGGAGCTTCCGTGGTATGTAGGGGAGTTCATAGATCAAAAAAAGAGGAAGATGGCGGTCCTAACTTTATTAAACTATTGCCATGATTACATCATCTTTTTCGATTGGATGATTGCTGAAGGGTTTCATAAAGGTAAACGCCAGGAGATCACTCTTAAAATGCTCGAAAAGCTCACACCTAAGCAGTTAGAAAGTTTTTTGTCCTATTTAGAACATCAATTAGGCAATACTAAACAAACCGTCAATCGTAAAATTTCATCATTAAAATCATTGTTTCATTATCTGCAAAACATTGCTGAGACTGAAGAACTTGAACCGTATATTTACCGGAATGTCATGGCTAAAATTGATTTTAATGATATTAAAGAGGATCAGGAAACGGTCGCAAACCGGATTGAAGGAAAGATACTTCATGGGGATGAGTATGAACAGTTCAGACAATTTATTGCTTCAGATTACGGTGAACGCAATAAAGATAATAAAAAAGTTTATCATTTTCATTTAAAAAATCGTGAACGGGATACTGCCATTGTTTCTTTAATTCTTGGTTCCGGGCTGCGTTTATCAGAGTTAGCCGGCCTTAATTTAGACGATATTGACTATAAAAAACACAGTTTAAGAGTTGTGCGTAAAGGCGGTAAAGAACAATACGTTTACTTTAGTGAGCAAGCAATGATTGATTTAAAGGAATATCTGCAAATTCGCGAAAGTCGCTATCAACTATCTTCCAAAGAAAAAGCTTTATTTGTTTCTACAGCAATTGGTCCCAAAAAAGCTTCCCGGCGCTTATCTAACCGTGCCATTGAAAAAATCATTGAAAAATATGCCACAGCTTTTGGTAAACCGGCACTTTCTGTTCATAAATTAAGGCATTCGTTTGCAACGCGGTACCATATGGAAAATAACGATATACCAAAACTTAAGAAGCATCTCGGACATTCATCAGTACAAACGACTATGCTTTATACCCATATGACAAATACAGAAATGAAAAAAGCGATTGATAAAATGGATAACCCGAATTAAAACACCATTAAAATAATGGTGTTTTAATTTTGAAAAAAAGCATTTAAATTTACAATGCACTTTAATTAAAGTATCATATTCATTTGGATGTTCATAATAAACGATTTTAGGTAAACAATAAAAAAATAAAGGAGTGAACTGGACTTGAAAAATGCGTTTGTACATATACTCAAACATAAATTAGCAATTTTCGGATTGGTGATGGCCGTCTTTTATCAATTTCTGTTCATTATTTGCTGGCAAACAGGATTTGGAAGCATTCCAAACAATGTATCCAATTTAAAAGTCGCCATTGTCAATGAAGACCCTCATATAGGATCAACTATAACAAATGCTTTAGTAAAAGAGCTTCCATATAAAACAAAAGTGGAACATTCTATGTATAAGGCCCGGGATGAATTAAGCGACCGCAAAGTTCATATGATCGTAAAAATCCCTAAAGATTTTACAAAAGACGTTACAAATCTTAGTAAAAAAGCACAACTTGATTATTATGTGAATGAATCAAATCCAATGCTTGTTGCCAGCACTATGGAATCAACAGCTTCTAATGTAGCTTCAGCTATTGATAAAAAGTTTGTTCAGACAACTTTGGATAAGGTTTTGTCAAGATTAAATGTTCCTGATAATCAAGCGGCAAAAATAGTAAAACAAGCATCACAAAGGGTTATACCGGATATTCATAAGATACACCATGATACAAACATGGGTCACGTCATGGCGCCGTTTATGCTTGGCCTAGCCGGATATATTGCTGCAATGATCCTTCAATTAAATTTATTTAACGCCTCAAGAATGATTGGCGGGGTTGCTAGTAAATGGCAGAAATTCGCGGCAAGGAATATCATAAATCTCATAACGGCTTTTGTATGTTCTTTTATTGCGGTATGCTTAGTCGAATTATTTAATGTACCAGTTAATAAAGGCTTTTTTGTCATGTGGGGATTTCAATTTGTTGCCATGCTGGCCTTTATGGCGGTTACGCAAATATTTGTTATTCTGTTTGGTCTATATGGATTGCTCGTCAATCTCACAATACTGATTTTGCAAACGCAAATAGCAGGCGGTTCAATTCCGATTGCCGCATTACCTGATTTTTACTATTATTTAGGAAAAATTATGCCGATGAAGTATACGGTTAACGGCACCTTTGATATTTTATTAGGCGGTCCATCTATTATCAATGATGTTTTTGCCTTAGTACTTTTTGTCGTTATCGGTTTTATAATTTGTGTATTCTTTACATCGACTATTGTAAAAGAAGAAGAAACGGAAAAACCAATCCAATATGCAGATAACGAAGAAGAAGTAGAGGAAGTTATGCCATCATTTCATCATGAAGAACATGTTCATCATGAACATAAAGAAGTCCCGGCAAATCAGTATGTTTCAGCAACTTCTCAAAGAAATCTAATGAAAAATAAAGAAACAGATACTATGCCTATTAGGAAACCTAATATTCACGAAATACCTCATGACTTAACCAAAAAATCTAAAAAAACCGCTGAAAAACAAGAAAGTATTCTGAATAAAGATCAAAAGGATACATCTGATGACAGTTATCGGTCTGCTCTTCGTAAAGAATGGACAGATTTAAACAAGGATATAACAGAGCCTTCAAAAACACCATTAAAAGGTAAAAAGTCTCATGATGACAAGGGTATTCGCGAGGCGCTCCGAGAATTAGGAAAAAATAAAGGTTAATAAAAAACATCAAGAGCAAAGAAATTTATCATGCTCTTGATGTTTAACAACATTTTAATAAAAATTCAAAATTGGGTGTGAAATGGATGTCTCTAAAACTGGTGATTCTTGGTTCTCTTATGAAAAAGAATCGCTATCCGTATGAAATTAAACAGCTTATCAATGAGAGTTATTTGAAAAATTATATAAAAGTACAAGATGGAACGCTTTATTATGCGATTGACAAGTGTTATAAAGAAAAGTTAATTGAAGTTGTTGAAGTCAGACATGAAAATAAACGGCCCAGCAAAACAATTTATCGTATTACTGATCAAGGCCGAATTAGATTTCAACAAGAATTATATGATCAACTTAAAGAAAGTTTTGTATTTAGAAATCCAATATTTCCAGCCCTGATTTATACGGAATTTGGAAATACCGGTGAAATTGCTGTAATTTTGGAAGATCGTCTAAAACATATTGAAGAACATCTTCGTGATTTAAAAAATAATCGAAAAGTTGCTGATGCTAATCCGGGTTTATTTTATATTTTAAAAAACGTGATAATCCATTATCAAGCTGAGTGCGTTTGGCTGAGAAATATTATTCAAGATGCGAAGGACCATAAACTTGGCGAAACGAAAAGTTTAAGTGAATTATTTAAGGATATATAAAAAGCAGCGGTTACATTTGAGCCGCTTTTTATAATTTTTATTTTAGTTTACATAATATATATTATAGGAACCAATATAAAAAATAAAAAAGTTAATTATTCTATCAAATATCTTCTTATATTTCTTATATATATCTCTCATCAATAACCACTTTTTTTATTTTTATATATACTTACATATATACACCATGAGTCAAAGAGTCAAAAATTTTTTGTTTATATATTGTCTATCTATTGACAATATAAATTACCATTGCAATTATGGCTAATAAAAATGTCGCTGCATAAATAAATATTAAAACCAATATATTCACACGCTTGCTTTTAAAATAATGTTCTTTTAAAAGTTTGTCATGTTCTTCCTGTGAAACAGTTTCTTCAAGTTTTTTAATTGTCGTGTTAACTTCCTTGCCGACTAAAAGCGTACTAAATAATGCAATAACCCCAACTAATATTATTAGCACCGTTAAAACGGCATACATGCATCTCCCCCCTTATTTTGATTTTCTGCACTACTCAACAAAACGGCAATACTTTCTGGTGTATTACATTTTTATTTGATGTATGCTCATGAACAGCTTTACAGTCATTAATTTCAAAATTTCGTATTAACAATCTTTCAGTTGTTAAATACATTCGTTGTTCTCCATCAAATATATCTTGCTTTTTAAAATTTTAAAAACCGTATTAATTAGGACATCGACTCATTTATTTTTTTAGTTTACATAAAATTATTACAATATTAGTTAGTGACAAGTAACAAAAGATTAAATTCTGTTAGATGGCAGCAAACGACTGCAGAATAAATCGAAAGAAATACGATAATTTATTCTCCGTATTCAAAATTAAATTTAAACCTTACTGATTTCAATCAAGAATATTTTTTCTTTAAATCCACCACGTTCAATCAATTTCTTTTGTCTCGCTGCTTCTATCTCCTCAAATCCTTTCCCATGGATAACCGATAGAGAATATATTATTTCTAAAATATCAGCAAGCTCTTTAACTGAATCTTCATCATTTTCCGCTTGTAAATACTCGTTCAATTCCTCTTTTAATTTTACTTTTAACTTTTGGAAATATGTTGAAGGATCGAGTTTAATAATCTTGCAAGTTTCTCCATTTTCTTGAATTATCTTAGGTATTTTGTCACGAACTAGTTTATTATATATTGGCATTAATTATTCCACCTTTTCTATTAATTGATAATTGATAACAATATTGAAAGTATAGGTTTGTTTATGACCAAAGGTTTATGGTTTCAAGTGAAGTCAAGGGTGTAAAATTGTAAACTTCTTGTTTTTAAAGCTCATGTTGTATATAATAAATAAAAAGATAAATAATAAAAAGAACGCTGGCGGTCACCAACGTTCAGTTACAGCTACTCCGCAAGAAGTGCGGTAGCGGTTTGGAAAAAGGTAGCCCTTCTCCTACTTTGCCGATGCAGGGAGGGTTACTTTTTTCTTTCTGAAAGTATCATGACGACTAACGTTTCAAAGCTGATCATTAAGACCAAAGTTTGATACGTCGTCATTATTGGCAACACCCCCTTCCCCGTTGTGACATTGCACAGACGAGAAACGTGTTACAGAGGGCGCTGCCACCCACCCTGCTTAGCAGCTGTTATTTTATTATAACATAAACATTTTAAATTTCGACAATTTATATACAGAGTATTTCGAAATATAATTACTTTTAATTAACGATTAGGCATTATAAACATAAAAGCCACTCTAAGAGTGGCTTTTATGTTTATTTTATTGGACGTACATCGCTTCAACTTTCTTCTGCAGTTCCTCATTTTCTAAATACTCATCATACGTCATTTCTTTGTCAACTAATCCATTTGGCGTAATCTCAATAATACGGTTTGCGATCGATTGAACAAATTGATGGTCGTGTGATGCGAATAACATTGATCCTTTAAAGTTAATCAGACCGTTGTTCAATGCTGTGATTGACTCCAGATCAAGGTGGTTTGTCGGATCATCCAATAGGAGAACATTCGATCCGCTGAGCATCATTTTCGATAACATACAGCGTACCTTCTCCCCTCCTGACAGAACATTGGCTTTCTTTAATGCTTCTTCACCTGAGAACAGCATTCTTCCGAGGAATCCTCTCAAGAAGCTTTCTGTTTGGTCTTGAGGTGAATATTGTCTTAGCCAATCAACAAGGGTTAACTCACAGTTTTCAAAGTAATTTGAGTTATCCTTTGGAAAATATGCTTGTGAGGTTGTCACGCCCCATTTAAATGAACCGCTGTCCGGCGCCATTTCACCCATTAGAATTTTAAACAGCGTCGTGATCGCTATTTCATTCTTACCAACAAGAGCAATTTTATCGTCTTTATTCATGATAAAGCTTATATTATCAAGAACTTTAACGCCATCAATGGTTTTTGTAAGCCCTTCTACCATTAATAAATCATTTCCAATCTCACGCTCCGGTGCAAAATGAACGTAAGGATAACGGCGTGAGGATGGCTGGATATCCTCAAGGGTAATTTTCTCTAAAAGCTTTTTCCTTGAAGTTGCTTGTTTCGATTTAGACGCGTTAGCGCTGAATCGGGCAATAAAGTTCTGAAGTTCTTTGATCTTTTCTTCCTTCTTTTTGTTTGCTTCTTGGGCCATTTTTAATGCAAGTTGGCTTGATTCATACCAAAAATCATAGTTGCCAACGTAAATTTGAATTTTCCCAAAGTCTAAGTCAGCGATATTAGTACAAACTTTATTTAAGAAGTGGCGGTCGTGGGATACAACGATAACCGTATTTTCAAAGTTAATGAGAAACTCTTCTAACCATTGGGTAGCTTTTAAATCAAGGTGGTTTGTCGGCTCATCCAGCAGCAAAATATCCGGTTTGCCAAACAACGCTTGCGCTAAAAGCACCTTAACCTTTTCGGCTCCCGTTAATTCGGCCATCTTTTTCGTATGAAGCCCTTCTTCTATGCCAAGTCCTTTCAATAGCACAGCTGCTTCAGATTCAGCTTCCCAACCGTTAAGTTCAGCAAATTCCCCTTCCAGCTCGGCAGCTTTAATGCCGTCCTCATCAGAGAAATCAGGTTTCATATATATAGCGTTCTTCTCCTGCATCACTTCGTATAATCTGGCGTGCCCCATAATAACAACATTTAAAACATCATAATCTTCGTATTGAAAGTGATCTTGTTTGAGCACTGCCAAGCGTTCGCCGGGTGTAATAGAAACGTTTCCGGTCTGTGATTCCATTTCCCCTGATAAAATTTTTAAAAAAGTAGATTTACCAGCGCCATTAGCCCCGATAAGTCCATAACAATTGCCTGGTGTAAATTTAATGTTAATATCTTCAAATAATTTGCGGTCTCCAAATCTTAAACTCACATTATTTACTGTAATCAATTGTATCGATTCCTCCAAAAGTAATATCTAGCTGATTATAACATGTATTAGAAGCAAATGGGAATGCTCTATAGCCTTATATACTTATAGTGTTGAAAATTATTATTGTTAAGCGGTGTGCTAAACATAATAAGGCTGATCATTTATAATATAAAATAAGACATATCAATTAAAGGATGTTTGTGCATGGATTACGAACAACTTGCCCGCAAGGAATGCTTTGATTGGCAGAAAAAAATGATGAAACGCTCTTCAGCCTTCAGCCGGGCAGCGAATTCCGTTCAGAAGAAGATTAATGATAAAATTCCCCAGAAGGTTCATGATGTCATTACAAAAAGTGTTAAAGGCGTCGTAAAGACTGTCATGTTTGGATCGGAAATTACTACAAAACAATCACCGATTAAGGAAATGTCTCTATATAAGCGGGAAGAATTAGTTAAACAAATCATAACTAATTATAAAAGATTAGCAACTATTGAAGGTGCCGGGACAGGTGCAGGCGGCCTTTGGTGGGGGTTGGCGGATTTTCCAATGCTGTTAACGTTGAAAATAAAATTTTTATATGAAGTGGCAAGCATTTATGGATTTGACGTTAAAGATTACCGGGAACGTTTATATGTCCTGCACGTTTTCCAGGTCGCTTTTTCTAATGATAAAAAACGAATGGCAGCTTTCTTAAAGTTAAAAAATTGGCCGGAAACAGTCAGCCATTACTCAACGATTGAAGAACTTGATTGGCAAGAGTTTCAACAAGATTATCGCGATTATATTGATCTTGTTAAACTATTGCAAATCATACCCGGTTTTGGAGCGATTGTCGGGGCCGTCGGCAATTATCGTTTTCTTAATGAACTCGGGAAAACGGCTATGAACGCTTACCGGATGCGTCTATTTGATTTAGACTAAAAATTTTAATGCCTTTTATTTACCTAAAAAAACAGCCGATGTTCCAAATAAATGGAAACATCGGCTTTAGGTTTATTAATAATATAATGGTTCTACATATTTACATTTAATGCACGTCTTAAAAAGGGCAGTATTTTCAAATTGATGTTCACAGTGCTGCTGAACAGATTTTAGTTCCCCTTTTAATTTGTTAATCTCTTTTTCTAAACCTTGAATCTTTGTTAAAATGATTTCTGCGTGATTATTCATAGAAAGTACCCTCCTTAGCATTACACTTCCTTATATAAGGTACCTCCTGCTTCTTTAAATTCTTTTGCCTTTTCTTTTAGCCCTGTTTCTATTGCTGATTGTGTATCAAGGCCTTTTTCTTTTGCATACTCTCTTATATCTTGTGAAATTCTCATGCTGCAAAATTTAGGGCCGCACATTGAGCAAAAGTGCGCGGTTTTCGCCCCTTCAGCCGGCAATGTTTCATCGTGGTATTCTAATGCTTTTTCAGGATCGAGAGATAAATTGAACTGATCACGCCAACGGAATTCAAAACGTGCTTTAGACAGGGCATCATCACGATTTTTTGCTCCTGGATGCCCTTTTGCAAGGTCAGCGGCATGAGCAGCTATTTTATAGGTAATCACTCCCTCTCTCACATCATCTTTATTTGGCAGACCAAGATGTTCCTTCGGAGTGACGTAGCAAAGCATCGCTGTACCGTACCAGCCAATCATCGCAGCACCGATGGCCGATGTGATGTGATCGTAACCCGGCGCTATATCCGTTGTCAGCGGCCCAAGTGTATAAAACGGCGCTTCTTGGCATATTTCCATTTGTTTATCAACATTTTCTTTAATAAGGTGCATAGGTACATGACCCGGCCCTTCGATCATGACTTGAACATCATGTTTCCAGGCGATTTTTGTTAACTCGCCTAATGTTTCCAGTTCTGCAAATTGCGCCTCGTCGTTAGCATCGGCAATTGAACCAGGGCGCAACCCATCACCTAACGAGAAAGCTATATCATATTTTTTCATAATCTCACAAATCTCTTCAAAATGAGTATAAAGAAAGCTTTCTTTATGATGATATAGGCACCATTGCGCCATAATTGATCCGCCCCTGGAAACGATTCCTGTCACACGTTTTGCAGTTAGCGGTACATAGCGTAGAAGAACACCAGCATGAATAGTAAAGTAGTCGACGCCTTGTTCAGCTTGCTCGATTAATGTATCACGGTACACTTCCCAAGTAAGATCTTCAGCAACACCGTTTACTTTTTCAAGTGCTTGATAAATAGGGACTGTTCCAACCGGGACTGGTGAGTTACGAATAATCCATTCCCTTGTTGTATGAATGTCTTTACCTGTGGAAAGGTCCATCATGGTATCTGCGCCCCATCGAGTTGCCCATGTCATTTTTTCAACTTCTTCCTCAATTGATGAAGTAACCGCAGAATTGCCAATATTGGCATTAATCTTTACATGAAAATTCCGTCCAATAATCATCGGTTCGCTTTCTGGGTGATTAATGTTGGCTGGAATAATGGCGCGGCCGCTGGCAACCTCGTCGCGGACAAATTCAGCTGAGACATTTTCCCTTATTGCAATGAACTCCATTTCCGGAGTAATGATACCTTTTCGGGCATAATGTAATTGGGTTACATTTTTCCCTTCTTTTGCGCGTAATGGCTCTCGCTTTAATGATTGATAATGCTCGCGGCTTGTTTGTTTATTCCGATTTTTATAGCCATTATCCTCCGGTTTGACTTCACGTCCCTCGTATTCTTCAACATCGTCGCGCTCTAATATCCATTTTCTTCGTAAAGCCGGTAACCCCTTTCTGATATCTACAGAATAATCGGGATCGGTATACGGTCCGCTTGTATCATAGACGCGTACGGGAGGGTTTTCCTCATTGCCAAAAGTGCCGGTTGTAGGACTTAGCTCAATTTCACGCATTGGCACTTTGAGATCTGGCCTTGACCCTTCTATGTATACTTTTTTACTGCCGGAAAAATTAGACATGATCGAAATGTTCATTTCATTAACAGAGCTGTTTGCCATTGAAAATCTCTCCTTTTCAAAATGTTATGATTTTGTTAAGGACGAGATCCGGAACGTAATATCCAACATGAAAAAAGCCGGATCCAATTGACAGGACCCGGCTAGTAAACTCAAATTTATAAGTTTATCATAGTCGCAAAATTAACTTTCCCACGCTGGTATGAACCAGATCAGGTCCCGAGGGTCAAGAAACATCGTCGCGCTTCTCTCTCAGCCCAAGCTTTTTGGACACCCCTAGTTAAAAGTATATTTAATTTTCCATGCTCTAACTATAACCTATACTTCTATGATTGAAAATGGTTCAATATGCCTAATTCATAATCCAGCTTCATACGGCGGGAACGATGTCAGCGATTACATAAATTGCTGTTTAAACAATTGCTCCTTCAATGACCAAGTCGTTTTCCGCAAACCGCTCGACTCTTAATGGACTCAAGTCAATCGTTTCATACCGTCCTTTTCTAATCAGTTCTGACAGCCCCTTACCGACAGCAGGCGCCTGCTGCATGCCATGGCCGCTGAAACCGCAAGCTAAATAATAGCCTTGGCATTGAGGATGCTCTCCTATAATCGCATTTTGATCCTTTGTATTAAAGCTGTATAACCCTGCCCAACCTTTTTCTAATTTTATTCTTTCAAAATTGCTGATACGTTCGGCAAGTACAGGCCATAGCTTTTCGATGAAATAGGATCGTTTCCAAGTAAAATCAATACCGGGTTCTATATCTTCAGAAAAACCGCAAATTAATGTTTCCCCTTCATGGCGGAAATAAACGCCTGTCGGATCAATTGTCAGCGGTAATTTATTTTCCAAAGGGGTTTCTGTATTAAATTGGAAAATTTGCCTTTTTAATGGAACGACGGGAATTGGAAGACCGGCCTTTTCACTTAAAAAAGATGCCCAAGCGCCTGCACAGTTAATGACGACAGGCGCATGATACTCAGTACCATCCGCTGAACACACGCCATTAACCTTATTATTATTAATGATCAGGTGATCGATTTCTTGATAAATGTATTCCGCTCCCAGACTTTTAGCTTTCTTGACATAGCCCTGCATCACAGAATAAGGATCAAGGTAGCCATCTTCAGAGCAATAAAGGCCGCCGGCTAAATCTTCAACATTAAGTTCAGGAATAATGTCGAGAAGACCCATTTTATCAAGTAATTCAGAAGGTACACCGTAAGCGTTTTGCAGCTTTAATTGCTTTTTAAAGCTATCAATCATACCCTCTGTCCCCAGAAACAAATAGCCTCTCTTTTTAAAATCGATTTCAGCATTCTCACCATCAACAGCCATATCTTCAGGAAAGGTTTGATAGACTTGCAGGCTGTAGCGGCTGATTTGTATATTAATCGCTGTTGTATATAGCTGGCGAAGACCGCCGGCGCTTCTGGGAGTTGATGAAAATTCATAAAGCCTGTCTTTCTCAAAAAGAATAATCTTGCCTTCATAACCGTCTTTTAAAAGATTATAGGCAACACTGGAACCCATTACCCCTCCCCCGACAATAATAATATCTGCTTTATGATACAATCAACCCACCCCTTTTAAAATAGTCATCTATACTATTATTTATATCGTTTTATTAACGGTTTGCCTATATGAATATTGAATATTTTATAAATTTAAAAAGACCTTATAATAAATGAAATATTTCCACCATTTTAAACGTTGATCAGCTATTTATATTAAAAAGGGATTTGTACCAAGACTAGAGACTTTTAATAATTATCCCTTAATATTTTGTTAATCATCTGCTGGCTCCGGTCAAGATCTTGCTTTACTAATTTCTTGTAAGCCTTGGCTTTCTCATATCCACCTTCTGTAAATTGATAAATTACAATCTCCTGAAAGCCATCTTGACCTTCTCCTTTTAATTTTTTTGTCCGAAATAGTATCCCCTCTTTTGTTAACTCATGCAGCGACTTATAAATTTCTGAATGTGTCGGCCGAAATCCATAAGGCTCAAATTCTTTTCTAAGCAACTGAAGAAATTGCAGTCCATATAATCTATCTTGTTCAACTAAATTGATGAGGTACAGTTTTAACACAGCTCGTTGTTTTGTTAAAAATCGGTTAGCCATAACTTTACTCACCTGCTTGTCATTTCCTATGAAATTATCATATCATATAATTCGACAAGAATTTCCCTTATTAACTAAATTTCTTTAAAATAAGGGCTCTATTGAATATTAAGAACAGTGTTCCTAAAGAACAATAGAAAATAGAAAAAAATTCAAAACTTGTATATAAGGGAATTTTTCACTTTAATTATTTACAGTAATGAAGTGCCATGGCGTTTTTTTCCATATATAGGGATTGTAAAGGCTAATTTATTTTCATTGATTCAAATAATCAGCCAATTATTGGAAAAAAGATATACAGAAAATGATTAAAATTTTTATAAAAGAATAGTGCAATAGAACATATCAAGAGCGTGTTTTAAATAATTTTTATCAAAACACGCTCTTTTTTTACTCGTTTATAGTGGCTGTTTAATTAAACTCTATTCATAGCCGTACTAACTACCCAATTTAAATCTCTATAATTTAAAATTCATCTTAAACTGTGGATCACGAGGCAACCAAACAGCCTGATTGGATCCCCGAGGCATTAGTACAGTCCTATAAGATTCAGGAGTTTCAGACATATGAACTTGATCAGTATATCCTTGATATAGACCGACACTAGTTTGCGCTTGGAATAGCTCCGGCTTCATCTCTTCATATCCTTTTACTTTACCGGCCGTTGCAGCAACATAATCTTTATCAAAGATACCTAGTGAAAGTAGCCATAAAGAGACCCTTGTAAGGGAAACATGAACACGGTAACTTCCGCCTTCTGCAGCTCTTCTAGCCAAAGCAGCCATACAACCTGCCGCAGCTAACCAAGATACTAAGTAGTCATTTACAACATTAATAACAGGTATTTTAGGGCTCTTTTCATCACCTTCAAAAGTCATCATTCCTGTAACAGCACCAGCAACTTGGTCAAATCCAGGACGATTCTTCCACGGGCCTTTGTCTCCATGTGCACTTGTGTTGCAGTAAATGATACCAGGACGCATTTCAGCACACTCTTCAGCAGTCATTCCGATCTCCTCCATTAGCCTTGGTCTGCGATTAGCGAATAAGATATCAGATTCCTTCAACAACTCTTTTAATCGTTTTTGTCCTTCAGAAGCTTTATAATTTAATCTAGCTGAACGCATGCCAACGTTCGCAGTATAATAGGCACCATCATGCTCGAATTCATTCAAACGCCAAATATTCAATACGTCTGCTCCGTGTGCTGCAAATACACGGCCTATTCCGGCTCCTGCTATAACATGTCCTAATCCTAAAGCCCTTACTCCCTCCAACGGTGTTGATGGGTCTTGTGTAAATGGCTCAGGATCACAATCACCGATTTTTTCTATTTCAATTAGAGGTGTATTTTCCAGATAATCTTTATAAACAGGCTCCTTCATAAATTCTTCCAATGTTCGTACCATACCCATGACAATGCCGTTTTTTTCGCCTGCTTTTTCAAGGTCTTCAGCATTCCATTGAGAAATCGCTTCGGCAACCGATTTTGGATCATTTCCACAACCTAACAATTTCTGCATCTTATCCCGTAATTTTGGGTATATATTTGATGGTATAATAAATCGATTATCTTTTGTTTTATAAAATGAAATAAGAGAATAAAGGTTTAGATCTGTCATGTCAAATGGATAACCATTGATACGTTCCAACATTTTATAAGAAACGCCCAATCTTTCTACAGCTTTTGCTAAATCCACATGAAGGTTTTGCCCTTTTCCACCGCGCATTTTATAGATATTGGCTGCGGCAACCGATTTGGCCATGAGCCCTACGGCAGACCCGGCACCTAAGCGCACCGTGCTGTTTACAATTGGATCTGCTCCATAGAAACTAATACCCCCACCAGCGTCCTTTGCAGAAAGCCCTATTTCATTTAAGACCTGTTCTAATTCATTATGAATATCGAAATCTTCTTCTAAAGCTATCCTTGAATGAATAGACTCTTTTAATCTTTCTGTTAATTCTATTTTTGTCATGCTAGCCCACCTCTTCAAGATTCAACTGTATTTTTTGTAAAACAAACATTAGGTTAATTCAGAGGAACAAGCTTTTCCATATGTTTTAATTGTCCTTCCGCACGTAATTCATCTACTCGATTTAGAAGATTTTCACCTTCCACAAGTGCCGCTGTAAGAGATAAATTTTGATTCTGTATTTCTTGACGAACAGCTTCGACAAGCCCTCTTGGATTAAATACTCCGGCATTCACAACTATTTTAATACCTTTTTTCGCAATTAGAGATAATTCCGGTTTTAGTTGTTCTAAGAAAATATCTGCTGAAAATCCATCTAACTTTTCATTATTTCCAATGAATTGTGTGGCGACATTTGCCATAGTGATTTCTGCCATATAATCGCCAATTGCTACATCTACCGGTTCACCATTAACAACCTCTGATAACGCGGTAGTACGATCTCCAAGTGCCCCAGAGAAGTTTGCAACTCGTATAGGTCTTTTCATTGTTATATTTCCTCCTTCAACAAAATTTCCAATGAAAAAATAGCTATTATAACCATGGTTATTTCATATTTAGGTTTTTGATGTTACAATTGTAACATCTATAATTTTAGGGGATTTTCTTTCGTTTAACAATGACCTGCACGGCTACTGTGACAAAAAAGGGGAATTTGTAATAATGGAAAATGGTAACGTACAAAATATTTTAGTAAAAGAATGTATATTTGAGGCGTTTATGATCTTGCTGGCGAATAAGAATTTTAATGATATATCGATCACTGAAATCACTAATAAAGCTGGAGTTTCAAGAATGGCTTATTATAGGAATTATAGTTCGAAAGAAGAAATCATACATGACCATCTCAACGAATTAATTTTGCATTTCTTGAATGAATTTGAAAATAAAGATTCGGTAACCCCATACCAAAAGGCTAAAACCTTTTTTTGCTTTTTTAGACATCATAAAATATTACTTGATAATTTAATTAAATCAAATGTGACATATATCCTTCTGGAACACCTTGAAAAAAATATACATCCTTTATTACAAGCATCATCTTTAGAGTTGGCTAAAAATACGGTGGAAGCCAAATATAAGGCTCATTTTATTGCTGGTGGATTGTTTCAGATATTAATTGAGTGGTGTAAAAACAATATGCTTGAAAGTGATGATCAAATGGCTCAGTTAACCATGGATTTTATACTGGTTAAACACTGAATTCAATTCAATAATGGTAGAGCCAAACCTATACCAATACATTTCTTGGAAATGAAAGATGGGTTAACCAATTCTTAACCCATCTTGGGGTTCCGGCAGAAAAACGCAGAAAACGTACACTAAGCAAATTTCGACATGGAAAAAGCCGATTTTCTTTACGCTAAAACAAAATTGGCAGCATATGGTAAATAATAAAGGGAGAAAATGCATAAACATTTGCTGATATATTAAACTTTAATTTAGAAGAAAACCACCCGAAAAAAAGTGGTATAATATGTACCTAACTTATAATAAGTAGTAAACTTTTGATTGCCCTATAGCCAAAGTTTACACCAAACCCTATTAAAACCAAGCCAGCAATAACTGATAACCATTTTAAAAAGGGGTATCGTCAGGAAAATGCGGATTTACAACGCTAAGCACATTTTCGAGACGATTCCCCCATTTTTAACAACGTTAAGAAAGTTACAATGGTCTTAAAGAATCTATGGAGATTAAATATGAAAAAAGTATTATTATTTTAATCGTATTACTTTGTATTGCAGGAATATTAATAGGGTCGTTTTATTAGGGGTAGTACCAGCGAAGCTGTCACCACCCGCAATAAGGAAATGTCAAGATTACAATAAGTTGTTTAAGTTTAATACTTTCAACGCGCATACCCCTATCTATCCATTATTTAAAATAATTTATTCCTATTGCTTCCCTTACTTCTAAAAGTGTTTCTGCTGCGACTGAACGTGCATTTAGACTTCCTCTTTTCAATACTTCAAACACATAGTCCAGATTTTTTTCATAATAGTTTCGTTTATTTCTAATTGGTCCTAATTCTGCTTGAAGTATATCATTCAAATATCTTTTTACTTTTACGTCTCCTAAACCACCCCGTTTATAATGTTCTTTCATTTCCTCTAATTTCACTTTATCTAAACAAAAGGCGTCTAAGTAAGTGAAGACTGTATTATTCTCCACATTCCCAGGGTCTTCTACTCTAATATGATTTGGATCTGTATACATTGACATAACCTTCTTTTGAATTGCGTCCGGAGAATCCGACAAGTAAATAGCATTATCTAATGATTTACTCATTTTTGCCTTACCATCAATACCAGGTAATCTCACTAATCCCTTTTCCGGAAGTAATGCATTTGGTTCGATTAGTACTTCTCTTTTATAGATAGAATTAAAGCTTCTTACAATTTCTTTAGTTTGTTCAACCATAGGTATTTGATCTTCTCCAACTGGAACCACAGTTGCTTTAAAAGCCGTAATATCCGCAGCTTGGCTAACTGGATAAATAAGAAATCCAGCAGGCAAGCTCTCGTTAAAATTCTTTTCCTTAATTTCATTTTTAACAGTAGGATTTCTTTTAAGTCTAGAGACTGTAACGATATTCAAATAATGCATTGTTAATTCATTAAGCTCAGGTATCTGTGACTGAACAAAGATATTTACTTTGGAAGGATCGATGCCTACTGATAAGTAATCTAACGTTACTTCAGTAAGATGCTTTCTAATTTTCTCAGGATTTCTTGCATTATCAGTTAATGCTTGTTGATCTGCAATCATTATAAAACTGTTATATTGGTCTTGTAATTGAACTCGATTCTTCAACGAACCTATATAGTGCCCAATGTGAAGTTTGCCTGTAGGTCGATCTCCTGTTAACAAAATTTCTTTTTTCATAAGCTCTCTCCTACTTTTCTTATTTTTTAAATAAAAAAACTCCGCCCTAAATTAATAGGACGGAGATTATTTCCGTGTTGCCACCTAAATTGTGTAATTATTTTATTAAATATAATCACACCACTCATTATCGAGTACTAACATACTCTATCTGCTATAAGGTGCAGCCCACCACTTAGATACTCTCTTTATAGATTTCACCTTGTTCCTTAGAGGTCCATTCATTAAATTTCTTCATGCTAGGTTCTCATCTACCCTAACTCTCTGTATTGAAGCTAAATTTAATTACTTCTCCTCATCATAGGACATTGCAATTATTTTATTGTAATTATTATATAAACATATATATTCCAAGGTCAAATCAATTTCTTATTCCGTTGAAGTGCAATCCTTCACAATGAAATAACACGACTGATATTTATAAACAACTTTATGATTTAAAGAACTTAATAATTCATGAACAGAATAGAGTGATTGAAGCTTTTAACTTAACTACTTTTTATAAAATAAAATTTTTTATGAAAACACCGTAACAAAAACGACCCTACTTATCAGGCCCTTTCTGAGTTAGGAAAAGTCATTAAAACCATTTTCTTGTGTGATTATATAGGCTCGGAAGACATTCGGAGAGAAATTAATGAAGGGCTCAATGTTGTAGAGAATTGGAATTCCGCCAACGGGTTTATTTTTTACGGAAAAGGTGGAGAAATTTCAACAAATAGATTGGAAGACCAGGAGATTGCTGTTCTTTCCCTCCATTTATTACAAAATTGTCTTGTGTATATAAATACACTCATGATTCAATCTGTTTTATCAGAAAAGAAATGGATGGATATGATGACTCCGGAAGATTTGAGAGCGTTAAGTCCGCTTATCTACAGCCACGTAAATCCTTACGGCATCTTTAAATTGGATATGATGGAGCGAATTCCAATTGAAGTAGTGCAATCAGAAATGGTGTATTTTTAATTTAATTCCTTATTGCGGGTAGTGACAGCTTCGCTGGTACTACCCCTATGCTCTTCATTAAGTACCCATTGATGAATCCATTTTTCAGCTTCACCAAAACTCATACAGCCAAGACAAAATTTAGAAACATCCAATCCTGTATTTCCAAGTTTCGTATATTCCATTTGATTCGCCTCACTTTCTATGAACAAAGATCAGTTACACCGAAATTTTTACTATTATCCCTTTTTAGGTGGCAGATAATATATGATCTTTCCATGCGTTTGACCCTTGTAAAAATAATGAGCCAAATGTTTTGATACAATTAACCAACTTGAACAGTTGGACGAATAATCATTTCATTGATACCAACATCTGATGGTTGCTCTATTGCGAATGCAATGGCACGAGCAATCCGGTCAGCATCGATTGCCACTTGGTAAAATTCATCTAATCCTGCTTTCATCGTTGGGTCTGTTGTAGTTTCTAATAATTCACTGCTGACAGCCCCAGGAGAAACATTTGTGACACGGATATTTGTCCCATTCATCGCTTCTTCTTGACGCAAGCCTTCAGAAATGGCTTTAACTGCAAATTTGGTACCGCAGTAAACCGTTCCGCCAGGGTAGATGTTATGTCCAGCTACCGAAGAAAGATTAATAACATGACCGGATTTGCGTTCTCTCATAGATGGAACGATAGCAGCGATGGCATACAAAACACCTTTGATGTTGACATCAATCATCTTATCCCACTCATCAACTTTATTTTCATTAAGAAAAGCTTGTGGCATGATTCCGGCATTATTGACTAATACATCTATTTTTCCAAACTTCTTAAGAGTATGGGCAGCGAGTTCTTCCATTTGTGTAAGAGAAGTCACATCTGTCACTTTATAAATAGCCTGTCCGCCATTATTTTGAATTTCATCTTGTAATTTCTTTAAACGGTCTTCACGACGAGCTGCAAGTACCAATTTCGCACCTTTTGATGCAAGTTCTTTTGCAGCAGCTTCTCCAATCCCGGAAGAAGCACCTGTAATAATGATAACTTTATCTTGAATATGAGACATAATAAATAACACCCTTTCTTAATTTTCAGGAATAATTTCATTGAAACAAGCTAATGCGTTAAGTGTTCTCGGAAAACCCATATATGGCAGGCAGTGGGTGATGGCGGTGATCAAAGTTTCCTTGTCATTACCGACATTCAAGTTTCCCTGCACATGTGCCTTCACTTGACCCTCAGCACCACCGAGCGCACTTATGATGCAGAGTGTTAACAACTCCCGTGTTTTCAAATCGAGCCCGCCACGAGTGTAGAAGTCTCCAAAGCAGAAAGCCGAAAGGTAATCTTGTATATGCTTCTGATTTGATGGGGCACTCTCCCGATTTTTTGCAATAACATCACCAAAAATTTCTACCTGCACTGCAAGTCCCTTGTCAAAACGATTATCTTCTTCAACCTGACTTTGGCTTTCAATTGGTAACTCAATATTCTTTGATTTGAAAACCTCATTTATCTCAGTGATGGCATTAAGTGTTTTGGGGAATCCAATGTACGGAGCACACTGGTAAACTGCCTCTTTTATTTCTACAGGTGTCAGCCCCGCGTTCAGAGCCGCACCAACATGCGCCTTTAGCTGTGGTAACGACTGGTTGGCAGCAAGCACTGCCAGAGTAATAAGCTCACGTTGCTTATCATCCAGATTACCTTGATAAAAAACTTCCCCAAAAATGAATCGGCTCAGGATGTCCTGAAAATCAGGATCAGTAGCGTATGCGGCAGGAACTCCATCGCCAAATAGCTGTTTGTATTTTTCTTTGCTCTTTTCAATACGATCCATAAATTAGCCTCCTGTTGAACTTAATTTATTTCTATTATTTTCAAAGCCAGCTGAACTTATTGCCTATTTAAAATCAATATTGATTGATTAATCAACATCTGTTTACAATTATAAAAAGAAACAAGTTGCTTTCAATGGTTAATTGAACGCAATTCGTTGATTACTCAACATATCAATCAAAATTGTTGAGTAATCAATGAAATTTTTAATGCTAGGCAATTCACTTTTAAGAAAAGGAGGCAGTCTACGTGCCCTCTTTCCTACTTAGAGAGCTCTTTTACCGGGTTATATAGAAAGCTTCGGACGAGAATAGTCACCCAACTTAAAATCAGAAATAACACTCCTGCCCAGACGATGTATTTGATACCCATTCCCGATATCAGTAAACCTCCCACAGCTGTACCGATGCTTATTCCCCAGTTGGAGCAGGACACAAATAATCCGTTTGCAAAATCGGGTGCCTCAGGAGCAGCCGACGTAATCCAATATTGGTTAATATTATTTTGTATGGAAAACAAAATTCCAAATAGCGCCATTATAATTACCATAGAAACTATAAACTCACCTGTGAAAAACCATACAATATAAACGAGCCCCATTATAATCGGAAACAAAATCGCCGTTTTCGAAATACCTGAAAATACCACCGGTAAAACTGGTACAGCAATAGCGACAACAAGCGCAAAATCTGTTTATTACTGAAAAAAAGCAGATGTTCCTAGTTGGAAGATCGGCTTTTTTAGGTTAAAATTCACAATTCGTGTTTCTTTAATGCTATTTTTGATATTGTGCAATTTGGAAATAAAAGTAAGCCTATGACCCATTTTTACACGTATCTCGGTTTAGCCCCAATAACATCCTTTCTTAATAAACTTTTTTCTTTTTCTTTTGAAAACAATTCTTTAATAATAGGCAACTTTTATAGAATGTTGAATTAATTCCTATCTAGAAAATTGATTTATAGGACTATATTTGTAGTTTCTCATTAAAATAAATACTAAACTCAATATTAAGAATAGGAATCCGCCTAATACGACGTACTGTGTACCCATTCCTGATATAACTAATCCGCCTACCGATGTACCGGTTGTTACCCCTAAGTTACCGGATGCTAGAAACAATCCATTCGAGAATTCAGGGGCTTCTGGAGCTGCAGACGTAATCCAATATTGACTAATATTATTACCTATAGCCACTACTATTCCAAAAATCAAAACAATTAATGCCATAGGTACAGTGAACTGTCCTATTAAGAACAATAAGATGTAAACGGCCCCTAATACGAATGGAAAAGATGCTACAGATATTATGGCATTTTTAGTAAGCAACTTCCCGGCGACGATGTTTCCTATTATACTTGCCCCACCGAATATGAATAACATTAAACTAATCGTTTTCCCGGGTATATTCGTAATGGTTTCAAGATACTCAGCAAGGTAACTACTAACTCCATACATCGCTGCATTTATAAAAATGACAGCAGCAATGGATAGCCAAGTAATTGGTTTTTTTAATACACTTAATTGAGATCCATAAGAAAGTCTTTCCTCAACAGGCATAGATGGTACAAATAGTAATATAGCAATGAATGCTATAGCATTCACAATAGTAAAGAAAACAAAAGCCATTTCAAGCGAAGTTGTATTAGCAATAAAACTAGAGACTGGTGCACCAAGTATCATCCCCCCCGTTACTCCCATAAATACTTTAGAAGTAGCTTTTGGAGCTTCTTCCTTGCTAACTGAGGCTGCTGCTGCGGTCAAAGCTATTGAGACATAAACTGGATGTAAAAAGGCTGGAATCACACGAGCAATTAATAAAATGGTAAAGTTTGATGCAAATATGGAGACAATGTTACCCAGAACAAAAACACCTAGTACAAGTAACATTACCTTCTTGCGATTTATGCTCGAAAACAATAACGGCATAGTTGGCCCAGATATTGCAACAGCAAGTGCAAAGAGACTCACTAGCAACCCTGCTTTGGATATACTGATATGGAAATGATCAGCAATTAAAGGTAATATCCCAACGATCCCCATTTCCGTATTTAAGATACCGAATACACCTATGGTCAATATTAATATAAGTAAATTATTTCGTTTAGCCACAAAATTCGCCTCCTACTTTCATTAATGATAAAACTCGAAAAATAAACAGATGCTGATTAATCAGCATCTGTTTATAATTATAAAAAGAAAAAGGATGTTTTCAATCGTTAAATGAACGCTATTTGTTGATTATTCAACAAATCTATCAAAACTGCTGATTATCTGGAAAGATTAGTGACCTAACAATGTCTAAAGTGGATAGAAGAATAACCAAAAGCCAGGAAGCTATCAAAAAAGCTGTTATCGAACCGATGTCTGATAAAAATTTTGATGATATTACCATTCAGGATATTGCTGACCGAGCAAATGTTAACCGAGGAACCATTTATCTTCATTAATTGGATAAGTTTGATTTACTGGAAAAATCATTGAAGAACATATTAATGAACTAAGGATAATGTGCGAATCAGCAGCTGAAATGGATTTAGATTTTGTAATGTAGTGAGATGAAGAAGATTGTAACTGAAGTGTCTGAAAGGTGAGAAAGGGATAGTTTCGATGATGGTTAAAGTAAAAGTTGGTAATAAAGCTAGGTATTATTACTAACTAATTATAAACACTTTATAAATTTATTAAAAAAAAATCCAATCTCTCCATTTAGTAAAATGTACCCTGTAGAGTAGACACGTAAAAAGTCTACCTATAGGGTATTTTTTATTGAGAAATTGGTTTCTTTCATTTAAGTCGTCACTTTTTTCAGCTCTTGTTTGATTTCCGCACAGCGTCCTGGAGACGGAAATAATTTGCCGGGATTTAATAAATTATTCGGATTAAAAACATCACGAATTTCTGTCTGGGCATTAATTTCCTCATCGGTGAAAATAAAACGCATTTCTTCCTTTTTCTCAATACCGACACCATGTTCGCCCGTAATAGAACCGCCGGCATCAGCACAAGCCTTCAGACATTGTGAACCTGCCTCTAACGCCCGTTCGGTTTCCCCGGGAATTCTTGCATCAAACAAAATCAGGGGATGCAGGTTCCCGTCACCTGCATGAAAAATATTCGCAATCCGAAGATCGTAGGCATTACTAATTTGATTTATTCTTTCCAATACTTCCGGCAATTTACTTCGCGGGATAACTCCGTCTTGAACCAAATAATCCGGGGAAATGGCACCCATTGCCCCAAACCCCGTTTTTCTGTTTGCCCACCATCTTGCCCGCTCTTGTTCATCAGCCGCCACTTTAACTTCCCTTACATTCCTCTTTCGGCACACGTCCAGGATCTCATTAATCTGATCTTCAATACCGCAAGAAATACCATCGACCTCTATCAATAGAAGGGCCTTCAGACCTTTAGGATGACCGACAGGAAACGCTGCCGCTTCAACGCCCTCGATCGCTGTTTCGTCCATCATTTCTAATGCCGCAGGAACAATACCGGCGGAAATAATATCAGAAACAGCGAAACTTGCGTCTGCTATATTATCAAAATATGCGAGAACGGTTTTCTTATCTTCCGGGTTTTTCAAAATACGTACAGTAATTTTTGTCACGATTCCCATTGTCCCCTCGGAACCTGTCAAAAGCCCCATCAGATCATATCCGGGTACATCAGGGATCCCTTCATCAGCGATTTGGATCACTTCTCCATTAGGGAGAACAACCTCAAGACCTAGAATATGATTTGTTGTGACACCGTATTTTAGGCAGTGGGCACCGCCCGCATTCTCAGCCACATTACCGCCGATTGTACAGCAATACTGGCTGGAAGGATCCGGGGCATAATAATATCCCTTATCTGCAATTGAATTTGTCAGTTTCAAATTAACAAACCCTGGTTGGACAACCGCTTGACGATTTTCGAAATCAACATGCAATAGCTTTTTCATTTTGACAAGACTGATAATCACTTCACCGCCCATTGGGATAGCGCCTCCGCTTAGACCGGTCCCAGCTCCCCGTGCGATAAATGGAATGTTCTCTTCATAAAGAAAGGTCACAATCTTGGAGACCTCTTCCGTCGTCGTTGGGAAGACAACTGCTTTAGGCATGCCTTTATGAAGGGTGAAGCCATCGCATTCATAAGCGGTTAAGTCTTCTTTATGATGAAGCACCGCACCGGGACCAACGATTTTCATTAACGTCTGAATCGTTTTATCCCCTTTTGCTGCGATCTTCTTTTTAAACATCAGTCTCCCTCCCTATTGTAACTATATCCATTTTATCTTTCTTAAGCGATTCTTCTTTCTCATAAGCCCAGTCCAACAGCTGGATGGTATGGACAACCTTTTCACTTCGGCCATGGCGGCATACGCCTATTGCCATTTGCAGCATACAGCCGGGATTCCCCATGGAAATCATCTCGATATTGTCAGGGATATCTTCCATTTTTCTGTCAAGTACTGCTCCCGCCATTTCCGGATTGGTTAAATTATAGATACCTGCGCTGCCGCAACAGCGGTCAGAATTCGGCAAATCAACCATCTCGACACCTGGGATGTCATGAAGTAATTGCCGGGGTTCTGAACGGACACCTTGTCCGTGGGCTAAATGGCATGCATCGTGATAGGTCACTCTTGTATTCACTTCAGCCTTTGGTTTTCGGTAGCCGCTGTCGATCAAAAATTTTGACACATCAACCACTTTATTTGCAAAAGCTTCAGCTTTCTCTCTATATTCCGGATCTTCGCGGAAGAGTTCAGGGTACTCTTGTAAGGCGCAGCCGCAGCCTGCCGCATTGACAATCACTTTTTCGCAGTCTTTGAATGCATCAATGTTTTGCTTGGCAAGTCTTCTTCCCTCTTCGCGATCCCCGGCATGGATATGAAGCGCCCCGCAACATCGCTGTTCTCTTGGGACCGTAACCTCATACCCATTCCGAGTCAACACTCGAAGGGTCGCTTCATTCACATCACTGAACATGACATCCATCACACAGCCGGTTAACATTGCAACCCGTTGTTTTGTTGGTCCCTCGGCGGGATTGACCTTAGGGTATTTTTTCATAACAGGCTTTTGAACTTTTGGCATAACGGCTTCCATGTCACGTAAATGTTGAGGAAGAATATTTAACATCCCAGTCTTTTTGGCAAAGCTCTCAAGACCGCTTTTTTGTAAAAATTGCAGCAAACGGCCCAATGTGTGCAAGCGATTTGGATACGGGAATATCCCGCGAAGGAAGACTTTATGCATCGATCCCTTCCATCCCTTCAGAGGCATCGCTTTACGAACCTGTCCCCGCGCTTCCTCAATTAATCCGCCGACTTGAACATTCGCAGGACAAGCCGTTTCACAGGCGCGGCAATCAAGGCAGGTGAAAACAGGATCCATAAACTGCTCATTAAGTTCGATTTTACCTTCTGATACCGCCTTGATTAAATGGACGCGTCCTCGCGGTGATTGATGTTCATGCCCCGTTTCTAAATAGGTCGGACAGGATTCAAGACACATGCCGCAATGGACACAATCCGCCCATTTATTTTCATCAGGCTGATCAACTCCTTCAAGAAAGTTACTTAAACTTTTCGATGGACAAGGGGGTATATCAGGAGCAGCCAGTGCGTCGTTAATCTTATGATTACCCATTTTATAACCCTCCTACAAAACGATTAGGATTTAACACACCGTTAGGGTCAATGGCACGCTTAATGCCTTCCAGCAAAGAAAAGTAATTTGGTTTTTCGCCCCAGATATTTAATCTCTGTCTTAATTTCAGCGGCGAATGTTGAACAACTACATAGCCCTTTTTTTGTTCGACAAACTGACGGATTTTTTCCACAGAGGCGATCAGCGTCTCATCATCACCCTCTAAATAGACACGGGAAATACCATGCCCCATCCCTCCATGAGCTTCTACGTCCAACCCATCGGATTTACCCAGTCTGTGGCAGTATTCAAGAATCGTAAACACATCACTATTTTTGCTGCCGACTTTTAAGGCTATTTTGACATTTCCTTGATCTGTGACATTCTCCAAGGAACCGTTTGGGCCTATCCTGGAAAATGTACCCCACCAATCTTTTGCTTCCTTTTGCCGGAAAATATGACAATTCCAATTCTGAGGCATGTTCGCTTTGAGCCAATTCTCTTGATAACGGACTGCTTTTTCCCGATCTTCAAATGTCACCGCAAGAGCATATGCCCTCTCACCTAATAATTGATAGGTTAGGTCAGGTGTCAGGCATTCTAGTGTCACAGGTTCGATCACAGAGTTTAATACGGATGCCATAAAAGGATGAATCTCTTTCATTTGTTCTTCGGAAAAGGTCAATACTATTAAACTTTTATATTTGGGCAATGGCCGGAGCTTGAGCGTCACTTCACTAATTACACCAAGCGTCCCCATCGAACCCACAAACAGCTTGTTCATATCGTAACCGGCCACATTTTTTACGACCTTTCCGCCAGTGCGAATCACCCTTCCGTCAGGGTAAACCACGCGAAGACCGATAACAAAATCTCTTGCAGATCCATATTTCAGCCGCTTTGGTCCGCTGTCATTTGCCGAGATGACGCCGCCGATTGTCGCATGCTCCGGCCAGGCGGGGTCAATAGGGATCATTTGCCCGCGATTTGCGAGATAATCCATCATTTCTTTTATTGTTGTTCCTGGGCGTACAGTCATTGTCAGGTCACCTGTTGTATGCTCAAGTATCCCTTTGAATTGGGACAATGAGAGCAAGATATCAGCTTTATCTGTTGTACCGCCGAATCCCCTTTTTGTCCCTCCGCTTACAGGTATAATTTTTTTTCCATTTTGATTTGCATATTTTAAAATAGCAGCTATCTCATTCTCAGACCTTGGAAAAACGTGATACAACCCGTTATTCCCTAATTGATGGGGAAAATCTCCCTCTTTTAACTGGTCTTCTTCCACTATTGTCCGTAAATCGGAAATTACCAATGTCTCCCCTCCTCTTGTTCTTATTGAGCAGCAAACATTATTTGTTTTGATGACGCCCTGTTACAGTTTGCTGCAATAATTCTTCAACATAGGATAAATGGTAAAACATCTCCTTACGCGCTTTTTCTGTATGACCGCTTTCAATTGCCTGGTAAATAGCAATATGTTGCCGCTGAATCGTTTCCTTTAATCTGTTGTCCGACTGAATAATCGTATGGCAATCAATCATCGCCTTTTGAATGCTTGATGAGACAGTTTGCATTAATTGTACAAGGATGTCGTTTTGGGTGGCTTTCACAATGGCAAGATGGAATTGATAATCAGATTCCCATCCTTGGTTGTTTTCTTCATTTTTTAAATAATCGAGAGCTTCCTTCATCTCATGCAAATGATACGGTGTATGGTAAATAGCGGCGGTTTCAGCAATGCCCGTCTCTAAAACCTTGCGGACGCCAAAAAGCTGGCTAATATCCTTTTCATTTAGAAGTAATAGGCCATCAAATAAAAGCGAGGTGTCAAATCTGCGAATAAAAGAACCCTCACCTTGCTTGACATCCAGAACCCCTTTGCCTTTCAATGTTGTTAAGGCATCACGAACAGCGGAACGCCCAACACCAAAAAGCTCGCATAATTCCCGGACAGAGGGAAGTTTGTCTCCGGGATTGACTTGGCCTTTTTCAATCCACTGTTCGATTTGTTCAGAAATGCGATCCGAAACATTTTTTGTTGTTTGTTTTTCCGCCTCAAACAGATGTGCCCCCTCCTTTATTTCTTTCAGTTATCAGATATCTGATAAGTTAAATCTATTAAAACATCGGGATATTTATTCGTCAACTGACAATTTAGAATTTTTTAATAAATATTTTTAAAATTGAACTATAATCTATACATTGAAAAGACCATTCTTTTTCAGGTTTGAAACGGGTTTTAAACAACAAACAGAATTGTGTTGCAATTCAAAAAATAAAATGGTAAAATTTCTAAAAATAAGAAAGGGGGAATCTTTT
This sequence comes from Scopulibacillus cellulosilyticus, assembly GCF_042665295.1. Taxonomy (NCBI): domain Bacteria; kingdom Bacillati; phylum Bacillota; class Bacilli; order Caryophanales; family Sporolactobacillaceae; genus Scopulibacillus; species Scopulibacillus cellulosilyticus. Next base: position 291,641 of record NZ_JBHTCO010000005.1, read on the forward strand.
TAGGGTAACATCAATTAATTACCCTAGATGCAGGCGATAATAGGCTTCATAATGAAAGCGCTGTCAATATTTCTAAAGAGACTTGGCATCTCCGTTTTTAACGATAAAAGGTTAAAGTGTGACTTAAATATCACTAATCTTAAAAGAATTAGGAGGTACATATGAACTGGACACAGGTTTATAATCCAACAGGAAACATGGTTTTGTCTTTTATAGTGGCACTTATTCCGATTTTATTTTTCTTTTGGGCACTTGCAATTAAAAAGATGAAAGGCCATTATGCTGGATTATTAACAGTTCTGATTGCTATATTAGTCGCTGTCATCTTTTATGGCATGCCAATCTCTCTGGCGATCGAATCAACTGTTCTGGGTGCGGCAAATGGCTTATGGCCGATTGGATGGATTATTGTTGCTGCTGTATTTCTTTATAAGTTAGCAGTCAAAGCTGGACAGTTTGAATTGATGCGGAGCTCGATTGCCAGCCTGACAGAAGACCGCCGGCTGCAGGCGTTATTAATCGCCTTTTCATTCGGTGCATTCTTAGAAGGGGCTGCCGGGTTTGGAACACCTGTAGCCATTGCTGGCGCTTTGCTTGCGGGCATAGGCTTTAATCCTTTTTATGCGGCGGGACTTTGTTTAATTGCCAATACGGCACCTGTAGCTTTTGGTGCCATTGGCAGTCCGATTATTGCCGCCGCTCAGGTATCAGGAATTAATTCCGATATTTTAAGCCAAATGATCGGCAGACAGTTACCTGTATTGTCCGCCTTTGTTCCGTTCTGGCTAATATTTATTATGGCCGGTTGGAAGAAAACAATCGAAGTTTTACCGGCAATATTGGTTTGCGGGCTTTCCTTTGCCGTCACTCAATTTTTAACTTCCAACTACCTGGGTCCCGAGCTGCCGGATATCGCTTCATCTATTGTCAGTCTTGTCGCACTCGCCCTTTTTCTAAAAATTTGGCGTCCAAAATCCATCTTTCGTTTCAAAAATGAAGAACCTCCCGAGAACAAAACTCCAAATAAAACAGCTTACGCCGGGAGCGGCTTGGGAACAACAGAACAAGCTGCAGCACTTCTTAAAAACAAAAAACACAGCGGAGTGCAAATCTTCAAGGCCTGGTCACCATTTCTTTTATTAATCGTGATAATCGGACTTTGGGGAGGGTTTAATTCTGTAAAAAAATTATTAAGCTATGCTACTGTTGAATTCCCCATTCCCGGATTGAATAATGCTATATTTAAGGCGCAGCCTATCGTCGATCACTTAACACCGTATGCCGCCTCCTATAAATGGGATATCTTAGGTGCAGCAGGAACGGCCATTTTGATCACTGCATTTGTTACGAAATTTATATATTCAATGCCATGGAAAATCTGGTGTCAGACATTTATTGAAACGCTGAAGGAATTACGTCATCCGCTGATTATGATTGCTTCTGTCTTGGGATTAGCTTACATTTGCAACTATTCCGGCATGAGTGCAACGCTCGGGCTTGCGTTTGCCTCAACAGGGGTTTTATTCCCATTCTTCGCACCATTGCTTGGATGGACCGGTGTGTTCCTTACCGGTTCAGACACCTCGTCAAATGCCCTTTTTGGTAATTTACAAAGGATTACCGGTCAGCAAATCGGTGTCGATCCGACATTGCTTGTAGCGGCTAATTCCAGCGGGGGTGTCACAGGAAAAATGATTTCCCCGCAATCGATCGCTGTTGCCACTGCAGCCACCGGGCAAGTAGGAAAAGAAGGAAGTTTGTTCCGTTTTACAATGAAACACAGTTTGTTATTTGTTCTTATCGTAAGTGTCATCACTGTTCTGGAAGCTTACGTGATCAGCTGGATTATTCCGTAACCTGCTCTCCATTCTTAATTTTAATGCGGATAAGACTGGTGCGGTTCATAAGGAAAGCCCGAGATAAACTCGGGCTTTTTCAAGTTAATTTAGCTAATTAATCACGACAGACCTGTGATGGTAATTCCACCTTTATAAGGATTTTAATGCTTCAGGAATTGGCGTGCTTCCGGAAACAAGATCAAAGGAACGGTTAAACGTATTTTCCTCAGTAATAGCTGCCAATAAAGTATTCGCTACATCTTCGCGGGGAATAGAACTTCTCGTTAGATTTTCTTTTGCTGTAACCTTTCCTGTCCCCGGTTCATTTAATAATCCTCCGGGTCGAACAATCGTATATGTTAAGCCGCTTGCCTCGAGGATTTTATCTGCATAGTGCTTGGCAACATAGTATGGCTTAATTTGTTCGTTCCAATTTTCGCGGTTGTTCGCTTGAAGGGCGCTTACCATTATAAAGCGTTTGATGCCAGCTTGTTTAGCTGCTTCAATCGTTTTTGCCGCACCATCAAGGTCGATAAGCAATGTTTTATCATACCCTGTTTTACCGCCTGATCCGGCTGTAAAGATCACCGCATCGCATCCTTTGGCCGCTTCTACAATTTCAGACACCGTTCCTTCCAGATTAGCAACCTTAGTTTCGGCTCCTATCTTCTCAAGATTCTCTGTTTGTTCCGGTTTTCTTACCATACCCCTAACAGTATGTTCACTGCTATTTGCCAGAAGTTCTGTCAGCTGACGGCCAATTTGTCCGTTTGCACCTACGACAAAGATCTTCATTTCATCGACTCTCCCTTTTCATAGAATGATCACTATCTTCTTAAGTATCAAAAACATTATAAAGTTATTCAACAATTCTGCTTGGCTGAAATTCAAAAGTGTATTTCATTAATTTGTTTTATTTTTTACTTGGCATATGTTTTGGAATCTCATCCTTAGGAATTTCACCATCGTTTCCCAAATAATAATGCCTCATCGGTTTTAGATGTTCATCTAATTCATAAACAAGCGGTACACCCGTTGGAATGTTCAAGCTCATAATGCCATCAGCCGGAATATTATCCAGGTATTGTACGAGCGATCTTATAAGCGATCTTATCGTATTTCCATGAGAAGATATAATAACCTTCTGACCTGATTGGATTGCCGGTGCTATCGTCTCATGCCAGTATTTTAAGACCCTTTTTTCAGTATCTGCAAGATTTTCAGTTAGAGGAAACTCTTGTTCCTTTAAATCTTTATATTTAGGGTCCGTTGCTTCATATCTTGGATCGTTTTTATGCAACTCGGGAGGTCTGACATTCATTGATCTTCTCCATAAATGTACCTGTTCATCGCCATATTTTTTAGCAGTCTCAGCTTTATTTAATCCCTGCAGTGCACCGTAATGCCTTTCATTTAATCGCCATGACTTATATACCGGAACCCACATAAGGTCCATTTCATGAAGAACAATCCATAACGTTCGGATAGCTCTCTTGAGAACAGACGTGTAGGCCGCATCAAAGATGTAGCCATGTTTCTTTAAGATACACCCCGCATCCCTTGCTTCTTTCAGTCCTTTTTCCGAAAGATCAACATCTGTCCATCCAGTAAATTTATTTTCTAGATTATACAGGCTTTGTCCATGACGAACGAGTACAAGTTTTATCATAATGACTCCTTTCAACAAAAGAACACACATTTAATTGTAATATTTTAAACTGGTACTTATTCTTTGTTTTTACATCCCGTCTATTCAGAACATACCACTTGATTACGATTTATAAACATCAGCAAGAAACGAAAACTATGTAAAAATCAAACTGGTTTTCCTTTATAGTACGGAAAACCAGTAATCAGCCGCTATATCATGCAGAAATCTAAAATTATTAACCGTGACTTTGCCGTGCGGTTATCTGAAAAATTCTTTCAAGTTCACTTAAGGTAAGACGATATAACTGTCTATTCGATACCTTATAAATTCCGGCATCGAGCAATTTTTCAATGTAGTACTGTTTTTTTGCTTCAATGGCCTCACGTAATTGATTGTTCACCCTACTTCCCCCCTCTTTATACCTTCACAAGAACAGACTCTTTTACAAAAAGAACGTAACCCCGTCCCACCCAATCCAGCTTGATAACCCGGCAAAGCAGTAAAAGAAATAATATCAGCATCCCAATGAAACTTCCGGGGATTGGCAAATGAAACAAATATGCCAGACCGTTTCCAATCACTAAAAAACCCGAAAAGGATTAAAAGTTGACTTAACCATTGCCATTTCAATGATCCTTCCCTCCTAACCCTGTCATTTATTTTCCTTTTCAGTTTAAGAAATTCTAAATAGGATTTCAGTATTCTTGTTATAAAAACTGACATGCTTTTTAATTTATGTTATTTAATGTCAGCTTTTATAACATCATCTTGATTAAATTTGAAATAGAAGCTAACTAATGACTTCCTTCAACGTTAAATCTTTTTAGAAATAAAAAATCCAGACCCCCTTAAACTAAAGAAAGTCTGGATTTTTACTTACCTTCATTTAGGAGAACGGTACTTAAATATGGCTGCACGGACATTTTGGATGTTTTTGTTGGAATTTTAAAACTTTAGATACCCATTAAAAGTGTAATTTCTTTGTTGGAAATATAAGCCAATCCCCTAGCACCAAAGGAGATTGGCTTAATTATCTTATACGTTCTCTATGATGTGCTATTTCTATTTATCTTTTAAAACTTTAGCCCTGCGACGATCAATCACATAACTAACTACCGTTATAATTAACCCAATTATTGTTACAAGAGACGCTATCCATGGAACGGTATGCAGACCTGTATGATCAACGGCGAACCCGCCAAGAAATGCACCGCCGGCGTTTCCTAAATTGAACGCTGATTGGTTGGATGTTGAAGCTATCGTCGGAGCATCTTTGGCTACGTTCATAATCCGTACTTGTAATGAAGGGACGATCCCAAAAGCGGCGATTCCCCATATAAAGATCGTTGCAACTGCTAAAATTTTATGTCCATCAGTTATGGAAAACACAGCTAAGATAATTGCTAATAGTGTAAGATTAACGATTAAACTTGGCATTAAACGCCAATCTGCCAGCTTCCCGCCGAGAATATTTCCAATTGTCACCCCAACACCAAACAATACAAGGATTATTGTAACGCTATGTTCTGCAAATCCTGTAATTCTCTCAAGTATAGGTGTAATATAAGTAAATGCTGTAAATACACCGCCAAATCCGAATATGGTCATTAACAATGCAATTGAAACCTGCGGATGCCGGAAAATATTGATCTCTTTACGAAGACTTTGCTGATTATTTGTTTGGACACGCGGCACTAACATCATAATACCTATAAAAGCGATCAATCCTAAAAAGGTGATGATCCAAAAGCTTACCCTCCAGCCGAATTGCTGGCCTATAAATGTGCCGAACGGAACCCCAAGGATGTTAGCAAGTGTCAGACCTGTAAACATAATCGCGACAGCACTTGCCCGTTTTTCCGGACGCACCAGACTTGAAGCGATAATAGAGCCTACACCGAAAAATGTACCGTGAGCAAATGCTGCCACAATACGGGCGATCATTAAGAATGTATAATTTGTTGAAACCGCAGCAAGCGCGTTACCAACAATAAATATAGCCATTAAAATACAAAGAAGCGCTTTGCGCGGCGTACGATAGGTTAGCGCGGTTAGAACAGGTCCGCCTACAGCTACGCCAAGAGCATAACCGGTAATGAGTTGACCGGCTTTAGAGATTGAAACATGCAGATCACCGGCAACATTAGGGAGAAGACCCATAATGACAAATTCGGTCATACCGATGGCAAATGCTCCTATTGTTAATGCTGCTAGAGCAATCGGAAATCCTTGTGTCCGTTTTTTAGGACTGGCTGCTATATTATTTTGCTTTGTTTGTGTACTCATTTTTTACAACTCCTTCCCAATTTTGATTAAGTAAAAAAATGTTAACTATCATTTCTAGCTATTGCCGAAGAAATTTTACCTGCACATTGCTTAACTAATTGACCATAGGTGTCATCCTTCTGCTTCGAGACGCGAACCGAAGGGCCTGAAAGTGCGATAGCTGCAACGACTTTGCCGTTTTTCCAAATAGGGGCAGCTATACAACGGTTCCCGGGTTCTCCTTCTTCATCATCTATGGCATAGCTCATTTCTCTTATATGATGAAGCTCCTTCTCAAACCGGAAGCGATCCGTAATTGTGTTCTCGGTATATTTTTTATAGTCTAAAGCCTTGACGATTCTTTTTTGAACGTCTTCGGTTTGATAAGCAAGAATACATTTTCCTATTGCACTCGTATGGATATCGCTTTTGTTTCCAATTTCCGAGTGTGTGCGTGTTGAATAATGCCCGCTCACCACTTGCGTTGTAACAACTTGTAAACCGTGAATAATACCTATATAGATAGTCTCATTCGTCTTTTCGCACAGTTCCTGCATGGCAGGTACTGCACCCCAATTCCAATCAAAATGAAATGGCGCCTGATTTTGTTGCAAGACAGTTAACACAAGCTCACTGGAAACTTGATAACGATTTTGATCATTTCGTATAATGAAATTGTTTTGTTCCAATGTGTTTACTAAACGATAAGTCGTACTTTTATTGAAACCAAGTGTTTCCATAATCTCTTGAACTGTAATGCCGGGCCGTTCCAGCAACAACCGAAAAATATCTAATCCTTTTTTCAAGGTACCAACTTCATTTGTCAAGGCAACCACCACCCTAATCATATTAAGGGACTTTTAAAAACCGATTTTCATTATATGAGAGGGACTTATCAGTGTCAAATAAAGAAAACCCTTTCTTGAAAATTCCCTATAAAAGGGAAAAGCAAATAGTTAAATACAAAAACGCACCCTGGCCATGTATGTAAAATACAGGCTTTGGGTGCGTTTTTTTAATCTTTTAATCTATATAATTTCTTTGCTTGTACTTCTCCCAGTAAACTGACTGTTATAAAGATCGGCATAAAAACCGTCTTTTGCGAGCAGCTCCTCATGGTTTCCTTTCTCTATCACGCTGCCATTATTCATTACTAGGATAAGGTCAGCGTCCCGAATAGTCGACAGTCTGTGGGCAATGACAAAGCTCGTTCTTCCTTTCATGAGTTCGTTCATCGCCTTTTGAATATACACTTCCGTCCTTGTATCAACACTGCTTGTTGCTTCATCAAGAATAAGGATGGCTGGGTCGGCCAGGATGGCGCGGGCAATGGTCAAAAGCTGTTTTTGACCTTGGGAAATATTCGATCCATCTTCATTCAAGACCGTATCATAACCGTCAGGAAGCGTTCTGATAAAATGATCCGCATGTGCGGCAGTTGCCGCTTCGATAATTTCTTCTTCTGTTGCTTTTTCACGTCCGTAGGCAATATTGTCCCGTATTGTTCCGTTAAATAACCATGTATCTTGAAGCACCATACCAAACAGGCTGTGCAGATTGCCTCGTTTTAATTGTGTAATGTCAATGCCATCAATGGTAATTTTCCCGCTGTTAATTTCATAGAATCGCATTAATAAGTTTACTAGAGTTGTCTTACCGGCCCCCGTTGGTCCTACAATAGCGATTGTTTGGCCCTGTTTGACATCAATATTCATATCTTCGATAAGAATTTCATCTTCTTTATAGCCGAATTTGACATTCTTAAATTGAACATGGCCTTGAGGAGACTGAATAACTTTAGCATCTGTTGCTTCAGGGACTTCTTCCTCTTCATCAAGCACTTCAAAGACACGCTCGGCTGAGGCAATTGTTGATTGAATAATATTGGCGATATTTGCTATTTGTGTTATCGGTTGGGCAAACTGTCTCGCATATTGAATAAACGCTTGAATGTCCCCGATTTTAATAGCATTTTTTGTGACGAGGATACCGCCAACGACACAAACGAGTACATATCCAATGTTAGTGATAAAGCTCATAATCGGCATAATAATACCGGAAATAAACTGCGCCTTCCAACCCGAGTGATAAAGCTTTTCATTAATATCATTGAACTTGGCAACCGATTGTTCTTCTTTACCGAATGCTTTTACAACTGTATGGCCTCCATACATTTCCTCTACATGACCGTTAAGTTCGCCAAGCGCTTTTTGCTGTCCCATGAAATAGGATTGCGACCTTTTAGCAATTGCTTTAGTAGCGAGAAAGCTAAGCGGCAAGGTTATAAAAACGATCAATGTCATTAAGGGACTGATCGTCAGCATCATCACAATAATGCCAATGAAAGTAATGACGGATGTCATCAGCTGCGTCAAACTCTGTTGTAAAGTATTACTGATATTATCTACGTCGTTTACAACTCTGCTTAAAATCTCACCGTGAGTTTTCGAATCAAAAAATTTAAGCGGCAAGCGCGAAAGCTTATCATTCACCCGGTTGCGAAGATCATAAACAATTTTCTGGGCAACACCTGCCATAATATATTGCTGAAAATAACTGAACAAGGCACTTAATATATATAAACAAGCTAATATCAAAAGGATATCCAATATGTAATGAAAATCAATTTTAGCGCCCGGCACGCCTTTGATTTTCATCATGATACCCTCAAATAGTTTCGTTGTAGCCTTCCCCATAATTTTCGGTCCAAGTATACAGAAAAAAGTACTAAGAACAGCTGTTAGGAACACTATAAGCACTTGATATTTATGCGGCTTAAAATAACCAATAAATCGTTTTAGCGTCCCTTTAAAATCTTTTGCTTTTTGTACTGGCATAAAGCGTCCGGGTCCGTGCCCTCTTCCCCGTCCGCCGATCGGCATTTGATTTCTTTGTTGATTACTCATGCGATTTCCTCCTCTGAAAGCTGTGAGGAAACAATTTCTTTATAAACTTTGCAAGTTTCTATCAGCTCTTGATGATGACCGATTCCGGCAATTTCTCCTTCATGTAATACTATAATCCTGTCAGCATCCATGACTGTACTAACCCTTTGAGCAACAATCAGTACCGTAGCATTAACCGTTTCCTCTTTCAATGCCGAACGCAATTTGGCATCTGTTTTGAAATCAAGGGCCGAGAAGCTGTCATCAAAAGCATATATTTCCGGTCTTTTTACAAGCGCACGGGCAATCGAAAGGCGCTGTTTTTGCCCGCCGGATACATTAGTACCGCCCTGCGAAATTACCGAATCAAAGCCGTCTTTCATATGTTTAATAAATTCAGTTGCTTGGGCAATGTCAGCGGCATGCTGCACCTCATCATCTGTTGCATCTTCTTTTCCATAACGAATATTATCCGTAATCGTCCCTGAAAAAAGCACTGCTTTTTGCGGTACCAGACCAATTTTTTCTCTAAGATTTTTTTGGGACATTTCTCTTATATCCACCCCGTCTACTAAAATACTGCCGCTGTCAACATCATAGAATCGAGGAATGAGATTAATAAGCGTTGATTTTCCTGAACCCGTACCGCCAATAATGGCTGTTACTTCACCTGGTTTCGCGCTAAACGAAATGTTTGACAGTGCAGGCTGTTCAGCGCCGGGATAACTAAAGGTTACATTCTGAAATTCAACGTAGCCTTTTTTCGTATCAGCGTCCTTAACCTGTATTGCATCCTTAATATCAGACGATGTATTTAATACTTCGTTAATCCTAACCGCTGAAGCGGACGCTCTGGGAATCATAACGAACATGATAGAAGCCATTATAAGGGCAAACATGATTTGCATAGCATATTGGAGAAATGCCATTAAATCACCGACTTGCATATGTCCATGATTAATACGGAGCCCGCCAAACCAAATAATAGCGATTGAGGAAAAGTTAAGAACGAGCATCATCAGCGGCATTAACGTGGCCATAATTCTATTAACCTTGACTGCTGTACTTGTCAAATCCAGATTCGCTTCGTTAAAGCGCCGTTTTTCATGATCAGTACGATTAAAAGAACGAATGACCCGATTGCCTGTAAGCCCTTCACGCAGTACGCGGTTTAATTTATCCAATTTAACTTGCATGGCTTTAAATAAGGGCATGCCTTTCTTCATGATTGCCAATATCGCAATAGCAAGGATCGGCATTGCAACAACGATGACCAATGACAGCTTTGCATCTTTAGAAACAGCCATAATTATCCCGCCGATACACATGAGCGGTGCACTGATCATCATTCTCATCATTACTGTTAATACTTGCTGTACTTGTGTAATATCATTTGTCGTCCTTGTAATAAGCGATGCTGTACCGATTTTATCAAACTCTTGAAGTGAAAAATTTTCAACATGCGTGAAAACCTTTTGACGCAATATTTTTCCGAAGCCTACTGAGACTTTGGAGGAAAAATAGCTTGCTGCAATCGAAACAACCATCCCCCCGGCAGCAACCAGCAGCATGAACCCGCCAATTTTTAATATATAAGGGATATTTTTCTTCACAATCCCTGTGTCTACAATGTCTGACATCAAAGTCGGCAAATATAGATTAGCAAGGGATTGCATAAAGGTAAGCACTAAAACAATACTGATAGAAATACGAAAAGGTTTTAAAAACCTAAAAAGTCTTATCATGCATGATCATCTCCACTCCATAGTGAATGGTTAATATCGTTACATTAATATAAGTATAACTTAAAAAACGCAGCCATACCTGAAGGGTTTGTTCTTTACTTAAGGATGCTAATAATCCATTAAAAGAGTAGGTTACTTAATAATTTAATATGTAATCTATTAAGAACCTTAATTGTATTTAGTGCGAAACGATATTGTCAAGCATAAAATTATATTTTAATCTAGTAAAGTCCATGAATATTGCCGAAGGAAATCGCTGATGCATGTAGAATAATTGTATTTAAAATCATGCCTTTCTAACACTTTAGTGCATGACTGGAGGTGTTTACATGACTAAATGGTTTTCTGTTATGGAGATTGAAAAAGTAACAGGTATTCCTAATGCCCTTGTAAGAGGCTACATACGAAATCATGGCCGCCATTTAATATTAAAAAAGAAGCATAAAGATTTTCTTATTGCGAGTGATTCGGTTAATGTTGTAGAAAGCATATACCTCCTTTATACGAATGGGATGAATACTGAACAAGTAGAAAAATGCCTTGAAGAGATTATCGTCCCTAAGACCGCAGCTGTAACCGATGAAAATGGTAATACCTTACAGGATTTGAACGAAGCTGTTATTGAACAGGTATATGAACAAAATCTGTTAAACCAAAGGCAAAAGCAGGCAGTAGATGAAAAACTAAAAAAACGCGATGAGAAACTAACCACGGTTCTGAGACGGAAAAAACATATTGAAGAAAAGCCCGGTTTTTTCAAACGATTATTTAACAAGAGCTGAATTTAAAACCGGAATAAAATGAGATCGATAAATCTATTTAAATAATAAATGTATGCTTTCCTTTCAGCTTAGAAATATAATGTAACTCCCACATTAAGATTTGCAGGTGGGAGTCGTTTTGTTTATACAAAGCCAAAGCAAATCTTAGGGTCCTTTTTATAGCAATATCCGTTTGAACTAAATCATTGGAGATCTTGATATTGTTAAGGAGTCCTTAAATCAATTTTACTTGAACCCAACCTCTGACACTGTTAATAAGCCATATAGATGAACAAGCTTTTAAATCATCAATTTTAAGTACACGTTCTCTTATTTTCCCTGATGAAAGCAGTTCATCACGAAAAGTTCCTGCCAGCAATCCGCTTTTACAAGGGGGTGTCCAAAGTTCGCCATCTAATTCTAAGACAACATTCCCAATCGTAAATTCTGTTAGTTCCCCTTCTTTATTCCATAAAAGGACATCAAAGACATTAGAATAATTTAGCCGGCATTGATCATATACTCTGCGATGTGTTGTTTTATGGTACAGAAAAGGGTTATCTTTTGAAATCGGCGCATCCGCTAGAGCGACATGCTTAGGCTCTGTTAATGAGGTTATCATTTGTCCTTCAACACTTACTTTCCCATTTTGTGAAACTAATAAGCGAACTTTATAAATTCCCTTATTGTGAGATTCAGCGAATTCATTTAAAGCATTATTAATATCCTCTACTGATAAAGGAAAACAAAAATATACCGCTGATTTCTGCAGCCGGTTAATATGCCGGTCAAATAAATAATAATGTCCGTTTTCTAACTTTAAGCTTTCTATTAAGTCAAATTCAGGAAGTTGGTTTGTTAATAATTCAGCCTTTGTCACCATCTCGTTATATTCGCTTTTTGTCGTTGAGTCCCATGTTATGCCGCCGCCAACACCATATTCCGCTTCATTTGTATTCATATTAATTACTACTGTACGAATCGGTACATTAAAAACAGCTTCACCTTTAGGAGACATAAATCCAATAGCGCCGCAATATACTTCCCGCGGTGAATCTTCAATATCAGAAATAATCTGCATAGTACTGACCTTTGGCGCGCCGGTAATTGATCCGCATGGAAAAAGAGCGGAAAATATATCCTTCAGTTGAATTTCCGGCCTTGTCAAAGCTTTTATCGTTGATGTCATTTGTAGAACTGTAGGATATTTTTCAATTTCAAAGAGTTGACTAACTTCTACCGAACCGGTTTCAGCGATATTCCCTAAATCATTCCTGAGTAAATCAACGATCATGACGTTTTCAGCACGATTCTTTTCCGACTCAAACAGCCATTTCGCATTTTGTTCGTCTTCTTCCCATAAAAGCCCGCGCTTTGTCGTTCCCTTCATTGGACGGGTAACAATTTCCTTGCCGTCCCAACAAAAAAACAGCTCCGGTGATGCTGATAAAATCCGGTATGTACCAATATTTAAATAAGCACTATAGTTAGAAGACTGAGCTCTTGAAAGTTGTTTGTAAAAACTTAAATCATCACCTTCAAATTGTGAATGTAAGCGCATCGTATAATTGACTTGATATGTAGCACCTTCACCTATCTTTTCTTTTATTTTGGAAATTTCACTTTGGTAATGATCGAATGTTGTTGCGGATTCCCAGTTAGAAACAGAATATCCACCATCACTTGGTATATTATCTATCATTTCCGGCTCTTGAAAGACGCCAAACCACAGTAACGGCATTTTGTTTCCGCTTTTTACTGAATAAGCTTGATCAAAGGCTGGTGCCGCTTCATACGATAGATAGCCTGCCGCGTAATATCCGGAATTAACAGCATTCTGTACTTTTATAAGCGCTGGAACAATTTCATCTATAGAATCAACAACAATGATTTCTTTAGGATTTTGAAAGCACATCGGGTTTTTCTTCCCGTCCTGGCCGGTAAATTCAAAAAATAAAAATGGACTTGCCACATTCATCTCCTCCACTAGTTAAAATGAGTCACGATTTGATTCTATACTAAATCAATCTGAAAAGCATTTTAAAATTCTATTTTTACACTTAAGTTAAATAACTATAAATATATTATGTAAACCATTGTTCGTTTAAAAAACTATTAAATACTTTATAACAGAAAAAATTGTAGAGGTAATTAATCGAAATTTCATATTAATATCCGATATTTATCATCCTTTCCAACCTTTAAAATCGTAAAGCCACATTTTCTATTAAAAATGCGGCTTACAGCTATGCCCAAAATAAATAATAAAAAGTTGGGTTATTCTTAAGATACCATCGGATTCCAAAAAATAGAATAAGATAATTCTTTATGAATATGTTCTTAGGGATCTTAATGACAAGCTACTTTTGCTAAAGTAAAAAGATCACATCACTTCTTCTTAAAAATTAAAAAAACTAACTTTTTCAAAATAGAAGGATTTTCACCAATTAGTTATTTTCATCACCACTGCGCTCACTTCGTTTTAACACAAACGTCCCATTCGGTTGCTTGAACCTGGCCTCGGAACAAACACTGTTCCCGTCTAACACAAACTGAATCCCGTAGCCGGACAGCCCTTTTATTTCAAACTCATCATGGCTTATTGGAACCAATTCAAACATAGGTTGACCCGGCACTGTAACGGTTAATGCTTTTCCTCCACGAAGTTCAACTAAAGCCGACTGACCGGCAAGATCGTATTCACCAATGTATTTCTTCCATATGTCAAGATTTGGGGGATTTGACGCAGCTTTTCTTACAAATTCAATCGGTTCAAGCATCTTTTCAAATTGAATGGCTAAGCGATTGATCTTCCCGCGCAGGTCACTATAAAACTGGACCTTGAATTCTTGGGTAAGGATACTCTCTCCGAATGTGAACGAAAACACATCGTAATGAAAGTGCTCAAGTTGCAATGGTTCTGCGAATGCATGATAATGTACATACAGTTGGTTGTCTTCTTCCGCAATCGTGATGGTCCCATAGGCCGGATGCTTAAATTCACCTGCATAGGCCGATTGATCATGGGATGGCTTTGCATTTAGAGCCCGATCCATTTTACTTTGTCCTGCTCCCTCGCGCATTGAAGCAATAAGCTTATCCAACTCCCCCTTCATTAATGTGTTCCAATTAACGGTTGGAAGTCCCAACAGCTTATCAAATATTGTGTATGCCGCGGCCTTCGGGAGCACACTGTTTTCCTGATTGGTCAGCACTACGATCCCAATGTTTTCTTTTGGAACCATTGCAACAATCGAAGTAAATCCATCGATATTTCCACCGTGATGCACGATATGATGACCTCGATATACTTCAGTAAACCAGCCCAATGCGTAACTCGGGAAGAGAATCCGCTCGTCTTGAGAAGGTCCGATTGAGATTTGCGGGTTGTGCATTTGTGTAATGTTATTTTCACTGATCAAAGAAGACGACCGAAAAGTTCCTTTACCGAGATGCAGCCTGACCCACTGTGCCATCTCCGTAACAGACGAATTCATGGATCCCGCCGGCCCTATCGTATCGATATTGGCGAATGCCGTCTCTTCAATCTCTTGATTGACAACCTTGTATGGCTTGGAAAAATCATGATCACGTTGAGATTCGTCTACGGAGAAATTGGTCCTCTTCATACCGAGCGGTTCAAGAATCCGTTCCTTAACGAAGGTCTCCCAACTTTGCCCCGTTATTTTTTCTACAATGTATCCAAGCGTCAGATACATCATGTTTTGATATTGAAAAGTTGTCCGGAACGGTTTCGAGAAGGCAAGATGCGATAAACGATTTATGATTTCTTCGCCGGAGAGCCGCGCCTTGTACCAGACCAAGTCATGCCGCGGAAGGCCAACGCGGTGTGTAGCGAGATCCCGCAAAGTGGCGTTTTCACTCGCATATTTGTCATGGAGCTTAAACTCTGGGAGATAAGATACTACAGGTTCGTCCCAATTAAGTTTGCCATCGTCAACCAACATCCCGATAGCCATGGTTGTGAATGCTTTCGTACTCGATCCGATAGCAAACAGTGTGTCCTGTGTGACAGGTAAGCCTTGCTCAATGTCCCGTACGCCGAAACCATCCTGAAAAATCACGTCGTCATCTTTGATCACAGCCAAAGCCGTACCCGCAATGTGGAACTCTTCCAAACTGCGTTTTATATACTCTCGAATCGTTTCTAACTCTTGCTTATGTATTGTCACACTGGGACAAGTTATTTGTCTCACACATATCAATGACACCTCTATATTCTTTAATTTATCCTACACTATCACTACTTATAAGGAATTGACTTCCTGCCTGTTTAAAGTGTGTCGTGTAAAGATTTTAGCTGATATATTTGAAAAATTATCCTTAATAAAATTTCTTTACTAATAACCAAATTTCCTTTATTTATTGTTTCAATTCACGTGGTATAAAAGTGATGTCCCCCATCCTGTCAAAGTTAAATAAAAAAAGCCGATTCCTACTTAAAGGAATAATCGGCTTGAGGGTTTTACTCTTAATTCTATTCAATTCCAGTTCATTTACTTCTGTCCTATCTTTTCCCTTTGATATAAAATTTCACCATCAATCATGGTCAGTTCAACCTTTAGATCCTTAATCTTTTCTTGTTCAACATTAAGAATATTGTCGTTTAGAACAACGAGATCAGCCAGTTTTCCGACTTCAATGCTGCCTTTTATATTTTCCTCAAAGCTGGCATATGCCCCGTTCCAAGTGTAAAGTTTTATAGCCTCGAGTACGCTTATACATTGATTTGCGCCAATGTCAGCACCCGTCTGACTCTTTCGGTTCACAGCCGTATGAATGCCTAATAATGGATCAAAGTGAGTGACTGGCGCATCTGAACCGCCGGCTGCGATAATATTTTTATCAATAAAATCACGGGCCGGATACATATCATTAACCCGTTCACCATAGTTATGAACATAAATGTCGCCAAATTCGTATGGAAAAGGCGGATTTGGAATTGGTATAACCTCAAGCTTCTTGATTCTCTCTTGTAAGTCAGGTGAAGAAATCCCCGCATGCTCAATACGGTGACGATGATTCTTGCGCGGTGACTCTTCTAACGCTTTTTCAACGCAGTTTAAATACATTTCAATGGCCAGGTCGCCTTG
The DNA here is from genome assembly GCF_042665295.1 of Scopulibacillus cellulosilyticus. NCBI lineage: Bacteria > Bacillati > Bacillota > Bacilli > Caryophanales > Sporolactobacillaceae > Scopulibacillus > Scopulibacillus cellulosilyticus. The sequence goes on from NZ_JBHTCO010000005.1 coordinate 307,900, forward strand.
GGCGTGAACGGTAATTTGATAACCTTTTTTATGTGCATCACCTAAGATGCGATAGATTTCTTCCTCCGTATAATATAAGATCCCTGAATCATTTGGATCACTCGTATATGGCTCCCTTGTTGCAATAGTTGGACCCGTACTGCTTCCATCCGTAAATAATTTCGCCGGACCGATTCTGAACCGCTCATCGCCTGTTCCCGTTAACACACCGGCATTCACCATTTTATCAACAAATTCATGTGAATGATTTAACGAACAAATGAAGGCATATACTCTGACACGAACATCATTGTCATTAATCGCCTGCTGCAATATTCGATAACTATCCGGTCCATAGGCCCCAGCTTCATGAATACTCGTAATGCCCGAGGCAATAAAATCGTCGGAAGCTATCTTCATCCCTTGTCTTAATTCGTCTTCCGAATAGGTTGCGACATCATTCATATACATATTGGCGGCCTCTATTAAACGGCCAGTGAGTTGTCCGTTTTGATCGCGCTCAATAATACCTCCCTCAGGATTAGGCGTTCGTTCATCAATTTCTGCTAACTCCAGCGCTTTATTGTTTACAATGCAAATATGGCCGCATGTTCGGGTAACGATGATTGGATGATCAGTTGAAATGGCATCCAGTTCATCAATGGTTGGGTAACGTTTCTCCTTAACAGCCGTTTCATTAAAACCAGAAGCCCGTATCCATTCACCTTGAGCTGTTTCATCCGCTTTACTTCGCAATTCAGTAAAAATATCTTCTATAGAATCGATATGTTCAGCTTTACAATTGACCCCAAGCTGATTAACACCATACATAGTTAAATGCAAATGCGAGTCTATGAAACCTGGAAGAAGCGTCTTCCCTTCCAGATCAAACACTTCAGTTTCTTCACCAATATACTCCTGAACTTCTTTTATAGAACCAACCGCTATAATCCGGTTATCTTTAACGGCAACACCCTCAACGATCCGATTATTATTGTCTATCGTAATCACTTCACCATTTATAAATACAACATCAGCATTCATCCATATCACCCTTTCATTTTATTAATCATTTGAACAGTTGTTTGATATAAAACTTCTGTACCAATGGTGATATCCTCATAAGTTGCATATTCTTTCGGATTATGGCTAATTCCGTCTTTGCAGCGGACAAAAATCATTCCGTAATCACAGGCATAAGACATGACCAAAGAATCATGGAAAGGACCGCTCATCAGTTCAGGCGGATTTAAACCTTGCTTTTTACTCTCATTTCTAATAATATCTTTGATCCAATCTGCGCAATACCTAGGTTCAGAGTTGGTATCCTCTTTAATACTGCAACTCAAACTATTTTCCCTGGCAATGTGACCTATTATTGTTCGCAGTTCAGTTTCATAGCGGTTTCTTCTTTCAAGATCTATATCTCTTAAATCGATAGTAAACGTCACTTTTTCTGGAATGATGTTGCGTGAATTAGGGAAAACCTCTAAATTTCCGACTGTCCCTACTGTAGGCGTCTCGGAATCCTGCTTGGCAATCTCATTTAAAGCTGTAATGACTTTAGCGGCTCCAACTAAAGCATCTTGACGCATAGACATCGGAACGCTGCCGGCATGTCCGGCAAAGCCTGTCATTTCCACAGTCAGCCAAAGCGGTCCGGATATTCCTGAAACGATGCCGATCGGTTCATTTGAATGATCAAGAATCGGTCCTTGCTCAATGTGCATCTCTAAAAAGGCGCCGATGCTTCCCTCTGGATATTCAGATTCCTTAAATTTTGCCGGGTCACACCCAAAATCTAGCAACGCTTGCCTTCGCGTCACGCCGTCTTTATCCGTTCTCTCTAATTCACCATCCTCCAATTTTCCTGTCATACCGCGAACGCCAAAAATCCCTTTATTAAATCGGCAGCCCTCCTCATCACAAAACGAGACGACTTCAATGGGAACATCCGGGACGATATGCTGTTCATGCAATGATTGAACCACTTCTATGGCGCCAAGGACACCAATCGTCCCATCGAATCTTCCCCCATAAGGCTGGGAATCAATATGTGAACCCAACATAAGTACCGGTAAATGAGGATTTTTTCCCTCCAATCTGCCAATTAAATTTCCAAAATGATCAATTCTTGTTTCCATACCCGCTTCATTCATCCATCCTTTGACCAATTCAACCGCTTGACGATCTTCTTTTGACAGAGCCAAACGGCATACACCCGTTTCGCCAATTTTTCCGATTTGGGACAACGCTTCAATTCTTTTTCGCAATCTGGTTGCATTAATCGTTTGGACGATCAAACCTATCCCTTCCCCTCGTGGAAAATTTTAAATTTTCTTTCACTATAATTAATACTGTAAAACTTCCTCAATCCCTTTAAAAATCCGTTCCTTATTTGGCAGCCAATCATCTTCAACCGTTGGGACAGGGTAGGGTGTATCATAACCCGTGACTCGAATGATTGGAGATGCAAGATAAAATAAAGCGTGTTCACTGACTAAAGCAGCAATTTCACCGGCAACACCGCCGCTTTTTACAGCTTCATGGACAATAATGAGTCTGCTTGTTTTTTTAACTGATGCCAAGATCGCCTCTAAATCTAGTGGCTGAATCGTCCTGAGATCTATAACCTCTGTGCTGATACCTTTTTCGGCAGCTTCTTCAGCTGTTTTTAAAGCGAGAGAAACCATAGCGCCCCAAGCGACAATCGTGACGTCCTCTCCTTCTTTGACAACCTTGGCTTTCCCAAGCGGCACTTGATAGCTTTCTTCCGGTACTTCCATTTTAAAAGCACGGTACAGCTTTAAAGGCTCCAAAAATAACACCGGATTATCGTCACGTATTGCAGATATCAGCAAGCCTTTGGCATCATATGGATTTGATGGTGTGACAACCTTTAATCCTGGTGAATGCAAAAACAATGCTTCAAGACTATCAGAATGAAGTTCAGGTGTTCTTACCCCTCCGCCATACGGGCTGCGAACTACAATCGGTACAGAAAAACGTCCGCCGGAACGAAATCGAATTCGAGCAGCCTGTGCCGCAAGCTGATCCATTGTTTCGTATATAAATCCTAAAAATTGTATTTCCGCCACCGGTCTAAACCCATTAATGGATAATCCGATCGTCGTACCGACAATGCCTGATTCCGCAAGCGGTGTATCAAATACTCTATTTTCTCCAAACTTTTCTTGAAGGCCGTCTGTCGCTCTAAAAACGCCTCCGTTTTTGCCTATATCCTCCCCTAAAAGGATCACGCGTTCATTATTTTCCATTTCTTGTTCCAACGCCTGGTTAATCGCCTGAACCATTGTCAATTCCGCCATTTAAACCCTCTCCTTTATAAACGCTTTTGCTTCTTCTTTTTGCATTAGCAGCAATTCGTGAGGTTTATCATAAACATGGTCGAATATCTCATCAAGAGTTGGAGGCGGGGTTTCTTCAGCTGCTTTAACAGCCTGGTCAATGTCATTTTTGATAGTTTGCAGTTCATCACGTTCTTTTTCTTCTGACCATAACTTGTTATCTGTTAAAAAACGCTTAAAGCGAACGAGCGGATCTTTGTTCTGCCAAGCTTCAGCATCCCGTTCTGATCTGTATTTGGTCGGATCATCTGCAGTTGTATGCGGTCCTTGCCGATAGGTAATAGCTTCGATCAGTGTCGGCCCGTCGCCGTTCCGCGCACTGTCTGCAGCCGCCTTCATCACTTGATAGACGGCTAAGCAATCGTTGCCATCAACTTGAACACCTTTCATGCCATAGGCCAAAGCTTTTTGGGCGATAGACCTACTGGCGGTTTGTTTATTACGGGGAACGCTGATCGCCCATTGGTTATTTTGACAGAAAAATACCGCAGGCACTTGGTTAACGGATGCGAAATTTAATGCTTCGTGAAAATCGCCTTGCGAGGTAGCGCCGTCACCAAAATAACAAGCTGAAACAACCTTTTCCCCTTTCAGCTTTGAGGCCCACGCACAACCTGCCGCGTGAAGCGTTTGCGCACCGATAATAATTTGGATTGGGAATATGTTTTCATCAGTTGACCCGCCAACACCGAAGTTTCCTTTTGAGCGGAGGATGTTTTGTTTGAATGTGGCTCCGTGTACGAGTGTTGCTGCAACCTCTCTATAGCTTGGAAACATCCAATCATCTTTTTCTAAGGCTAGCGCACTGCCAATTTGGGCGGCCTCCTGTCCCTGAAAAGGCGCATATGTACCGATACGTCCTTGCCGCTGCAGCTTGACCATACGAATATCAAATTGCCTAGCTTTTAGCATCCACTTATACATTGATAGCAGCAATTGGTTATCGAAGGATTTGATTTTAATAGGATTATAATCTCCTGTTTCATCTAAAAGCTGAACCATCTCTATTTGTAATTGTTGTTCATCAATCATTAAATCCCACCTCATGATTTTTTTATCTGACATCAAGCAATAACATTTCTGGTTTTTCTAAGACGTTCTTGACGAAATTCATAAACCGTCCCGATGGCTCCCCGTCAATCACCCGATGATCAAACGTCAAAGACATCCCCATCATTTGCCGGGCGACAATTTGATCATTATCGGTCACAACCGGTCTTTTCTGAATGGCATGAACCCCCAAAATAGCAACTTCCGGGTAATTGATAATCGGTGTCGCGAACCAGCCGCCATTTGATCCGGTGCTTGAAATCGTAAATGTACCATCGCGTACATCATCAAGTGATAATTTTTGCGTTCTGGCTTTTTCCGTTAATTGTGATATGTCTTTGGCGAGTTCAAAAATGGTTTTGTGATCGGCATTTTTAATGACCGGAACAACCAGACCTTCTTTTGTCGCAACGGCAATACCGATGTTATATCTTTTTTTGAGAACAATTTCATTTGTTTCATTATCTAATGATGAATTGAATATTGGGATTTCTTTTAACGCTTTGATTACAGCTTTGATAATAAAGGGAAGGTATGTCACTTTAGGATCATCTGGTCCAAGGTTTGCTTGAATAGCTTTTTTCGCCTCAACTAGCTTTGTCACGTCAACTTCGGACATGCCTGTGACATGCGGAGCAGTATAGTAGGATTGCACCATTTTTTCGGCGATTTTTTTTCTTATGCCTCTGACCGGAATGCGCTCCTCTATTTTAGAGATTTGGTGAGCTGTTTGCGTGTTATCCAATGTCGAAGAAGATGATTTATTTTTCTTTTCGTTTAAGTATTGATAAAGATCTTGCAGCACAATTCGTCCGTCTTTTTCCGATCCGGTTACTTTAGTAATATCAATACCCAGTTCACGTGCTTTTTTCCTTACTGTAGGCGCAGCAATCACTCTTTTTCTTGATTTTTTCTGCAAATCTTCATTAAGTGAGAGATGGGAATCATGCTGTTCTAAGGTGACAAGAGTCTCCCCAACAACAACGCTATTTCCTTCTTCCCCCGCCATAGACAGAACAGTTCCTTTAACCGGAGAAGATATTTCAACAGTTGCCTTGTCTGTTTGCACCTCGGCAACAGGCTGATCCTCTTCAATCCGTTCACCTTTCTTAACTAACCATTTAACGATTTCAGCCTCACGAAGTCCTTCACCAATATCGGGCAATTTAAATTCATACGGCATATAATTCCCCTCTCTTTTTTGTCTATGACTTAAAAACTCTTACAAATCAATGATATAATCTTCTGAATTTATAATCAATATTTTGAAAAAAATCACAAAAAAATTGACGTTAGACTTAATCTAACGCCTTATTTATCTTGTATATTATTTTTAATTTGTTAATACATAAGGACATTTTTGTTCATTAAGCCATAAACCAGCCGCCAAGTACACCGATAACGCCGAAACTAAGTATTAAAACAAGGGGATGGACTTTTTTATAAAATAATAAAAAGAGTGCGATTATCAGCATGATGATACCGAATAAGCTTTTCCACAAATCCGAACTGACCAGATGATTTTGTATCGCGAACCGGCAAGCTGCAAATAAAATAAAAGCTGTTATCACCGGCCGCAAACCATAGAAAATAGATTTCGTAACGGGATGATCTTTAATTTTATAAAATACCATACCCAAGATGACAATAATTAATAACGAGGGTAATGAAATGCCAAGAGTAGCAGCTATAGCTCCGGCAACTCCGGCTGCTTTATATCCGACAAAAATTGCTGTATTGGTTGCAACAGGGCCTGGGGACATGCCTGCAACAGATACACTATCAGTAAAGGCAGATGATGAAATCCATCCGTGACTGACAGATTCATGCTCAATAACAGGAATCATCGCGTAACCGCCTCCAAAAGAGAAGACGCCTATTTTAAAAAACGTTAAAAATAAATCGAGCAACATCATATATTTCACCCCCTACTGATTCACTGAATGGCGGCTGATTTCATTATCCTGTTCTTTATTGACGCTCTTCTTATGTTTTATCCAGCCGATCGTACCGCCAAAAGCACCGCCCATCACCAATATAATAATAGGATTCATTTTTGTAAGAAAAAGTAATAGAAATGTTCCAATCATAAGAAAAAGACATACAATGTCTTCAACGGAAGATTTTATTGTTCTTAGCCCAGCAAATAGAATAAGGCCCACGACAGCAGGGGCAATGCCAAATAAAGCCCAACGAACCTGCGCTACATCTTTAATAATTAAAAAAAATACAGCCAAACCCAAAACGATTAAAAATGTTGGCAGGAGCATGCCAAGGCTTGCAACAAACACGCCGGGAATACCTGCGATCCGGTAACCGATAAATGCAGCGGAATTCAACGCTACTGAACCCGGAATGGTTTGAGCAATTGACAATACATCTAGAATTTCATCTCTCTTACACCAATGGTAACGATTAACCATGGCTTCTTCCAAAGCAGGTATAATCGCATAACCGCCGCCAAAGGTAACTGGACTGATTTTACAAAAAGCAATAAATAATTGCCAAAGTGTTTTTAGAGATAGTCTTTGCTGCATGTTTGCCCCCCTTTTCAACTAATTTCCGCCCATTTAAAATTAATTCAATTTCTAAAAGTTGTTTGATAAAGGTTCTTTTTATTTTTTGCTTATTATAATGTTAATCTTAATTGACTTTATATAATAATGTCATGACATTCCTATAAATCTAGGTTAATTGAATTTTGTCAAAATGTTAAGCCCCATTATAATTATGGGGCTTAGTTCATCTTAATTAAATTATCATATTACCTTTCAATAAAACGGTATACAATCGAATCCTCTCTCGATTCATAACCAAGCTTCATTTTTCATTAAAAAGATTCAACTTTGGAAAGACATTGATGGGCAGTATTGAATTGTTACAATTTCATTGTTATACTCTCCTCGATTCATATACTGAATGTTACTCGGTAACCTCGCTATTTATCTGTGATTCAGAAAAATCAAAATTAATATCTTCTGCAGCTTGCAGTTCCACAAACCAGCTTGAGAGAACCTTGTTATGATGCTCAATAATTTGCTGTGCGTTAAGGTGCGGGGAGTCCCATGTTGTATGTGCATCTTTGACTAATATCACATCATATCCCAAACTATAAGCGCTTCTGCAAGTCGTATCAACGCACATTTCTGTTGAAACACCGCATATCACTAAATGAACAATCCCCATTTTTTTCAATTCTGAATGTAATTTAGTTTTGTAAAAAGCGTTTGGCGTTTCCTTTGCTATAATCCAATCTTCTTTCTCAGGTTTGATGGAAGAATGAATCTCCCAACCCGGTGAGCCTTCTTCAAGAGGGTCGTTTTCTTCGCTGCTTTGATGCTGAACATATATAATCGGAATCCCTTTACGGCGGGCCTTTTCAGCAAGCCTTTTAATTTTTTCCAGGCATTCATCGCCGTTATGTGCAGGGGTGTCTTTTGAAAACATGGCTTCTTGAACATCAATTATTAATAGCGCGGAATTTTTTATCATTAGTCTCCCCCTTCGTAGTTGCCTGTTACTTCAGTAAACCTCTCTCTCTATCTTTATTCTTTTCTCTTTCTTGTTTACTAAATCCTCCATTTTTCACACTTGATTTAGTTTTTGAAAACAATTTTGGCAAGTTCAAATCTTGTTCTAGTTAACTTTTATACTTCATACATTTTTTATAAATCAGCGTTTATTTTCAGAAAATAACTGCCACAATAAAGTTAGAAAATAATTTAGGGGCGTCACTTATGAATATTTTAATAAAAAATGGCCTGCCAATCGTATCTTTAAAACTGCAAATTGGAAATAAGTCAACTATTTTAAGTAACGTCCTTCTTGATACAGGATGTGCGGTATCTGTATTTGATACAGACAAGTTAAAAGAAATTGACTTATTTATTAATTATACAGAAGGAAAGGCTGTCAGAATGTACGGCATTGGCGGTATGAGCGAGTGGTGTTATGAGCAGGCGATACCCTCCATCTTTATTAATATGCATGAATTTAAAGGTTTAAAACTGCAATTAGGCTCAATAAATAACACACATGGGTTTGACGGTATTATAGGCAACGACATCATGATGAAAATTGGCATGGTCATTGATTTCCGCCAACTTAAAATCTTAGAAGTCCCATCCTGATTTGATTGAGATTTTTATAGCAGACTCTTTTCATGCCATACTTGTGTTATTTTAGATTGCATATGTTCATCAAAACTCAATTGATAAATATCCGGATTTGTGAGTTTTTCCCACTCTTTAGATCCAAAGCTTGAATCATAATGTTTTAGTATCAACGCCATCAGACAACCATGCGTGACAACGACATAAGTTTCCCGATTCGATTTTAAAATATTATCCATGCAACTTACAGCTCTCTTTGTTGCCTCTAATGAAGATTCTCCGCCTTCAAATTTAAGAGTCATGTCATCAAAAGACCTTCTTAATTTTTCTATCCAATCTGGCAGATCACACGTGCTTAACACTTTCTCCGATAAACGACGGTCCGCATGAATGGGTATGCCTGTCTCATGGGACAATGGTAAAATTGTTTGCTGTGCTCTTAAAAATGGACTGCAATATATCTCATCAATATCTTTATTAGATAAATATTGAGCAAGACGCTTAGCATCCAGATGCCCCTCTTTAGTTAATGGCGCTTCGGGTGACTGACCTTCAGCTTTACAATGTCTTACAAGATAGATTTTTTTCGACATATTTATTACCTCTTCTACAATTTTTTCTTTCCAGTAATTAATAGTCTTAAAATTAGACACCAAATACTATTTTTTAGCATCCAAATGATAATGCAAAATATATTGCATGCCCTTTGGACCCATTCTTTTATTTCCTTTATCTTGAAAGCCTGATTTTTCGTATAACTGTTTGGCTGCAAGATTTTTTTCATTAACTGCTAAGACGATCTCATCTATATCCGGAAAATGTTCTATAACAAATTCGGGTACCAAGTGCATTGCCTTCTTACCATAACCTTTTCCCTGATGGATATGGTTAATTGAAAAAGAGCGAAGCAATATTGCGTTAGGATTATCAGTAAAAGACCTAATACCCTCACCGTAATGCAGGATGAAAAAACCTACAGCTGTATTTCCTGATAAAACGACTACTGGATGCATCTTTTCATCTTGGATGGCTTGATCTATCGCTTTATTTGGCAACCGGGTAAATTGCATTTGTTCATCCGGAAGAGAAAAGCCTCGAAGCTCTTTACCATGCTCAGGTTGATAGAAACATAGGTCGGTCATTATAATCTCCTCAAAATTATTTGTTAACATCGTATCATCTCCTTGGATAGCAATTGCTTGATAGATAAATGACATTTTTACTGCATAGCTCTAGGTCAAACATCACTATCTGCCTTGGAATTTAGAAAAAAGTGTATTATAATAAACAATTATGAATAATATAAAAATGAACGCCGGTGGGGCCCGACGTTCGATACAGATACGCCGCAAGGTTTGCGGTGGCTTTGAGAGAAAAAAATAACCTATTTTCCCTACTGGCCGGCAGGGTGGGTTACTTTTTTCTGTTTTGGATCAAAACAACCAATGCGGCAAACTGATCATTAAGGTAAGTGCCTCATAAGTTGTCATCCGGCAACACCCCCTTTCCCGTTGTGACATATCACAAAAACGAGAATCGGTTAACGGTGCCGCCGCCCACCCTACTTATGCAACTGTATTATTATTGTATCATAATTTTCAGATATAGGGAACAAACATTCCTTTTTGAGGTGGATTTAATTTTAGAACTCTTCAACTGCCCTCCTATTTACAATATGTTTTTCATACCAATTTCCCGCTAGTTGTTTGAGAGTTTACAAATGTCCTAAAAAGCTGTGATTGGCGCCATCAATAATCTCCAATTTTGATTCTTCTGGGAGATATTGCATGCCTTTTATTGATCTTTGTAAAAGAAGGCATTCCTCTTCATCGTTTTTGTCATTTCCATGAATCATTAACACCGGACAAGCTACTTGTTCTAATAACTCTTTTTGATTAATCTCTTCAAAGGCTTTTAGCATTTGTTTATCCACTAAGATGTTTCTTCTTAATTTATCATCCCTGCGTATCGTTATACAGCCTTTTTCTTTCAATTCTCTCATCTGTTCCCTTGAAAAATATTCATGCCAATTATATTTCATAGCATCCGTTAAAGCACCTGATAGAACCATTGTAATGATTTTAGATGTATAGCACTTTAAACAAATCAAGCTGCCAAGGCTATGACCATAGAGTGCTATCTTTTGATAACCTCTTGACATGACAAAGCTGATTGCTGAATTTAAGTCATCAATTCCTTTATCTGCGGTTAAGCTATCGTTGTCACTTTCACCGCAGCCGCTAAAATCAAATGTTAAAGCATCAAAGCCTGATTCATTAAAGGCTTTAGCTAATATGTCAAACCTGCCCTTTGAAAATTTATCTGATGTAAACCCATGTACCATAATAATGATTGCTTTAGACTCCGATGAAAATAAGTGCCCTATCAAAGTCTTATTTCTGGAATTTTTAAAGGCCACACGTTCCATAACTTAATCTCCTCTATAAAATGAATATGTATGTTAAAAACTTTTTGTTGGGAAACCCTTAATTATAGAAATGTTTTAAAGAAAGTAGTTGATTCGGCATGATGACTTTTCGCGGTGATGCTCATAAATTTTATCTTAAATTGAAAAAAACGGTTAGTAATGATAAAGAAATATCCAATCTTCCTGAAATTAAGGAAATTCGTTCTATTGATCATTTTTATGATCAATTAGGTGATACTGACTTAACAATGATTCGCTATCGAATGCTTAAAGAAAAAGATGGCAACGGTATCATTCCGATTTTAATTTCCGCTTTGCCTTGGCTTGGATTTCTTCTTTCTAAACAACTGCAAACTTTCCTAATGAAAAGCTACCTCTATATCTTCATATTTTTAGTTTTATATACTGTTATCACCATCGCCAGCATCATTGTCCATTATAGAGAAAAAGCATGGGCGGCCATACATATAGATATTATTGATCATAAATTAAAACAAAGGCGGGAAAAGAATAAAAAACCTTAAATAGCGAATGACCCTTTAAAAGTATAATAAGTTAAAAACTAACAAACACTAGAGGCAGCTTATCTAATATGAGGTGAAAAAATAATGGGTCTTTTTAATGCTATTTCAAATTGGAAATCCGAAAGGCACGGAAAACATGTTTCACAAATGCGAGCTTTAGGCAGGTGCCCAGATTGTAACGGAAAAGGATTCACAACTTTATTCAATTATGAATTCTCAGCACCATTAGACTGCCAAGGCTGTAACGGCAGCGGTTTATATTCGGATTGGGCTAAAAATAACGAAATTGATGATTAGCCGTTCTATTTCTTAAAAAAATTTTGCATTTCCTTAAAAAGTTCGGATCCAGGTTGGATATAAATAGGTACAGCGCCTCACTTCGTTTGTTTGCACCCGTTTAGTTTGAAGAACTGAAACGATTTCATTTCTATTTTTTGTCAAAAGTCTTTAAAATGAAAAAGTGATTGTTCAGGTTCTATAGGATTATCAACAACACTGCTATAGTATTCTCTTAACCCATGATCTGCCCCTTTTTAATAACAGATTCTGAACAGCGCCAAAGAAAAGATTGGGAATCGGCTGTCCAGGGTTAGCATTTGATGCCATTTCAAGCAGTTCTTCATCTTTAGCAATGTTTAACGACAGGTGATAGTATAAATTACTTGAACCGCTGCATTCTTTTATTGCGAAATTTTTGAACAAATTAGAGATAGCTTCCTTATTCATCATTTGTTCTCCTAGGAATAAACGATTATTTTTTATATGTGTATAATTTGTTTTTGTGCTATAATACACATAGAAAAGGAATATATTGAATAAGTTAATAAAGTCGACAGTGTTTTAAGACACTGCCGACAAAACAATAGACCGAACCCCATCAAGAGGGTTAGGCTGCACTAAGGAAAATAATCCCCTGAGTACCTGCCAAAGCACATGAGGGGATTATTTCTTTTGGTTTTTGTTGGACATTATCAGAGCAATAAGTGCTCCGAAAGACATCATCAGAGACAAAGCCTGATATATATCCATAGGCAACACCTCCCTTCCTGGGAAGTCTCCCAAAAAGAGACACTTCAGAAAGGTCAAAAGTGCGCCTTACCCCTCATGTGAAATCAATCTATTGTATTATGTCATCCAAACTATTACATGTAAATAGACTTAAAATAACTAAATTCCCATTTTTCAATAAATAAAGGGTCTAATCATCAGTTCCTAACACATCTGTATTTGGAGGCTCATAACCCAATTGGCGTGCCATAGCTGCAATTTGTCCCTTGTGATGGAATTCGTGAGTGATCGTATGTGTCAGTAATTTACCTGGTGTAATTAATAACTTTTCTCCTTCTCTCCAAGGAATCTCCCTATGAATTGGCTCATCCATGCGATGTCCCAGCACTTCAAATACCTCATTAACAAAAGAATCTATATGTTCAAAGCGTATCTTTATTTTATCCAAATCAAATTGCTTCAGATTTTCTTTTGGAGTAAGCGGTTTTTTCGTTTTTATTGAACAACTCCCACCTAGCGGAGCTTGAGATGGGAGATTCTAGTTAAAAAAACCTAGAATCCCCTCCGTTCAACAAGAGGGTACAACCATACCTATTATCCGACGTATTCCTTCGAATGACCAGTTTGTGTCTTCTTTTTAAGCAAGCACAAGAAGGTTCACCATCTTCAAATAAGCATAGAGGTTTCATACAGCACTCATTATAATGCGCCCAGCTCCTAGAATAGCCATCTGCTCCGGTGACTAGAGTAAAAGACTGGTACAATGGTGCTTTGATTTTATTTAATCATAAGTTAATATCAAGCTAATGCCTTAAATAACTTTTTTCGTTCATTTTCTATGAGATTGTGATCATGTAGGTTAATACTTTGATAAGGGGTATTGACATTGAAAAGTGTGTAAAAAAGATGAGTTCTAATGTTTAGCTTTTTGTTTAACGTGTACCAATGACGCCAATGATGAACGTTATGACGAACGATATATTGATGAAGGATCTTTGGCGGTTTATCTTTGTATCCGAGACCGCGCCTTCCTATAGTGAATGCGGCGGCTTGATGAATAGATATACCAAATTTGCGCATATATTTCAGTTTTCCGGCGACAGATGTATATTTCGGATTAACTTGAATCACATCGATGCCCATTTTTTCTGCACGGCTCGTGACCGCAATGATCATCTTTTTATAGGCAAATAGACTCTTTAAACGGTTCGCTTTCTTATCGGCATATCTATTACCCGTTTTAGATAGCGTTGTATCCAGATTTTCGAGAACAATGGGCTTGTTTTTTTGAACCGCTATATCGACTAAACCGATGGCTTGGGCTTCTATGACTTTTGTTATTTGACCGCTTGTTTTACCTTCGATAGAAAATTTTAATTTTCCACTTTCAAGGTAGTTGCCGTCATTTGTGAGGTCAGCCCAAGCAAAGTGGTCAACATTACAATCCACGCCGATAACGCCATCAGAAGTACTAAAATTAACATATGGGTTAGGTGTAACCTCTGCCAAACATTTGATAATATAGTAGTCTCTGTGATCCTCAATTGACCACGAGATCGGTTGGCCATCGGCTTTTTTGTTTTTACAGGCTTGTTGGGTTAAAATCACGTTGTTGACAATCTCTTGTCCGTACGGGAACAAAACGAACGGGATAGTAAAAGCTTTACCTCTCATGGAGGTGAAGCGCAATTCCTGATTCTCTATATTGTACTGGAAAACAAAATTTCCAGACTTGGCATCCTTCCGGCCAGAAATCATCATTTGTTTCGTCCGTGCTTGATGAAAGATTTCTTGCCATTTTTCATGGTTTCGTTGATATTCTTCTATAGTAAATTGTGACTTAAACAACTTTTTACCGCCAAATACGCAACTGGGTATATGAGTTTTATATTTTTGTTTCCTTTCTTCCAGACGGTAGAGACGAAAGACTAAACGTCCGATCTGCGACTTTGTATGTTTAATTTGAACATCAAGATACTGGTGTTCAAACAAATAATCATTTAACCAAATCCGGGTTTCATTTTTTAAATGAAGGGCAATCATGTTGTTTATCTTCAAAAAAGGGCTGTTTTTAGGCAGATGAAGTTTTCCTTTGATTAAACTGTCTTTGACTTTAAGAAGCTTTGTTAGTTTTATTCGTTCCTTTTTTAATTTTTTCTTTAGACCTTTTATCTTTTCGTCCGTTTGTTTGATATATAATTTTTGTAACTCTGTTAAAGAAGAGGATAGGGCTAGAGTCTCTTGACGGGCACTGTTGGCATAGTAATCGTTCAGACCAAATTTTTTCTTTAACACTTTATGTAGACTTTCTTTATTTAATTGACGGCCCCAACGTTTTTCCCGGACCAAAGTATGGAACGCAAAACGCTTGGCATGGTTGAACGTTTGTAGCACACCATTTAATTCATGAATGAGATAGCAAGGTAGCTCGTTTTTATAGATTCTTCTAGAAAAATAAGCCTTTTTCATTTTTACCTCCAAAGGGAACGTGTGTTCTGAACCTTAACACTATTATAGATTATACAAAAAACAAAGGCAAGTACAAAATGGCAAAAGCCCAAAAGCATCCGATTCATCCCCCACCTAGCAAAGCTTGAGGATGGGGTCTTCTCGGATAAATGATAAAACAAATGAACCAAGCCAAGCGTTATAACAGTCTGCTACGTGAACCAGAGTGTCCCGTACGCTTTGCCAACCAAACCCCATTTGGCGGGTAAAGTCTTTTGGCTCTAGTTCAATGCAAAAATCAAGAAGTACACCCCGAGTCTGTCTGACCCATTTGTAATCATTTTGATTCATAATAGACACCTCATTAAAGAGTAATTTTATGGACCAAGTATTTGAAATAATAATTTTTCAACAATTAAACAGTTTAATTGATCCCTTTAAATATTTTACGAGTTAACTCAATAAAAGCCTGAAAAGGAGGTGTCATCCATTTATCCTTGTGCCAGGCAATTTGGGTAAAAATAGGAGATTTAAAGTTTTTCCATGCTAGCTCTTGGATACTGCCCTTTTTAATATCATCCTCAACAACCATCTTGGGTAATATCGCTATACCAAGCCCGGCAATGACACATTGTTTGATTGCTTCTATACTAACGAATTCGAATTTATTTAATGGATATACCCCGGCAGATTGGAAAGATTCTTCAAAAACTGTGCGGTAAGAGCAACCGGTTTCAGTAAGTAACAGGGTTTCATGTTCAAGATCCTTTAGGGAAATTTCCGTCTTAGCCAGTAAAGGATGATCTGGAGAAGCAACCATCAATATCTCTTCTTGTATTAGCGGCTCTATTTTTAAAGCATTTGCCGGCTTTGATATATCCATAATGAAAGCTAAATCGAGCAATCCTTCAAGCAGCTGCTCTCTTGCCTTTTCATCTGAATGAGCCGGCTTAAATATGAGCTTAACGTTAGGGTGCTGATTCTTGAATTCTTTTAGTATAGGGGGAAGACGGTAAGTGCATTGACTTTCCTGTGCCCCAATAATAAGAGTGCCAGTTGTTTCTTTCCCGCTTACAGCCGATTTTGCTTCATTATTTAACATAATCATTTTATCCGCATAAATTTTAAACTTTCTTCCGGCTTCTGTTAATACTAAACGTTTCCCCAGCCGTTCAAATAATGGGTTTCCAAGTTCAGATTCAAGAGCTTTTATTTGGGCGGTTACACTTGATTGAGCAAAATTTAATAGCTTAGCTGTTTGAGTAAAATTTAAATTCTCTGCCGCTGTTTTAAAGGTAATTAGTTGTTTTATCTCCAAATTCCCATACCTCCGTTAATTTTCTAAATCGAAATTTACGATTAACGTAATCGAAATAATCATCTTTATTAATTAATTATTTCATAATAAGATATGGGTAATCAATCGACAGTTTAAGTAAAATGTAAAGGAGCGGTTAATGATGACGATTGCAGTTATTTATGGAGGGACGCGTGAAAAAGGCAATACTGAGACTTTAACAGAGAAAGCGGTTCAAGGGTTAGAACTTGAAAAAATATATCTTAAAGATTATAGCATTCAGCCTATTGAAGATCTGCGCCATTCACCGGAAGGATTCAAGAATGTAAATGATGATTATAACTCAATTATTGATCGTATACTCGAACATGATATTCTGATATTCTCTACTCCTATTTATTGGTACAGTATGTCGGGAATAATGAAGAACTTTATTGATCGTTGGTCACAAACATTGAGAGATTCGAAATATCCCGATTTTAAAAATAAAATGTCTGAAAAAAAGGCATATGTGATTGCGGTTGGTGGAGACGAACCATCTTTGAAGGGATTACCTTTGATCCAGCAATTTCAACATATTTTTAATTTTATTGGTATATCTTTTGACGGATATATCCTTGGAAATGGGAATAGACCCGATGATATCCTTCAAGACAAAGATGCATTATTCGCTGCTAGCCAATTGAGAGAAAAGTTTATAATCAGCGACTAAAAGTACATTATGCTCTTGTTGGAAACAATAGGCCCTTTATTCCGCATCGCTTAATTTTTAAAAAGTACAATCACCCCAAACATAAAACTTATTTTCAATCATACTTTTTACAAACCAATAAAAATGGGGTGCTTAGTTCATGTCTTATCTGCAAAAACCTCTTTTTCCAAACAGAGTTGATCCGGATAACGATATGTTTTTAGGTGAAACTTTTGTTCAAATAAAAGGCTGGGATGGGTATCCAAGCGTACATTTAGTTCGTTCCTATAGAACAATTAGCGAAGAGGCAGAAAATAATTATTATCATATATTTGAAAATAGATGCGGTGCTAAAGTTATTAATTACAACAAAGAACAATACGATCAAGTAATGAATTATGTAGATATATCCGATCAATGGTCGATCTTTTACAAAGAAAAGGCCGGCTTGTCGCCTGTCCCAAAATCCTTTAGGCATCTCTAAAAAGGTAAGTGCAATATCGAAATAAAGAATCAACAATGTTGATTCTTTATTTCGGCGGCTAAAAAATTAGATATTATCAGAAGTTTGAGTTGAAATCTGCCAAGTGACACCAAATTTGTCTGTTACTTGACCATATGATGGGCTCCAGAAAGTTTCTTGAAGCGGCATTAATACTTGACCGCCTTCTTGCAGCTTTTCAAATACTTCTTTTGATTTTTCAACATCGTTTATGGTAATAGCTACTGTTACTTGCGATCCAATTTGGTATGGTTTACCCGGAAATGTATCAGAGAGCATGAGATCGGTATCGCCAACTTTTAAATGTGCGTTTAAAACACGATCTTTGGCCTCATTAGGAATTTCAGGGTTTTCAGGCATGTCTCCGAAGGTCTGAACGCCAAGAACTTTTGCATCCAATGCATTTTCATAAAATTTAACAGCTTCCTGGCCGTTACCATTCATAATTAAGTATGGATAAATTCCTAAAATCATAAAACACACCTCTTTTTTTAAAGTTTTTAATAATAATCATAATATGGCTATAAAACCATTTTTTATTTATTCTTCACTAAATTAGAAAATCCTTCTGTAACATAACTTTCTATTATAAAGTTAATGGAACCTGATAACGATTTCAAATTAAGTTGACATAAGATTTTAATAAGAACATAAACACCCGATTTACCTAAAAAGGCGAATCGGGTTCATTATGAAGTACTGGTAATATTTCCCTCGTTAAAACTTGAGTTCTTCTATTAGATTCCTGCATCCTTGAAAATACTCCAGGAACTGCCCCTGTTCAACTTTCAAATCATCGTTAACCCGCCATTGACAGAGAGCGTTTGCCCTGTGATATAGTCTGCTTCATCTGAGGCGAAAAAGGCAACGGCACCAGCGATGTCACCAGGTTTAGCCAGACGTCTAAATGGAATAGATTTTTCTAACGCTTGTGTTATACCTTGATTATATGAACTAATTTCCTTAAATAAAGGTGTGTCAGCTGGGCCAGGTGCAATACAATTGACGTTTATTTTATGCCTTGCCATTTCTCGCGCCAAAGTTTTTGTAAAGGCAATGACTCCGCCTTTTGCGGCTGAGTATACAGCTTCCCCGCTAGACCCGACCCTTCCGGAGTCAGAAGCAATGTTAATGACTTTTCCATATCCATTCTTGATCATAAGCGGTAAAATTTCTTTACATGTATGAATTTGCCCCATCAGATTAATGTCGATAATCGTTTTCCATGATTTTGGTTCACTTTTCAAGAAAGGTTCAACTTTATCCCAGCCAGCGTTATTGACTAACACATCAACCGTTTCAAAATGTGTGAGCGACTCCGCTACAGCTTCTTGGACGCTTAGCAAATGAGTCACATCACAATAAACCGCAACTGCTTCTCGCCCTTTTTCCTTTAACAACGTAACCGTTTCTTGAGCATTCTTCATATTTACATCTGATACTATTATTTTCATTGACTTAGAAGCTAATGTTCTGGCAATCTCTCTTCCGATCCCTCTTCCTGCCCCGGTAACAAATGCTGTGCGTTGACTCATGCCTATCACTCCAATTTTATTTTCTGAACTTCATAAAATCTACCGGTCTCTTTTCAAGGAATGCGTTCTTTCCTTCTTCTGATTCCTTAGTGTTATAAAACATCGCGAGACTCCCCATTGAGATTTGAGTAATGCCTTGGATATTTGCGCTGTCCGCATTAAAAGAGTATTTAAGCATTTTAAGTGCTGTCGGGCTCTTTTGGAGAATTTTTTCAGCCCATTCAATCGCGGCTTGTTGCAGCTGATCAGCGGGTACAACTTTGTTTACGAGTCCCATTTCTTTTGCTTCCTGTGCAGAATATTGTTCACACAAGTACCAGATTTCCCGTGCTTTCTTTTCACCGACAATTCTTGCCAAATAAGCGGAACCGAACCCGGCATCATAACTCCCAACCTTTGGACCGCTTTGGCCAAACTTTGCCGTTTCTGACGCAATCGTTAAATCGCAAATAACATGAAGGACATGACCTCCACCTATTGCATACCCATTAACTGCTGCAATAACTGGTTTTGGAATATTACGGATCGTTTGGTGCAGATTCTCTATTTCCAGTCCGATGCCGCCCCCCAAACCTCCGGAATAATCGTAACCGCCTTCATCCCCTTTTTCCTTTTGGTCCCCGCCAACGCAAAATGCCTTTTCGCCTGTTCCCGTTAAAATAACCACACCAATCCTGTTGTCATCCCAAGCATCACGGAACACCATAATTAATTCCTGAATCGTCCTTGCCCGGAAAGCATTGTATACTTTCGGCCGGTTAATCGTAATTTTTGCAATCCCATCAGCCTTTTCATATAAAATATCTGTTAAATTCACACTGAATACCTCCATTTTTCGGTTGTTTTTTGAGACCCTTCTATTTATATAAATAATCACCAGATTAATAGGTTCGGAATTCTTTCCCGAAAATCGCCTTTGCGATAACCATTTGATTGGCTTGAGCTGTGCCATCACCAATTTCTAAACCAATGACATCACGCAAGCGCTGCTCAAGCGGCATTTCTTTCGTATAAGCATAGTGGCCGTTCAGCAATAAACATTCGTGGATCGCTTCCTGACTATACTTTGGACCTAACCATTTTACAGATGATGATTCTTTTGAGTGCTTCAATCCCTGATCACGCAGCCATAATCCGCGATATGCCTGCCACTTCACAAATTCCAATTTGGTGTAATGAGTAACAATCGGAAATGAAACGGCTTGATACTTTGCCAACGGTTTACCAAAAGAATGTCTAATTTTTACATGCTCTATTGTCTCATCAATACTTTGAAGGGCAGCCCCGACACACTGTAATCCGATTAACAAGCGGCTGAGATCAAACCCATTCATCACCTGAATAAACCCCATATTTTCAAGACCAATTAAGTTCTTCTCAGGAACTGCAACATCATTTAAGTAAATTGAACCCCGGCCAATCGGAATATTGCCCATATCTTCATACTCTTTACATTCAACCCCTGGAAGATCTCTGGGGACAATAAACGCACTAATACCACGATTACCTAATTCAGGGTCAGTTTTTGCAAATACAATAAATGCATCGCCATATGCTGCGACACTAATACCTGACTTTTCTCCATTAAGGACATACTCTTTTCCTTTATGTACAGCAGTTGATTTAATCCCGCCAGCATCAGTTCCGGCAGCTGGCTCTGTAACGGCAATGCCGACAACCTTTTTACCGCCAGCTATTTCAGGAAGCCATTCCTGTTTTAATTCCTCCCGAGCATGATGATTAATAATTTCTCCTATTAAACCATTCAACATGACCCCATAAGTAAGATTAAAATCACCCCGGCCAATCTCTTCTGCCGCAATCCCGGTTGTTACACAATCAGCACCGTTTCCGCCATACTCAACTGGGATCCTTAGACCATTTACACCTAACTCCGCAAGTTTTTCCCACAAATGCCTTGGAAATTTACCTTCCCGATCCCATTTAGTGTAATGAGGCAGCAATTCCTTCTTTGCAAATTTTTTAAGAATTTCCCGAAAGTATTCTTGTTCTTCGGTGAATGAAAAATCCAACAAGCTATCCCCACCTTGTATAAAAAAGCTATCTTATATTAAGTTTATAAGTTATAGATTCAAATTATGAAAACAAGTCATATAGAAAACTTGAGAAACACAAATCAGCTTATGCGTGAAGGAATATTCTATCTGTGGGAGTTGTTAAAATGAATTGAAAAACTCTGTTAACTTCAAATAATATGGGCACTTCCCGCTGCATAACAAAAGCACTAGAATTATTAGTTACTCCAGTGCTTTCCCGATTCCTAAGTATTTATTATTAAGTATTTGGCTGATTAACAATATCAGCGGAAACTTTGACTGCCTTAGGTTTAGTTTCAATTAAGCCAAAACCTACTAATGCAGCAATGAAAAACCCTATCGCCCCGCAGATCATAACCATCCCCAGTCCATACATATCAGCGAATGAACCTGCGACTCGCGGAACAATAGCGCCCCCGATCAACTCACCGGCACCCATAATAAGCGCATTTGCTGTGGCTGCCAGGTGCTTAGGTACAGTCTCCATCGGAATAATCGTCATATACAAAGGAAACATCCCGCCCATGACGCCCGTGAGCAATACATAAGCTGCGACGCTTATCCATCCGCCTTGGAAAAAATATAGAACAGCCAACGGAATGATAGATAAAAAACAAAATATAATCAGTGTCGTTTTTCGACCGATATGGTCAGCGATATAAGGAACCGCTATGCACCAAAAAATTCCGATCAGTCCTGTTCCTGAACTTAACAATCCCATTGTTTGATTAGATAGATGTCCTACTTCAACCCAATAAAGAGGCGCAAACGTTAACATGATCCAGTAACCGCCCATTGCCAAAATAGAGATTAATAGATTCAGGACAACATTTCTGTATTTGATAACTTTTACGAAATCTTTCCACTTAATCGTTTCCTGCTCTTTAATTTCAGAAGGATCTATTTCCTTAGAAAACTTTATAAGAAAAATCGCTAGTAAAAAGCTTGGGATACTGGATAAAATAAACGCCATATGCCAGTTAAAATGAACGACTAATTGTGTAACTATAATGGGACCTATGGTACTTGCTAATACCGAAACTCCGGCATTTACTATTCCTGAATTTCTGCCGAATTTTTTTGGATTCCCCTGCATAGACAGCATTGACATGGCAATTGGTAAAACAGGACCTTCACTGGCTCCAGTTAAAAACCGAAAAAATACTAATGTTTCAAATGAACCGGACGCTGCGGAAAGTGCTGAGAATAAGGAAGCTGCAAATACAAAAATAACTAACCATTTTTTTCTGTAACCCGTTTTATCTGATATCATTCCAAAAATGATAGCGGATGCCGCATACCCTACGACCTGCCAAAGATTTATTGTACCTAAATTAGCATTACTCAGATGAATCTCTGGTGCAATGGTAGGAAATAAGAAAGTAATTGCAAGCCTATCCAGAAAAACAAAACCCCATGCAAAAAATAATAAAGTAACTAAACGACGTTCATATCGCTGACCGCCCATTTCCTTATCCTCCTTCTTAATGTTCAACATTAAGATTGTAAACATTTCGAAAACTGACCCTATATCCATTCGAAAGCTTAAATATCAGTCTATTGATTGCCCAATCTAAAATAAAAATAATTGTGCTACACTAATTGCTTTACACATTCCCGGAAAGCTTCTGTATGCTTATCAACATTTTCTTCCCTCGTTTGCGGACACATGAGTGCCATATTGTGAAATGGTGTCATCAATACGCCTCTGTTAAGCAGAAAAAGGTGTATGGCCGCTTGCAGCCTTGGGTCGTTAGCTTCAAGCGCCTCACCGCCATTTAGTGGTGCTTCCTTGCTGAACATGTACTCAACTCTTGCTCCAATCCGTGTGACATGCCACGGTAAATGAAATTCACGAATGATATCGGTCACACCTTTTTCAAATCTTTCAGCCATAGTTTTCATATGAGCATAATTATTATCAGTCATCACTTTTTCTAATGTGGCACGAATGGCTCGAAGTGTAAGGGCATTACCTGCAAGTGTCCCTCCGAAACCGCAATGGTTAATTTTATAATTATCTAACTCCGTATATTTGTGCATGACTTCGGCCACTTCAGTTGACATACCATAAAAAGCGGCCGGTATCCCGCCTGCTATGGCTTTCCCCAGAACTAAAATGTCAGGTTCCAATCCATAAGCGCCTGTGTAGCCTTGCGGGCTTGTAGAGATGGTATGCGTTTCATCAATAATTAATAAAGTCCCTGTACGCCGGGTGATTTCCCGAAGTGCTTCATGAAAACCTTGTTTTACAGGAACCATGCCAACATTGGTCATTATTGGTTCAGTAAGTACACATGCAACGTCTTGAGAAGAAAGCGCTTCATCCAATGCCTCTATATCATTAAATTCAATAACCTTTGTTGTCCGATTAAAATCAGTTGCGTTCGGATGAACACCTGGTTGTGATATCATTTTGCCGCTTGCCATAGACACTTGTGTTTCATCAACCGATCCATGGTATTTGCCATTAAATACAAGAACTTTATCACGTCCGGTCATGATTCGGCTGATTCTGATCGCAAATCGGTTTGCATCAGTCGCTGATGTAGTAAACTGCCAGTAAGGGAGTCCAAATCGTTTTTGTAAATTCTCCCCAATCCACACTGCATCTTCAGTTGGCAACATGACAGTACTTCCTTTATACACTTGATCACTGATCACCTTAGAAACATCCTCATTTCCGTGCCCAAACATAGCTCCGCTGTCACCAAGGCAAAAATCAGCGTATTCATGGTCATCTACATCCATTAACCAAGCGCCTTTAGCCTTTTTTAGATAGAGCGGAAATGGAGAAGCCCAATTACTCATCCAATGCATTGGAACACCATGGACAAGGGACTGTTTCCCTTTCAAGTGCAGGTCCCGGGATCTCGGATTCTTTCTGGAAAACATATTTTCCTCGTTTTTTAATAGTTCAGTTATACGATCTTGTTCAATTCCGGTTAATGTATTCATAAAACACCTTCCTTTAATCTTTAATTTGGCACCGAGTAAAAATTTTTGTTTTTTTAAGGGTTTTTAAGTTGCGCGAATTAAAAGAGTTTCCTAGTATAATTGGAAACTCTTTTTAAAATTCGTACAGGATACATTATCATGAATTAATAGGTTGTTCTTTTTGATTTACTATCTTGGCATATGATCCAACAGGGAAATTGGAAATACGGCCGGCTTGATAACCTTCATAACCGTAGATTTTTCCATATGAACGCATGGCATCCAGATCTTCTATCACAACACCTGCTGTAGGGATAACTTTTTCCAACCAAAGAAATAGGTAGAGATTGTTGTCAACTTTATAGTAGAAGCATCGATCAGTATCACACAATCCTTTCTCATTTCCAGAAACACAATGCCAAGTATAATAGTTTTCGTTTAAATAAGTGTGCTGGTAGACATCTTTCGAGCTGTAAATAAATTCGATAGTTTTACCGATCAAATCAGTTGTCGGACGATGCTGCGGTGCATCATCAGTAAACGGTTTATCTACGGACACGTGTTCGAATACAGCTTTAACCGAAGTAAGCGGTACTCCTTGATTGGCACGATCAAGCATTGGTATTGCAATCTCTTCTGCAGTTGGCAGGATACTTGTTATTACAGTTGCAATTTTTTGTCTTAGGTCAAGTACAATGGAAATTGATTTTGTATCGCCATAAGAGACAATAAAGTCAATAAAATAAATGTTTTCTCTTGGCATCACCGCCGTATAAGAACAAACAAATTTTTCCTCGGCCTCCCCATCTATAATGGCCCATTTAAGCGTTTCGATATCTACAAAAGTCAGTTTTGACTTTTTACCATTTTCGTAAAACAGAGTTAAACTTTCACCAACTAATCTGTCAGTAGGCTGCATGATATTTTCACTAAACCCAACAGAAAGTTCACCAACACTAATGTAATCTTTTTTTCCATTACTCATAATGATTGATTTTCCTCCTCGGGACAAAATAACTTTGAATTTTATAATTAAATTTTTTATATTCGATCAATTAATGAAGGTTCAAACTTTTAACCTCTGACCCATTACATAAATGCAGTCATTCCAACGTTAATGAGCCGCCATCAACCGGAATAACAGCTCCAGTAATGAAAGAAGCTTCATTTGAAATTAACCATGCTGCAGTATTTGCAATCTCTTCCGGATTGGATGGACGGCGGGCTGGTATAAGTTTTGTTACTCGCTGATAAGCCTGTTCCAATGTTTCTCCGGAATCTTTTGCTAAACTTTTCATTTCTTCATCAGCCATTTCCGTTCTTACCCATCCAGGGCACACAATATTCGCCCTGACATGACGGTCAGCATAATCAACTGCGATTGATTGGGTCAGCGCAATAATGCCGGCTTTTGAAGCGCAGTACGCTGGAAGTGAAGGTGCTGTTTTAAGTCCGGCAACAGATGAAATAGTTACTATGGATCCTCCATTTTTAGATAGGTATGGCAATGCAGCCTTTGAGACCAAAAATCCTGAAGTAAGATTAATTCGTATAACCCTTTCCCAGTCTTCAAAACTTGTTTCAGTTACCTTACCCTCATGATTCACGCCTGCGTTTAATATTAGAGCATCAAGTCTGCCGAACTTTTCTATAATTTGCTTGATTAGACGATCAACATCATCCTCAATACCAACATCAGCTTGAACAGCTGTACCGTTAATACTATTGGCAACTTCTTCTATACGTTTTTGACGCCTGCCGCAAACGACAACATGGTGAGTTTGAGCCAATTTACCAGCTATAGCGGCGCCAATGCCTGATCCGCCTCCTGTAATAAGTGCAACAGGCTTTGTCCTATTATCTTTTACACCCATCCGAACCCTTCCTTCCAGTTATGGTATATTTGATCCTTATATATGAGTCTGATTTTCCTTTTTAAAAGAAACGATCGACTCATTTGAGTACTCTACTTCTTTTTCTAAGAGCTCCTCTAAAGGTGTCGTTTTGAAGAGTTTCGTTTTCATTGCAAACTTAACCCAACAAGCGGAATAAATAATTGTAACTAATAGGAAAATGATCGCATACATGTAGATTCGAACTTTTACGGCTGGATCCGGAAATATGTTAAACATCATATAAATAATCCCTGCGATCCCAATAACCTGAAATGTGATGCCAAGCGGCGATTTAAAAGTCCTTATCACATTTGGATATTTAAATCGCATAATAATCACGTTTAGATGCGCAATGATATAAGTAACCATCCAACAAAAAGCTCCGGCTAATATAAATGTCGTAATGGATTTACTCCCTGTTACGCCAATGATAAGGAAGATTAGAAAAAGACTGGTCATAAAAACAATAGCGACCCAGGGACTTCCCCATTTATTTAACCTGCCGAACATTTTTGGCATTTGACCCTTTTGCGCCATTGAATACAGCATTCGCGGAATTGCACATAAAAGCGTGTTAATCGTGCTTCCCGTTGCAAAAACTGTCACAATACCAATCCAAATTTGCCCTGTTTTCCCTAAAATAGCTGTTGACGCTTTAACATGCGGATCTGCCGCGCCTGCTAAAGTTTTTAAAGGGACATATTTAATGGCAGCGTTTCCAAATATGAAATCAACAACTAATATGATTAATAGACCCATGATCATAGACATCGGAATATATATCTTAGGCTTTTTTATTTCTTCTGCCATAGGGCAAACAAACTCTATGCCAACAAACAACCAAAATGCCAAAGCAGACAGACCGAGAACTCCCCAGCCCATAGTGTTAAAATCCAAAGATGTTTTAATAGGTTGTCCACTGCCAGTTCCTGTAAGTCCTATGATGCCAATAGCAAAAATAGAAACAATCATTACGCCTGTTAAAATCATTTGTGACCAACTATAAAATTCTATCCCGCGGATATTAATTAAACCAAGTATGACGACAAAAGCAATTGAAATAAATAAAGGATGAACAGAAGGCAGAAAAGTATCGTGAATAACCAAACCCGCAATGTGAGCTTCTGCACTTCCAGCAAACATATTGACAAGTACATAGCCGCTTATTACTGAAATCATGCCTATAAATGGCCCCATGGTGGGAAGCGTATAATGGTTAATGCCGCCCGCTTGCGGAACAATCGAAGAAAGTTCCGCAAATGAAAGTGCCACGAATAAATTTAATAGCATAGCGGCAACCATCGCAATAATAAAACCCGGTCCGGCAATACCAAATCCCTGAGTTAAAGATACTAAGGCAGAGGAAGATACAACAATACCTACGGCAGTTGCAACTGCCGGCCAAAACCCTATCGTTCTTTTTAATTGATTATCCAATATTTTGCCCCCTTACCCATATCAACCTTTTTGATAAGCGAACCGCTATTTAACCATTAAACCCCAAAACTCGGAATGATGTTTTGCAATTTGATCTATTGCTTCCTTTTGGTGTTTGGCAAGGACATCAGAAGGTAAGCCATCAATGACCATTTGATATGGATCTTCTTCAACTTTACTCTTCAGCCCGCTAATAGATTCAATAACTCTAAGAGTACAAAACGGTACATAGGCCGAGCTGTAGCCTCCTTCGTGACAAACGACTAAACGTCCGCCGCAATGGCGTTCTGCAATATTTTTAGCAATGGCCGCAATCTTACCAAAGCCTTCAGCTGTCACCATCATTTGTGCTAACGGGTCAAATGGACTCGGGTCTTGCCCTGCGGATACCAGTACAAGCTCGGGCTTAAATTGTTCTGCGATTGGCTCAATGATTTTCTCAAATGCGTAAAGGTAACCTGCGTTACCCGTACCTGCAGGCAAAGGAATATTAATATTGTATCCGCGTCCGTCTCCTTCACCTGTATGTTGAGTCAATCCTCTGTCTGGCGGGAAATTAAATTCTTGATGAAGGGAAACAAACAACACTTCCGGGTCATCATAGAATGCGTTTTCCGTACCATTGCCATGGTGTACATCCCAATCCACAATCATAATCCGTTTTAATCCGTACTTTTTTCGAGCATACTTGGCTGCAATTGCCACGTTATTGAACAAACAAAAACCCATGCCTATTTCCATTTCAGCATGATGTCCAGGCGGTCTGGTCAGTGCGTAAACATTTTGAACATCACCATTCATTACTGCATCTACCCCGGTAAGCGCGCCGCCGGCTGAAAGACACGCTATTTCATAAGATCCGGTCCCTACAATAGCAATATCTCCAGCATCTCCGCCCGTTGTATCACTTAATTCCTTAACCTTATCAATATAAGAAGACACATGATTTAATTCAATTTCTTCGCGTGTAGCGGTACGCGGCTCTATTGGCTTTAATTCCTTTATGAACCCGCTTCGCTCTAAAAGATTTTTAACCCGTCTTTTTGTTGCAGGATTTTCAGAATGGACATCTGATTCTACCCATCCGCCGGGCCGCAAACATAAAGCTCCGTTTCCCGTATCATGCCAAAAGTAACTTTCGTCGCATATGAAACCCGTTTTTAATGTCATTGTTATCCTCCAAATTCAATTTGAAAAATTTCATTTTTTCACAATGTAAATTAGTATCCAATAACAGCAACAGGATATTATTGATTAAGGTCTCTTGATGATAAGAGACCTTTTTGAAAAAAATATCTTGAATTAACCAAGTTTCTTTTCGAAAGCTGTGAGTGAATCGTCGATAATACTGATGATGTTTTCAACTTCCTGTTTGTTAACAATAAGCGCAGGAGCGATGGCTATAATATTGTCACCGTCCCATTCCGCAGTCCTTAGAATAAGTTTTCTGTCAAAGCACTCATCAACAAGTTTGTGAGCTGCTAAAAAGGAAGGATCAAAACGTTTACCGCTTTCAGGGTCTTCGTAAAGCTCAAAGGCTGCCAGCAAACCTAAAGCTCTTGTTTTCGTTACAGTCTTATGTTTTTCTTCTAAGTATTTTAAGCCTTCTTTAAGGACAGCTTCCATATTTTTAGCGTTAGCTACAATATTATCACGTTCAATAATTTCAAGGTTTTTCAAGGCTACAGCGCAGGCAGTTGGATGTCCGCTGTATGTGAAGCCATGGAAGAGAACATCATCAGATTTGACGAGTTCATCTCTAATTTTTTCTTTCATTATGACAGCTCCCAATTGGGAATAACCGCTTGTAATACCTTTAGCAACCGTCATAAGATCTGGGACGACATCCCAATTATTAACGCCGAACATTTTTCCTGTACGTCCGAAACCGGTAATGACTTCATCAGTAATCATTAAAATACCAAATTCGTCACAAAGCTTTCTTACCGCTTGCAGGTAACCTTCAGGCGGGAAGAAAACGCCGCCGGCTCCTTGAACTGGTTCTAAGACAACGGCTGCAATTGTTTCAGGACCTTCTTTTTCAACGATATCTCTTATACAGCCTTCATAATTCGGATCGCTTTTATCTCCCAGTTCACAATTGGTTTGATGTGCTTTGGCATGGAAGAAATCAGGCGCTTTCGCATTGACAAAGTTTTGGAATTCTGTCATGCCGGTTGCACTTGTGGCTCCCAGCGTCGTTCCGTGGTAGGCGCGTTCAAGTCCAATAATTTTAGTCCTGTTAGGTTCGCCTTTAACCTTCCAGTAGTATCTTGCTAATTTAAAGGCTGAATCATTGGATTCTGAGCCGCCGGATGTATAGAATACAACATTTAGATCGCCTGGCGTAAGCGTTGCCAATTTTTCTGCTAATTCAATGGCTCTTTCATGAGAATTACCGAAGAATGAAGAGCTGTAAGCCAATTTAGACATTTGTTCTTGCGCGGCTTGAGCTAATTCCTTTTGACCATGTCCTAAATTGACATTCCAAAGCATCGACATACCGTCAATGTACTCTTCACCGTTGACATCTTTAATATAAATACCTTTTCCTTCAGAAACGATAATAGGCGGGCCTTGTTCAAAATGAGCTTTTACCGGTGTTGTCGGGTGTAAATAATGTTTTTTATCTAATTCAGCCAACTCTTTCATTCTATTTTTTGTTGATAGATTTCCAGACATATATAAACCCTCCAATATAAAATAATTAGTTGTTTCGACAATTATATTAAAATTTCGAACAGATGTGAATATTTTTATTTAATTTCCGAATTATAGACCGTACCAATTTATGCCTTGCTCGCTTAAATCTACCCAGACATGTTTTGTTTGTGTATACATATCCATCGCTTGTACTCCCAGTTCCCGGCCAAAGCCGCTTTGCTTTGTCCCGCCAAACGGAGCGGTACTGTCAAGCATATTGTACGTATTGACATATACTGTGCCTGCTTTCAAACCGCGAGCCATACGGTGGGCCCGCTTAATATCATTGGTCCAAACTCCGGAAGCCAAACCGTATACTGTATCGTTGGCTTTTTCTAGCGCATCTTGTTCATCCTTAAAACGAATAACAGAAACGACCGGTCCAAAAATTTCTTCGCGGGCAATTGTCATTTCATTTGTTACATTTTCAAAAATAGTCGGTGTATAATAATAACCATTTCCGGATTCTTTAAAGCGTTCTCCCCCTGTTAGAAGGTTAGCGCCTTCTTCAAGACCTGCCGCAACATACCGTTCAATGGTATTAAGCTGCTGTTCGGAAACTTGAGGTCCCATTTGCGTTTTTTCATCAAGCGGATTGCCTACCCGAAGAGATTGAACTTTCTTTAAGAAAAGATCCATGAATTTGTCATAGACGGCGTCTTGTACAAACAATCTTGATCCGGCAGCACAAACTTGACCCTGTGCAAAATAAATGCCAAACATTGATCCGTTGACTGCACTCTCGATGTTTGCATCTTCAAAAATAATATTCGGTGATTTTCCGCCAAGCTCAAGCGTTACAGGTTTTAAATTTTTACTCGCTGCCTGCATAATCATTCGTCCTGTTGCCGTAGAACCGGTAAAAGCGATCTTATCGATACCAGGATGGGATGTTAAGGCTGAGCCGGCTGATTCACCAAATCCAGGGACAACATTGATCACACCATCTGGAATACCGACTTCTTCAAATAATCGGACAAGCTCGAGAATGCTGATTGGCGTTTGTTCAGCCGGTTTAATGACAATCGTATTACCTGCTGCCAGCGCCGGTGCAAGCTTCCACATTGTTATCATTAAAGGAAAATTCCACGGGACAACCGCGCCGATAACACCAAGCGGTTCCTTTAAAGTATAATTCAAACGATCATGAGGAGATGCAAGCGTATCGCCTTGGACTTTATTCGCTAACCCTGCATAAAATTCTAAAACATCTATTGTAGCTGGAATGGCTATATTTTTAGTTTCATTAATTAATAACCCGCTGTCTTTTGATTCTATTTCGGCTAAATAACCCAAATTATCCCACATTTTTTGCGCCAGTTTATATAATAATCTTCCGCGATCACCAGGTGCCATTTCCTTCCATGGACCAGATTCAAAAGCTTTACGTGCAGCTGCAACCGCTTTATCTACATCCTCCTTTCCCCCTTCGGCAATAATGCCATTTAATTCTCCAGTACTTGGATTAATAGATTCAAACGTCTTTCCTGATGCAGCATTCACCCATTTACCATCAATAAATAATTGGTAAGACTTTGCCATAACTCTTCCCCCTTCTTAATGACAGCTTTTAGTATGTTTGTTGATTTATCATCATTCACTATTCATTAATGCAAGTCTCGTGCCAATTTTAAAATGACCGTTTTTACGCTATTTTACAAAACTTGACATGCTTCAAAAAAACACAGATTGTGTCGTTTTGAAGCAAATTTTCTAAAAAATAAAACAGTTGCCGGCTGCCAGCAACTGTTTTATAAAAAAATTATAAAGTAAATGTTATTCCTTCATCAGCAATAAAAAATCCTCTTTCCTTAATGATGTCTCTTTTTGGGTCGTCAAAATCGACAACAGGGTTTGTATGATTAAAATGGGTAAAATAAACTTTTACAGGATTAGATTTTACAACGTCCTCCAGTAAATCCATCGTATTCGTGATACACGGATGCGGTATTTCCCGGTAATCAAGCCCTTCAAGTGCCGGTTCTTTTTCTGAATAAAAGGTGGCATCCAATAAACAATAATCAACATTTGCCGCAACCTCTTTTAAATCTTTATCCCATTGTTCCCAGCGGTCAATATCAGGAATATAAAGACATTTTTTATTGGGTCCCTTTATAATAAAGCCAAATGTTTCCGAGTATTCATTTCTATGAGGGATATCTAACGGTGTTATCTCTACACAAGATTCCAGTTGAAATGAATTTTTCTTTCTAATATCTTCTATTTGAATGTTTTCTAAATCTACAAGTTGTTTCCATGGTACATCATTTCTTAATACCTCTGCCATTTTTGCACCAGCAAAAACGGGCAATTTATTAGTATATATGGCTTCACGTCCAAGAAACATAAGACCCGTGTAATGGCCAATGTGCGCGTGGGTCAATAAAATACTGCTCATTAATCCCATATTAGGATAATCTTCTTTCATCATATTCATTTGTTCCCTTACATCCGGTGTTGCATCAATCAAATGCCATTTTTGTTTCTCGGGCAGCACAATAGCAAGTGCGGCGGCAAACCGTTTTAAATGAGGGTTCTCTAAAGCGGCACGGCAATGATCGCAGTAACAACCAGCATGAGGCACCCCTGCATCTTGAGCGGTTCCAAGTACCTTAATTATCACTTCGTTTGTTAAGTTTGTTGTCATAATCATCTCTCCTATTCATAACCTTTTTCTTATCTATCAGAAAGTTAATTAATTACCTATTCTAAATTTTTGCACATCAATTAAGCGACGAATCTTTTACAATGGCAGGTTCTAAATGTCGCATTTTTTTGTCAGGATCGACGAATAACGAAAACAACAGCCCGAAAAGTACGAGTCCTGCGGCGATAAATAATATGGAGTGATCAAATCCAAGTGTGACATTGTGTCCCGCTGATTGTAAAGCAAAACCTGTCATCATCGGTCCTATAATACCTGCTATATTCATAAATGATGTCACTATACTGGCCATTAAACCCGCTCTTTCAGGAAGCAAACGGATCATGATTTGCGGCAGCATGATGAATGCTAACTGCGAAAGCCCTATTCCGAAGCCGAATACTATAATGGCCCAAAGCTCTGAATGGGCAAGTACGAGTGAAGATAAAATTAAACCAGTGACAACCATTGAACTTCCGGTCACCATCACTCGCGACTTTCGAAAATCTTGATTCTTAGCAAACATCCGATCTGAAAAATAGGATATCAGTGTAGATACAATGATCATGATAACACCTATCGCGCTAACAGCCCAGCCCATTCCCTCCGGGGTTAAATGAATGACTGAGGTAAAATAATTCGGCATCCACACCGCTGACCAAACCGTCAACCACATGGAAGAAAAACCAATAAGTAATGTAAAAATGCAAGCCGGTGACAACAAAATAGGATAAAATTCAGACCAAATAAATTTTTTCCTAGGAAAATCTTTGTCTTCACCTAACTCAGTCTGTAATCCTTTAAATTTAGGCTTCTCAGGACAAAAGATCCAGGCAATAAACACAACAAAACCAAGAATGCCTAGGGATGCAAAAGCTATTCGCCAGCCGAAGTGAACAATCATAGTGACTAAAACAGGCGCCCCTACCAGTGATCCTACATTAGATCCATTAATAAATATAGATGCAGCTAAACCGCGTGATTCCGGGGCAAACCATTTTTCGATATGACTCATAGCTGTCGGCGTAAAGGGACCCTCACCGGCACCAAGTAAAGCCCGGTAAAGAACGAGTACTGATAAACCCGTAACAGCAAATGCACCCAATTGAAGAATAGACCAAAAGAATATCATAAATCCCAGCATTTTCTTTGTACCAACTTTATCTGATAATGCTGCACCAATGACACCTACAATCGAAAACAGCCAAAATGCGGCTCCTCCAGCTATCCCCCACTCACTATAAGTAAGGTGAAACTCTTTCATTATTGGATCAGCCGCGAACCCCATAATAGATTTATCAGCAAAATCTATTAAGAGCCCTAAAGACAATAATGCCAGAACAAACCAACGCATAAAATCACCCTCCCGCTTCCAGGAACACTTACATGGATTGATATTCTTTTTCACTTTAGTGAATGCAAGTTTTATACCAACTTAAAATATTGGCCATTAAGCCCCGCACTTAAAAAACATGCTCCAAAAAGAAGCAGTGTGTTTCATTTAGACACATTCTCTCTTAAGCTGCAAAATCGACTATTTTGAATATATTAATAATTTGATATAATAATAGATATGGTTGAAATATTTATATAAGGGAGCGAACACCTATGTCAGTTCCATCAAGGGTATCAAGAAATCAATTGATAAAACAATCTTGGAAGCGCTGTCTCGAAAGAAATATAAATCCCGGTGATACACCGCAAAAACAAGTGATTAACTCCGAATACATTAAAGACCTGCAATTAGAAAACGAAAAATTAATCCACATTGCCAAGCCAACCTTTAATAAATTGCAACCTTATATAAAACAGTCAAATCATATGGCCTCATTAATTGATCAGAAAGGACGCATTATCTACGCAATAGGCACTCCGGAGTTTTTGAATTTTAAAAATACAAACAATTTACAAATCGGTATCAATTGGGATGAACAATATAGAGGAACAAACGCTGTAGGGATTGCTCTAAAAGAAAACACGCCTATTTTAATTAAAGGTGACGAACACTTTTTTGTTGAAAATCATGCATTAACATGTGCTGCCAGCCCGATATATGACTCAGATGGCAATCTCATTGGCGTCATCAACATTAGCAGTGAATCACCCTTTTTTAAAAACGAATCCGTAACGCTTGCCCAAGTGGCGGCGGAATCTATTCAAAATAAACTTATTTTTGAAGAAATGGAGTATGAAAAATTAATTACTATTCACGAACTCAATCAAGTTGCCGACAAATATACAAAGCCCTTGCTCTCTCTGGACAATAACGAACATATTATCCGTGCAAATGAAGCTGCCAAAAGGCTTTTTGGTTCAGATTGTATTGGAAAAGAATTTAAAGAAAATACTCAATTTAAATACGAAGTTATTAGCGACAGGACAAACAAATATTGGAAATCTATTCTTCTGGATCCAACTAGGAAACAAAAGGATTCTCGGAAACAATTATATACATTTCATAATATCTTAGGGAATTGCCCTAAAATCAAACAACAGATAGAATTAGCCAAGAAAGCGGCAATAACTGACCTGCCCGTGATGCTATACGGGGAAAGCGGAACCGGAAAAGAGATGTTCGCACAATCTATCCACGTAAAAAGTCCAAGAAATAACAAACCATTTATTGCTGTAAACTGCGGTGCTATTCCAGAAAATTTAGTAGAAAGTGAACTCTTCGGGTATGAAGCCGGCGCTTTTACCGGTGCAAACCAAAAAGGAAGCATTGGTAAATTTGAAGCTGCCAACGGCGGAACAATATTTCTTGATGAGATTGGCGATATGCCCTTGCGTGCTCAGGTAACATTACTTAGAGTTTTGCAAGAAAAAAGCATCACACCGGTTGGAAGCACTAAAAGTAAATCAATTAATGTCAGAGTTATAGCCGCAACACATCGCAATCTTTTGGAGGAAGTTGAAGCAGGACGTTTTCGAGATGATCTTTACTACCGTTTAAAAGGCGTTCAATTAACACTTCCATCCCTCCGCGAACGGGAGGATAAAGTTGAGCTTGCCGAACAGCTGTTAAAACAAATCCATCCGTTTAAAGAACTGTCAGAAAAAGCAAAAACACTGATTTCAAAATACCATTGGCCCGGCAATATCCGCGAATTAGTCAATGTCTTACATACAGCTTCTTTTTTGGCAGATGGAAAAGACATTCAACCCGATGATTTACAGATACAAGTTAAAAATACCATTAGGGAAGATTCGTCTGTACGAACTTTGGCAGAATCGGAAAAAATAGCTATTGAACATGCTTTAGAAGAATGCCAATGGAATATCAAAAAAGCTGCTGAACGCTTAGATATTACACGTAACCGGTTATACCGAAAGATGGAACTTTATGGAATGAAACGCGAAAAAACGTTGTAAGTCGCTATCCGTATGTAAAATAAGCATTTTAATCTTAGAACAGAACAAAATCGCTAGCGCGACTTAATTACTTCCCAAGTGTAGCCTTATCACTTGGGATTCTTTTTTGCTCGTCGCATAGTACCTTCACAAAAAGGACAGACTACCTCTACTTCTTCATGTTTTTCT